>JAPYTK010000201.1 GCA_029941785.1 Polyangiaceae bacterium | reverse complement strand
AGCCCACTTTACCAAGAGTCGCCTCGATGAGCCCACACTTTGACGCTTCTGATTGCCTCCTGCCGCACGCGGAGGCGCTTCAGGGCCCGAACTTCGCCAAGAAAAAGTCCGAAGATCCCCCTACGGTGGGACCCTGGCCGAGATCGATCGTTCCGGAGAAGTTACCGGCCACAATGGCGTCGCCATTGCCGTCGATCGCGACACCGTCGGCTCTCTGTTGTTGCGCGTCGCCCATCGCGTAGCCCCAATAGCCATTGCCGAGGAAACCGACCTTCAAGACGAATGCGTCGAAGCCACCGGCCCCCATGAGCACGTTCTGGCTGTTCACTTCAAAGTCTTCTTGGAACTCACCGACGACGACGGCGTAGCCATTGGGGTCGATCGCCATGTCGTAGACGGTCGCATTTTTTTGGCCGCCAAATCCCTCAGCATACATCAAGCTCGCGTTGGCGTCATAACGCGCGACGAAGATGTCGGCGATGCCACCAGTGGCTTTCAGTTCGGTGTCTTCGATCGTGATGCTTGCATCGAAGGATCCGGCCACAAACAGGTCGCCTGACTCGTGAAAAGCGACGGCCAAACCTCGCGTTTCGTCTGTTGCGCCGAAGACACGTGATAGTTGGTGTGTGCCGTTGCTGTCGAAGCGAGCGACGTACGCCCGTGGTGAGCTGCCGCTGGAGATCTCTCCGTCACCGAAATCCACCGGGCCGAGCGTCACGCCAGTGATGGCGAAGGAGTCGTCGATGGCGGTCGCGATGTCGAGCCCGGTCTGCTCTTCCTGCGTGTTGTTGGCCGAGCCCCCGAAGTTGAGACTGAAGGTGTTGGAGCCCATTGAGGAGAACTTCGCAACGTAAACATCAGGATCTCCGTTGCCTCCACTCGCCGTGATTTGGCCGCCGCCGAAGTCTATCTCGCTCAGGAATTTCCCCGTGATCAAGATGTTGTCCTTGGTATCGAAGGCGATGCCGTTGCATTTGTCGTTCGTACCCACGACGTTTGTGAATGCTTTGCTGAAGACGTGAGCACCGTCTGCGCCTTGGAGCTTGGCGAGGTAAATGTTCGCGAATTGATCGCTGTTGGACAAGTTGGAGCCGCCAAAGTTGAGGCCCCCATAGAAGTAGCCGCACAAGGCGATGTCGCCGTTGCTATCGGTAGCGACTGCGAGCGCGGATTGGATATTGGCGTCGCCGAACTTCTTGGCCCACAAGTAGGCGCCCCCCGGCCCGTACTTCGCGACGAACACGTCGGTGTCGCCAGCCGAGGTGAGCGCCATGCCGCTGCCGAAGTCGATCGCCCCGGTGAAGGCGCCGACGATGATGCTATTGCCCGAGGCGTCCACCGAGAGAGCCTTGAGAAAGGCTTGACCCATGTCGCCGCCGTGCGTGGTGCCCCACTCGTGGCTCACCATGCCCATGCCCCCCTCGTTCACTCCGGCTCCGGCGGCTCCGGTTCCCGCTCCGCCCACCGCTGCGGTGCTCAAGTCCGGCCCCGTGCTGGTGGTCGCCTTGTTCGTTGAGGTTCCCGCTCCACCGGAGCCCGTCGTCAGCACGCTGGTGTCGGTCTCCGTCTTATCATTGCCGCAGGCGTTGACCAGGAGGACGAGCGTGCATAGGCATGCCGCGGCGTGGCTCGAGGATCGGAGGAGGGTGGGAAGGGCGGTGAGTCGTCGTCGGTCCATTCGATGAGTCTACCTTAATTTTAGATGAGCGTGTCCGACAGGATGACCCAGCGCTCACCCGTGCCCACGTCGCCTGCTTCGTCTCGCACTTCAACCTTCACCTTGAGGCGCTTGCCGAGCATGGTTTGAATGTCATCACCGGCGATATCAAGCTGGAATCGCAGGCCGTACAATTTGCAGAATCCGCCTTCATCGAGGTCCATCGTGAAGACGACTTTCAGAGGGGGGATCGTGAGATTGAGCTCCGGGATTTCTCCTCCGACGCTTGTGATGGAGCCCGACTTGTGGAGGTTCTTGATGCGTATGGCGACCCAAATGTGGTGTCCACCTTGGGGCCCAGCTTCGACTTGAGCTACCGCGTCATCCGCCATCGGCAGGTAATCTGTTTGTCCTTCGCCCACCAGCACGATCGGTTCGTCGTCGCCGAGAGGTTTGCAGTCGTCTCCGAACTGCTCGTGCCAGCTGCTTTGGTACTCTTCGAGCGTGGCCGCATCGACCGCGAAGGATGCACATTTTCCGCCCACACAGGTCTCGGTCGCGTCGTCACAGCTTGGCGCGCTCGGCTGTGGGTCGCTGGTCGTGGCCGAGAAGATCATGCATAAGGATTCGAGTCGGAGGCGGAGCAACAGGTGACGCCCGGCGATGGCGGTCGTCTGAACGTGACGATCGACGCGCAGTTCGTCGCCTTCAAATCCGCGGACGTGAAAGTCGAGCACGGCGCCATTGGCGACCTTGTCGAAGGTGAATTCGGCAGGAAATTCAACGTCTGGCGTCGAGCCGCCGAGCGAGAGATCGCTTTCGTCGAGGAGGGCGCCATCGACGGTCATGTTGATCGCGAGCCGTGTGATGTCGGTGCCGGCTCGGAAATCACTGGTGAGGCCGATGGTCACCGCGCCGCTCGATGCTGGATCACAGGCCGCCAGAGCGCTCAGCACGACCAAAGATACAATGCTGAGAATGCGTACGAGGCGAGAGATGGTCATAGTGAACGCCGGTTGGCTTGGGCGTGTCGAAAAGAAAGTAGTGTACCAATCATAGCTTAGGCGCCGGGGCCTTGCCACCAGGTGGGAGTTTACAACGTCGCTTCGTCGAGGACTGACAAGGTCGTTTCGGCTGCAAGGACTTCCGGTTCGAGGGCGACGCGCATCGCTGGCCGCCCTTTTCGGGTTCGCTCGATGAACGCGTCGAGGTGTTGTCGCGCCTCGTTTCTCATTCCGAGATGAAAAGCGAGCTGACCGAGGACGAAGCGCCCGTAGCCTTGGCCTGCCGGACATCCTTGGAGCTCGGCCATCAACCGTTTGCCGCCGCGAACGTGTGTGCCCATCGCCAACTTGGCGAGCGCGAGCTGACCCCGATAGAGGGGCTTGTCGGTCGAGCCCCATCTGACGGCGCGCTTCAAGGCCGAGATCGCTTCGTCGCCTCGCTCTGAAAGGTGCAGCATCGACCCCAGCGTCCAGTGGTGGAACGCACGTCGCGAGGCCGGCCCCAGTCTGGCTGCGAGGCGGAGGTGTGCGGCGGCGCCATCGATGTCGCCTAGCGCTTGTTTGGCACGCGCGCAGTCTTGGTGGATCACGTCGGGCAGGACGGCAAGTTCGGTGGCTTGAAGAGCGACCGCGTAGGCGAGCTGGAATTGCCGTTGGGTGTAGTGCGACAGATACAGCTGGCGCAGCAACATCGCTTGGGTGTCGTTGTTGATATCCCCGTCGGTGGCCAGACCGCGGCGGGCCCAGTTGCCTCGGGTTCGTGGCGTGGCGGCACGCATCGCACGATCGAGATAGTCTTCCGGCTGCAGTCGCTTGGCGCGACGGCGCGATAGCGCCTGCTCCGCATTGACCGGAGGGCGAGCTTTGGTTCGCGGTCTCTGGTCGGTCTTGCGACCGGCGGTAGAGCCGCGAGCATGCCCGTCGCGTCGTGCCACAAAGAGAATTGTAGCAAGGGTGGCAGTGTGGTCCACAAAGTGGGTAGCTGCTTGTCGTAGGCTTGCGGCCTTGGCATCAAAACTCGATGCGATACTGGTGACTTGCGGTCGCGCATCGGAGTCGTCACACTGCGGGTATGACTCGAAGTGCATCGGTGCCGCTCGCTACTTCGGTGCTGGTCATCTGTACCGTGGCGTGTGGTCACCCCGCCACGCGGGACGACTGTGAGACGATTTTTCGCCGCACTGCGGAGCTGACCCTGCGGGAGGGGAAGATGACGGACAAGGCGGAGATCGCGCAGCGGGTGGCTGCGGTGCGAACCGCAAAGGGCGAGGCACTTCTCAAGTCGTGTGTCGGAAAACGGATCACCGATGGCGCCATGCGCTGCGTGCGCGAGGCGCCCTCCAAGAGTAGCTTGGAGGCTTGTCTGCGTTGAGCAAGCAAAACGATTGTGCGCCATCGTCGCGCAAGGCACGTCAGCTGCTCACCACGGTCGTTGTGGTGGTGGCGCTGCTCATCGTGTTTGTTGGAGGCCGCCTGTTCGAGTGGTTGGCGCCGCGCGCGAACGAGGCTCAGTGCAAGCAGCTCATCGAGCGGTACTTCGAACACCAAGTGTATGTGCGCCATCGCGGTGTGAGCCCGGTAGATATTGCTGAGGCGAGGCGAAAAGCACGCACAAGACCTGCGTATCTTGACGATTTGCGTCGTTGTCACGCTCAACTCAGCATCGTGCAGGTCAACTGCGGTATACGTTCTCCATCGATGGATGCGCTGGAGCAATGCCTTCAATAGGATTCTGAAATGCGCCGCTCGTTGACAGGTTACAATCACAACGTACGTCACGGCGACGCGGTTTATCATGTGCAAACCGAGGACAATGGTTCGCGCCATGAGGTCGTGACGGATGTCTTCGCCGACGGGGGTCGGGTGATCGCGTCACGAAGCTCGTCCTACGCTGACGCCCTGGCGCGTGACGACCTGGACGTTCACGTGCGATCCATGATGCAGACCCAGCACAAGGAACTTCTTCTGGCGTTGCGCGACGGTTCTCTCCACGGCGGCGAGCGAAAAACGGATTGCCGATTTGGCGAGGCCTTCATCTCCGAGGGCCGGCTCGACGAGGTGATTCTCGCGGCCTTGGAGGCTCGGCGCGACCGCGACTCCTAGCGAGGTCCTCGCGGCCTTTTCTTTTGGCGTCCCCGTTTCTTCTTGCCCCGGGTTTTCGCGGTCTTTGTTTCGGTCGGCGCCGCCGGGTCATTCGTGAGCACCAGGCTGGGCGTGTGGTCTTGCACGGAGA
The DNA here is from genome assembly GCA_029941785.1 of Polyangiaceae bacterium. Classification (GTDB taxonomy): domain Bacteria; phylum Myxococcota_A; class Polyangia; order Polyangiales; family Polyangiaceae; genus JAPYTK01. The sequence goes on along the minus strand of JAPYTK010000201.1, from coordinate 5,490 downwards.
CCCGCGCGTAGCGAAACCCCTCTTTGGCGGCGAATCCGTCAAAATCCCCCTCATTTTCGTCCATATGTGCGCTGAATCGCTGCCAGAGCGCACGGGCGTCGTCGGGAGCAAGGCCTTGGCCATCGACGATGGCGACGAGTTGTGAGGAGGACACGCGGCACTGTACCACGCAGGTTGCAGCCTGCTGCGGCCGTATGTGATCTGATGTGGTAAATATACCTACATCATGAAATTAGTCGGGTTCTCCCGGAGCGTGTTAACCGTAGCTCTAGGCTGGAGCGCGATCGATGAAGCAACCCTTCTCTGATTTGGATGTCATCCGCACACGCGCGCGGAGCGATCTCACCAATGGCGCGGTGACCGGAGCCTATCAAGCGGACCGGGCTCGCGTCGTCGAGGCGTTGAATGAAGTGTTGGCAACGGTCATGACCCTGGGCCTGGGTTGTCGCGAATACGGTTTTGGCAGCGAGCGCAGTCGGGTTCGGGAACTCGCTGGATGCTTCAAGCACCACGCCAATCGGCAGCAGGAATTGGGTGATCGCCTGGCCGAGCGGATCGTGCAGCTTCGTGGCCAACCGACCATGCGACCCGAGGAGCTACTGGCTCGCAGCCACGTGTCGCTTCCCCACACGACTCGGACCGAGGAGATGGTCCGAGAGACGTTGGTGGCGGCGCGGATTCAGATCGAGACGTTGTGCGCCGTAGCGAGGTGGATCGGAGACCAGGACCTGAGCACTCGACGCCTGCTCGAGGACGTGGTGGCGGATGCCGAAGCCCTGGCTCACCAGATGGACGGCTTGCTCGGTGTCGTTGTGGCGATCGAACCACGGCCGATCGACGTACAGAAACGGGTTCAGGATGAGCGGGCTCGTTACAACGAGTCCTTCGACAAGCCACCGTGGTGGGATCCTCAGTGGATAGCGGCTCGCGGCTGAGCGCCGGCGTGTGCTTTTCATTGTGGCAAGCCGATCTGTAAAGGGCGTTGTCACGGTAGGGGGTTTGGGTTTAGGCTCCCGCGCATGAAGGCTACGACGTTCGGGAGTTTGGCGACAATAGTGATGGTGGCTGCGGCCGTGACGATGGGGTTGAGTGCCTGCGGCCCGCCCCCGGTAACGGCGAAGCGAGCCTCCGTGACGGCTGGGACCATGCCGACCGACGCGAAGTGGGACGGGGTCTATTACAGCCCACTCTTTGGCTTCCTTCACGTCGCGCAGACCGGACAGCGGGTGCACGGCAAGTGGGAGCGGCCACGCAAGGACAGGGTTGGGGAATTGAAGGGTAATGTGGACGGCAACCTCCTTCGCTTCGACTGGACCGAGTATACCGTAGGTCTGGTAGGTCCGAATTCGCGGCGCACCGGCAAAGGCTACCTCGTGTACACGAGGCCCGAGGGGGAGAATGTAGACGACCGCATCAACGGCGAGGCTGGCCTCGGAGAAAATGAGCTTGGCATGCCCTGGCGAGCGGTGAAGCAGCGCAACGTGGATGCCGATTTGGACTCCATCGGCGGCGCGGGCTCGTCGGACCTCGGCGGTGGCGACTGGGACGGCAAGAACCGCGAGAGTGGCGACGCCGAACCGCCGGCCGCGCCGGAGAGTGAAGGGGCGACGGAGGAGGACTCCGAAGGGGCAACCGATTCTGCGCCGGAGTCGATGAAGTGAGAGACGGTGGTGCATCGACTCATGCGGGGGCATTGAGGGCTCCGGGCGGTGCGGCACAACCTGGTCTGCAGCTGCTCGAGCCGTTGATCTTCGAACGCGGTGCCGATGGCCGTCACGGCGCGTCTCTCGCGCCGTTTGACACGCCACGAATCGACCCGTCCGTTCATTTTGGCGATCTCGCACGCGCGAGCGCGGCGCGGCTCCCGCAGGTCAGCGAACCGGAGGCGTTTCGGCACTTCGTCCGATTGTCGCAGCAGAACTATTGCATCGACACGCAGATGTATCCGCTCGGCTCATGCACGATGAAATACAACCCGAAGGTCAATGAATGGGCCGCTCGGCAAGCTGCGTTTCTGCGGTTGCACCCCATGGCGCCGGACGAGTTGTGCCAAGGCAGCCTTGAGGTGATGCATCGGCTCGGTGAGATGTTGTGCACCATCACCGGACTCGACGATTGCTCTCTGCAGCCCGCTGCAGGCGCGCAAGGCGAACTGACGGGTCTGATGATGATCCAGGCCTATCACCAGGCTCAGGGGCGAAGTCCTCGCAAGGTGCTCGTTCCGGAGAGCGCGCACGGAACGAATCCGGCGAGTTGTTCTCTCTGTGGCTTGGAGTCGGTCAAGATCGCTGGTCGCGCTGACGGATTGGTTCAGGTCGAAGATGTCGCTCGCGCCATACAAGAAGCGGGCGAAGACGACATTTGCGGCTTGATGATCACCAATCCAAACACGCTCGGCTTGTTCGAGTCGAACATGGTGCAAATCTCAGAGCTCATCCACGAGCGGGGTGGTCAGGTCTACGGTGATGGCGCGAACACCAACGCGATCATGGGTCGTGTCCGCGTTGGGGATATCGGCATCGATGTCGTGCACATCAATTTGCACAAGACCTTTACGACGCCCCATGGTGGCGGTGGCCCAGGCTCCGGCCCGGTGTGTTTCCGCGAACACCTTGAGCCCTTCCAGCCTCAACCGGTCGTGACTCGTTCCGGCAGCGGGTATCGCCTCGATGCCGATCGCCCCCAAAGCATTGGCCGCGTGCGCGCCTTTCAGGGAAATTTTGGCATGTTCATCCGAGCCTATTGCTACATTCGCGAGCTCGGCGGACAGGGCCTATCGGACGCGAGCACGATGGCGGTGCTCAACGCGCGCTACCTCTGGTCCCGGTTGAAGGAGACCTACCTGGTGGCGACGGACGAGCCATGCATGCACGAGGTCGTTCTGAGCGATGAAGCCATCGAAAAGAAAACGGGCGTCAAGACGCTCGATATTGGAAAACGGCTGCTCGACTACGGATTTCATGCGCCGACGGTTTATTTTCCGCTCGTCGTGAAGGGCGCTCTGATGATCGAGCCTACGGAAACCGAAACCAAGCAGACTCTCGATGAATTTGCCGATGCGATGATCGCGATCGCTGCCGAAGCAGAGCGTGACCCACAGCTCGTCAAGACGGCGCCGCACCTGACCCGTTTGCGGCGGCTCAACGAAGCGCAGGCCGCAAGAAAACCCCGCCTCCGCTGGACACCGCCCGTATCCGACTGAGCTGGCCGACACCGTGAAGCGTTGCGTTTGTGGCATGCTCTTCATCGAGGGGTAATTGGTGTAAGAGTGTGAAAAGTCCGGTAAATACCCATCCGCTGTGTTCCGCTCTTGTCGTCGCCCACGACGAGCTTATGCATGTGAACTGCCCCAAATTCGCACACTGTGCGGCACTGTTCTAGAATTGGTAGCACCAAGAATCGGGAACGAAGAACAACTGTGGCTGCCACAATCGAGAGTTCGGGGGACATCGAAGTCGTCTGTCAGACCGACGGCCTCGCTGTCGGTATTACGGCACGCCTCGTGTTTCGAAGCTGGGACGCGGTAAATCCGCCCTTCACGGTGAAGGTCCGCGGGCCCAGCGGCAAGATGATTCTCGATCGGGTGATTCGCGATTTGCCAACCGGTCGGCCGCAGAGTTCTCCGCCGGTGACGTTCTCCATCTCGGCTGCCGGTGAGTACATGATCACCATCGCCGAGCTTTATGGCAAAGCCGAAGGCGCGGCGACGCTGCGCGTCACGGAGTAAGAGCGTGCCAGGTAGGATCGACAGCAGCGGCGATATTGAGATCATCTGCGAGAACATCGATAAGATTCGCCCGCACGAGATGGCGCGATTGGTCTTTCGAGTTTGGGACGGCTGCTCGCCGCCCTATCAACTCAAAATTACGTCACCGAGCGGCAACCTCATCGTCGATCGGGTCCTCCGTGCTCTTCCGACCGGCGAGCCGCAAAGCCCACCGGCCGTCACGTTTTCTGTGCAAGCGGGAGTCTACGAGATGAAGATTGGTCAGCTGCGGGGCAGGTCGGTCGGCGAGGCTACTCTGCGGGTCGACGAGCGTTGAAGCGATAGGCGTGGACGAAGCGCGCGCCCGAGCGGTCATAGCCAGCTCTCTCCTGTCGCAGTGCCCAATGCACGCGCGAGAGCTTCGGCTGCTGCGACGCCGCGCGTGCTGGCTTCCTCGAAGAGCGCCATGCCGCTCTGATCGACGTGCGCCCAGGCGATGCGTTCATCGAGCATCGGGCTCTCCTGCCACGGTGATGAGCCCAGGAAGCCTGGCGTTGGCCGAGGCATCGCGTGACCCCAGCGCATGATATCGACGCGCTCGGTCTGCTGGACGAGCTTGGGATGGACGCGGGTCAGGTCGAGAAAGATGTCGCTCGTCAAGGTGTTCCAGCGGCTGGCGAGCAGGGCCTGTCGCTCGGCGCGCGGATCGTCGCCTACATAAGGCCGATAATACGTCAGCACCGTGCGGTCGCGCGGAGGGCTGAGCTGATGGCTGGCGTCGATGTAGCCCAAGCTCGGGCTGTCGTGGAGGATGGTGTCCCACACGACGTGTGCTTCGCGTGGCCGCGTGACATGGAGGTTCGCGACCAACCACGCGGAGCCTTCGCGGCGCGAGCTGTCGGGCGGCTTCACGTCACCGACCAGACGTCGCATCACGAAGCCGGGCACGGCGAGCACGGCACCGCGGGCTTCGATTCGTTTCATGAGTCGGGTGCTCACGTCGAAATAATCGACGCGCACGCCGCCCTTCGGGTTGGAGCTGACCTGCGTGACGAGAGCACCATGACGGCGGGTGAGGGGCACCCGGGCAAGAAGCTGTTTGACGAGCCAGCCATTGCCTTCCGGCCACACCAAGAACCGGCTGCCCTTGAGCTGGTCACTCGTGAGGCGCCGAGCGCAAAAATAGTGCCATGCGGCCCAAGCCGATGTTTGCGTCAAGCTGGCTCCAAAGTCGTCGCGGGTCGCGTACTCGACGTACCAGCGGATGAAGGGATCGTGAAACCCCTCTCGATCGAGCCATGTGGCCATGCTGATCTTGTCGAGCGCGAGGTAGGCGGGATCGCGCGAGCTTAACATCGTCGGCAACACGAAGGCGTGGCGACCGTCGTTACCTTTCGCGAGCTTCAGTTTTTCTTGCCATCCCCGAAAGCGGTCAAATTCGGATTTCTGTTCGGGCGTGAGCGCGGAGAAAGGCACGAGTCCACGATGCCATGCGCCGTGGTAATGCAGTCGCTCCTCCGGCGCGTGGCAGAGCAGCGCGCCGTCGAAGCGTGGGCGACCGGCCGCGTCGAAACCGCGGACCACGCCCAGCGCATCGAGCAGGCGAAGCGGAACACGCGCCTCGCGCTCGGGGACCGGGAGATAATGCGCCCCCCAGGGATGAGCGACAGCGCCCACCTCGCCCCATGTGCTGGTTCCACCTGCGAAGGTCTCCAGTTCGAGCATGTGGCAGGCTACCCCTGCTTGCGTGAGCCGCCATGCCGCGCTCAGGCCGCTGATCCCAC
>JAPYTK010000200.1 GCA_029941785.1 Polyangiaceae bacterium | reverse complement strand
GAAGAAGAGGAAGAAGAAGAGGAAGAAGAAGAGGAAGAAGAAGAGGAAGAAGAAGAGCCTGAAGAGCAACAGGCCGCCCCACAGTCTGCCCCGCCCGCAGCAACAGACAACCTCGGCTTCGACATGGGCGATGGCAGCAGCGACGAGGACAGCCCCGACCTCGGCTTCGACATCGGCGATGACGAAGGAGCCCCCAGTGATGACGAAGGAGCCCCCAGTGATGACGAAGGAGCCCCCAGTGATGACGATGACGTCGGCACCGGCGATGTCGACGCAGAATCGAACGAAGACTTTTCCAGAAGCGAACCGGAAAGTGCGCTCGACATCGACCTGGGCGACAATCGCGAGAGCCAGCTCAACATCGATCTGAGCGGTCCGGATTCATCCACATCTGCAGGCGACTTTCAGAACCTCGAATTCGGCGATGATGACGACTTCGATTTCGACTTTGGCCTGGACGACGCAGAAGCCGACGGAGCGCTCATCGCGGACGCCGACAACGACGAACCCGAAGAGATTGCCGATGCACCAACGACGGGCCCGAGCTCAGGGCCACCTTCCTCGAAGCGCGCCGCGCAGGAAGAACGCTCTTCCGAAGCCGCCCCGGAATCCGCACGCAAGCCAGGGAGCGCCGCAAAAGAAGATGAAAACGAAGCCGGTCTCTCCTCGGCGCCACGACCATCGTCGCGCCGGAGATTGCCGGCAGCCGCGAGGAAGAAGCTCCGCAAACGGCGCACGCAGTACGTCGCGCTCATCGTCGCCGTCCTGAGCATCGTGGTTCTGTTCCCCCTCCCCATGTACATCCTGAGGCGCGTCGAGGCTCAGGTCGACACCTGCTTTACCGCGTACGAGGCGAACCCCAACGGGGCCCCTGCCGCCTGCCTCGAGGACGCGTGGCTCGCAAAATTCCCGGGGAGCATGCCGTGGCTCGAAACCGAAGCCCAGCAATTCGCCGTCGATGCCAAATATCGAGCCGCCACCCTCGCGTGGGACCAAGCCACCGCGATTGTCCCCGACCACCAGAAGCGCGCAGAAGCGGCAGCTGCCGTCGTTAAAGCATGGAATCAAGCGCCGGAGGAACACCCTGGCGGAAACTCGCCGTCCACCATCCTGCAAGGCGCTTTTTCAGAGCAAGTAGAGCTGGGCCTGAAGAGCGACGACAAGATTCTGCGTGGACACGCATTCGCCGCCGCGCGGGCGGTGGGCCGCCTCAAGGCGATGAAGGAGTTGGCACAAGGGGGCGTCGCCAAGACAGAACCGTTCATGACCAACATGCGACGGGGCGCCTTTCTGTGCTTGGCAGGACAAGGCAACGGTGGACCACGCGCGCTCGCGTTTGCTGACAACACCCACTACCACCAATCGCCAAGTCGATCGGGCATGCCTCTCGCGCGCCTCGGGCTCATCGCCTGCGGTAAGGAAAATGCTCTCGGCCCCGACACACGGAATGTGGGGCAACTCTACATGCCTGCACTCAAGGGCCTCGAGGCGGGTATCGGGGGAATCGAAGGCCGAATCGACGGACTCGACCGCGTGCGCGTCTACCTCAGCGATCCAAAAACACGGATGTTGGGAGAAAGCAGGCTGCGACTGAGTTCCTTCGTGATCGCGGAAACGAAGCCGAGCGTGGCAGAGGCGCTCGCCATCCTCGTGCCGAAAAACGACAAGGGTGCACGACTGAACAACCACTACCTTCGCACGCCCTGGCTGTTGTTCGACACCCACGCACCAGAACAAAGCGTGCTCGTAGACCTCCCCGCCACCAAGGCTGCAGCCGAATACCTCGAAACCTTGCTCGCAACTCCTCCCGACGGGCCGCTGAGCTGCAAGGGCGAATCGTGCCCCGCGCCCGCCGCACTAGCCAACCCCATGCTCACCTTGCGCGAAGCGGCGAGCATGCTTTGGATCAGCCGCGCCAGCGAGGCAGCCAAGCGTGGCAACACCGCGATCGCCCTCCAAAGCTTGCGGCGAGCCCACCAGCTCACGCCGAGCCGACGCGTCTATCAAAGGGCGGCCATCTACTTGTCCGTCAACCGAGCAAAGCACGCGCTCGACGTACTGCGCGGCCCATTATCTGAACCCAAGCGCCACTCACTCACCACTCAAACCCGGCTGCTCATCAACCAGGCCTTCGCCACCGCCCACCTCGGCCAGTACCGTAAGGCCTACGAGGCCGCAGAGCAGGCCTTCGCCACCGCGGTGATCGCAGAAAACGACGCCCGAGCGGCACTCGGCGAACGTTTGACGGATCTCGCGGCGCTCGAAGACGACAAGGTCACGGCCGGTTGGCTCTGGGGCGCGATGGCCCTAAAACTCGGCAAGGCGCGAGCGCTCGGCGCCAAACTTGCGAAAACCTCGGCGCCCTCGCTGGGCGAACTCGCTAAATGGCTCAAGGTCGCTAGCATGAAAGAAGACGAGCGTCGGCTCCGTCGCCGTAAGCTTGCGCTGCCGGCCAAGCGCCTACCTAGAGCCGCCGTGCCCGCTGCCCTGTTCGTCGCCGGAAACGTCGTGCCCGGCTCGACAGACGTCGAGGTCTGGCTCGACCGACTCTTCTGGCGTCAACACATCAATCAACCCGTGCGATCGATGCTCGCGCGCGCCGAAGCGGCTCGTTGGCGCGGTAACAAGCCTGTCGTGAAAGTCTGGGCCGACCGCGCCGCGACGGTTCGCAAACTCATCGTCGACTACCGAAGCGCCTTTCTCGCGGACCTGGTACTCCTTCGCTAGCAAAGCTCGGGGCCGGACTAGCTTGGGCATCACGGCTGCGGTAAGCTCCAACCCACGATGAGGGGGCCAAGCTGAAATTCCCGAAGCCCAATTTCGAGTTGCTTCGGCACCACCTGAAGACCGACCCTGGCAGCGTGCATATCTGCGCCCGCAGCTTCTCTTCAGGCGCGGCGACCCTCACAGAGACCAGCGCGATGCGTATGGCCGAAGCGCTGCTTCTGGCCAACCTCATGTTGGACGACCGCCAGAGCCTCAGCTCGCTCGCAGAACGAGGCAATGGACGCCAGTTTTTCTTCGGTCGATTCGACTATGAAGGCGATCTCTGTCCGCACGGGATCCCACGCGGGGCCGCCGATCTCAGCTACTTCTTGCAGGACCACTGGGGCAAACCGGCCATCTATCGGCAGCCGCGGGAAACGGAGCCACCTGGCGAGATCATCGACACCACCGGAGTGCTGACCTTCATGGGCATCGACCGCGAACGCTCACAGGGCCACGTCGACCTTTGGGACAAAAAGGACACGGTCGGCAAAGCGTTTTGGGCCGCGCGCAAGTCCTTCTACTGGAGGCTCGACTGATCGATGGCGACGGAGCACCACCCACTTCGCGTCCTCGTCGCGTCCAAGGAGACATTCGACGTCAAACGTTTCAGCATCGAAGAGTCGCTCTCCGAGCTGTTCAGCGTGAGCGTCATCGCCACAAGCGGCAACCCGAGCATCGATTTCGACAAGATCATCGGCCAGCCGGCGTCCTTCTCCTTGCGCACCGCGACGGGAGACCAGCCCGACCGTCTGTGGACCGGGATCTGTGATCACGCCGAGCAGATTCAGGGGATCACGCCTGGCGCGAGCGGCGCGAAGACCAAGGAACAGTCCACCTACTACATTCACATCGTCCCCTTCTTCTGGAAGACAACCCAGACATCCAATCACCGCATCTTCCAGCAAAAGACGGTCAAGGACATCGTCAGCGAACTGCTCAAAGAGTGGAAGCTGAAGGTGCGCTGGGAGCTGACGCGAAACGAGTCCTTTTACCGCAAATACGATTACATCGTGCAATACGGCGAGAGCGATCACGATTTCATTCGTCGTCTACTGCAGCGCGAGGGGATCACGCATCTCTTTCGATTCTTAGGCACCAAGGCGACCGAGTTCATCCTCAGTGATCAGCCCCAAACCGGCAAACGACGAAAGCGAGCGATCCGCGCGTTCGACACTCCTCAGGAGAGCCACGGCAGCGAGTACCTCACCCACGTGCGAATCTCGCACACCGTACAGCCCGGTGTGGTCACCCTGCGCGACTACGAGTTTCGCAAAAAATACAATCTGCTAACCAAGTCGACAAGCAAGGACAAGGTCGCTCCGCCAGAGAACTTCTACGAGCAGTACCACTACGCGCCCGGTGCCTTCCTGATCGACATGGAAAAGAGCCCGGGCGGTAAGACCCCCAACGCGGACGACAAGGGGATATTCGCACGACACGACACGGCCGAAGGAGAGAAGCTCGCACAGTTGATGCTCGAAAGTCAGCGCAAGTACAAGCAGCGCGTCCGCTTCGAGACGAACTGCCCCGATCTGGCGCCGGGCGTGATCTTCACCATGGAAGATCACCCTCGCCCCGAGATGAAGGCGCCCCTGCTCGTGACGCGCTTCTTTTTCGAAGGCACCGCCACGGGCGAATGGACGGGCGGAGGCGAGGCGTCATTCTCCGCCGTTCCGCACGTGCCCGACTTCAAGACGCCCAAACCGAAGATCATCGGCATGCAGAGCGCGATCGTCGTCGGCCCCGACAAGGAAAAAAACCAGGAGATTCACACCGACGAACATGGCCGGGTGCGAGTGAAATTTCACTGGGACCGCCGCAAGGAGGCCGACGACAACAGCTCCTGTTGGCTGCGCGTCAGCCAAGACTGGTCCGGGATCGGCTTCGGCTCCTTCATGCTTCCGCGCGTCGGCCAAGAGGTGCTCGTGGCCTTTTACGAGGGCGATCCGGACCACCCGGTCGTGGTGGGTCGTGTCTACAACGAGACGAACCCCGTCCCCTACAAGCTGCCGAAACACCGAACCCGCAGCACCTGGAAGACGGACTCCTCGCCAAATTCGACAGGCTTTAGCGAGCTGATGTTCGAGGACAAAGACAAGCACGAACTCGTCTATCTGCAGGCCCAAAAAGACATGCAGAAGCTCGTCAAGAATTACGAGACCGAGCGCACGTTTAGCAACCGACTGACGGTGGTAGGCGAGCAACGGCAAACCGTGGTCGGTCTCCTCGACGCCACCATGGTCGGCGACAACTACCTCTTGGAGTTGATTGAACCTCCGAACAAGGGCGCACTCGGGATCCAGGGGCAGACCGACCCCGAGATCAACCCAACGGACACGAAGATCGAGGTTCGGGACGAACGCATCATCTTCACGACGGGCAAAGCCACGGTCGCTTTCGACGGGAAGAACATCCGCTTCGACGCCGACGGGGACATTACCATCCGCTCCGAAAAGAAGGACGTCATCCTCGAAGGCAAGATGATGTTCATCAACACGATTCCGGCGCCAGCCGCGCCCAAACCCGGCGCCCCGGTCCCGCCTAAGCAAGGCAGCGAAGATCTCGACCAACTCTACGCCGAAGCCGCCAAAGCGCTGGTCGAGCTAGCTGGTGCGACGCACATCATCGCGCGCGACACCGACGGCCGCGCGGTGATCCCGCACAACGTCGCGCCCCGTACCGAAAAAGCACAACGCTTCTGGTACAACAAAATCATCGAAACCGCCGTCAAGGCGGACCGCGCGCTCGAAAAGGTTGCCGAAATCAATGGCGGCAACCCCACCCTTTCCGAGCGGGCTCTGCGCGCCTCCAACCTTCGACACAAGGCACGGATCGATGTGCGGACGATGATGTTGGACAGCGAACACGGAGCTCTGAAGGTGGCAAAACTTCAGGCCCGCGATCTCGAAAAGTATGGCAACCCCGATGGCCCAACTTTCCAACAACTCATCGATAAAGGGCTCAGCGAGGGCAAGTCGAAGGATCAGGTCTACAAGGACATCATCCACAGTTCGGGGCGAACCGACAAGGCGTACAACAAGAAGGCAGGGTATTCATCATGAGCGAGGCTGTCGCCGACTTGACCACGCAGTCCCTCCACTGGATGGAAACATCCGACGTCGATTTCCCCTATGCGACCACCTTTGAAGAGCGCTCCCTTCGCCTTCGACTGAACGACTTTCCGGCAGAGCCATTCTTCACCGTCATGGACGACGATGTTCCGCTGTTTGACGTGGAAGGCTTCGGCGAAGGCTGGCCCACTTCCTGGACCTGGGAGGCCTCCTCCAAATGACCGCACGATCGGCATCACCGTACAACGCGACCCCTCCCCTAAAGGAGGTTGAAGCGTGAGGTTGAAGAACCGTCAACAAGCGATGGATACCATCGACCACGACCATGGGGGCGACGCGTCGAGATTGCTCGACATCGCGCAATCCTCGCTCGCTTTCGAGCGGCTCGAACAAGTCTACGACGCGCTCGACCGCATCAAATACGAGTTCGAGGTGGTGCGCGTCGAGGACCGCTTCGACCGACCGGCTTTTGGCGGCTATCGTAACATTCTCGTTAACCTCAAAGCCTCCAACGGTCACATCATGCAGATGGGTCTTCACCTCGAGACGCTGCTGTACGAGCGGGACCATGGACGACACGTCGCCGTTCGCGCACAAATGAAACAACTCGAAGAGCTCGTTATCAACGAGGGCAACGCTCTTGCCCCCGCGCAACGGCAGAGCATCGAAGAGTTGAGTGCACAATCGGAAGGGGTTTTTCACGACGCCGTCGCCAAGACAGAAGATGGCGGCTCGTCCGTCTCTGCACCACCCCCTCGTCACGCGGAACTGCCACGATTCGCCATCGTCGGCTCGAGACCGGTCAAGGCCGTCGCCACGGCAGATGGAGGCTTGGACGTGCTGGCCTTCGACTGGAAGACGCGCAAGCTCGCACGCAACATGGACTACCTGACTCGGCTCTTCCTCCCCGACGGGGACGTGGACATCGTCCCGCAAGTCGACTTTTCAGACGCGCTGAGCAAACTTGGTTTCATCGAAGACGAGCCCGCCCCCCCGGAGGACCTATGAGCCAAAACCTGCAGCTCGAAGCCGGCGGATATGTACTCGATGTGATGCGTTTTATGATCGTCGAGGAGATCTGTATCCCCTTCGAGTGCACGCTATGGGCCAAGATCGCCCACCACGAAATCGATCTTGAGAGCGTGGTCGGCCACCAAGCGACCTTCAGCCTGCGCAAAGAAGACAGCTCACGGAGTTGGCACGGCGTGGTCAGTGATGTGCGGCAAGTCCAGGCCGAAGAGGATGGTAGGTCGACCTACCGCGTGAAGCTCGTGCCCACGCTTTGGCTCACCACCATGGTGCGCAATCACCGTGTGTTCCAACACGAGACCTTGCCCGATATCGTGTGCACGGTGCTGAAAACCTACGGGATCAAGCCCGATAGGAAGGGGCTAAAGGACAAGTATCCTGACCACGAGTACATCGTGCAATACGGCGAGTCGGACTTCGACTTCGTCAATCGGATGCTCGAGCAAGCTGGGATCAGCTACTATTTCGAACACGGAAGCAACGACACCAAGATCGTTTTCTCCGATCTTCCGCACAAAAACGATCCGCGTCCGGGCGACGCCATCCACTACGTCGACGAGCCGAACGTCGAGGCGCGAGACGACTACGTCACCCACGTCCGCTTGGCGCACCGCTTCCGCCCAGGCAAAGTCAGCCTGCGAGATTTCAGCTTTCGGAGGCCCGGCGAGGCGATCCGCGCCGAAGCAAAGGACGGCTTGCCGCAGGAACAAAAGTACGAACACTACCACTACGCACCCCGCAGCTTCCTGGTCGAGACAAAGGATGGCAAGCGCCGCACTCACGCCGATGACGCAGGCCGCGCGCGTCACGTCGAGAAACACGGTAAGCGCTTGGCGGAAAAGCGGCTCGGCTCCTTGCGGCGAGCACGCCGAACCGTCTCCTTCGCCAGCAACATCCCGGCTCTGTGTCCGGGTCAGGTATTCGCCATCTCGGGCCACCCCCACGACGAAATCTCGGCCAGCACCAAGCTGCTCATCACCGATTACGTGCTCAAGGGCTCACCGACGGGTTTCTGGGAACTCAGCGGAGAGGCCAGCTTCTGTGACGACGAGTACCACTGCGCCATCAAGACGCCCAAACCGCGGATCGCAGGCGTACAGAGCGCGGTCGTCGTCGGACCAAAGGCGGAAGAAATATGGACGGACGAGTATGGTCGCGTGCGCGCGCAATTTCATTGGGACCGTGAAGGAAAGGGGATCCCCACTCACGATCGCAAGGGCAAAGTGACCGGGGGAGGCAAGCGCACTTCACCGTGGATGCGCGTCAGCCAACACTGGGCCGGTCCCAACTTCGGTTCGATGTTCATTCCGCGGATCGGCAGCGAAGTCTTGGTCCGCTACTTCGACGGCCAACCCGACCATCCCGCCGTGGTGGGCCGGGTCCACAATAAACTCCAGCCCGTGCCCTACGCCTTGCCAAAACACGATATCAAGGCGCTGTGGAAAACGGACACGTCGCCGCACGAAGACGACAGCTACAACGAGCTTCGCATGGACGATCGCAACGATCTGGAGCTCTTTTACATGCAGGCCGAACAGGACCGACAAGAGCTCGTTCGGGAGGACGAGACCGAGCGCACCGGCGAGGACCGCGTGGCGATGGTGGGTGATAAGCGCACGACCATCGTGGGTGAGAAGGACACCACCTTGGTCGGCATGCAGTTCTCCGTGCAGATGATGAAGCCACCGAGCATCGGCAAAGACAAGGACGCCAGTGGGGACCGGGACAACGACGCCAAGCAGCTCAATATCTTGAAGCAGAAGATGCCAACGATCGAGCTGCTGCCAACCAAGATCGACATGACGGACGAGCACATCCTCGCCACCACATCGAGCGCCACCCTGGAGATGGACGCGAAAGAACTCATCTTGGAAGCAAAAGGTGAGGTCTCACTCAAAGCGGGTGGAAACATCATCATCGAAGGTGGCCCCAAGGTGAAGATCAACTGCTGAGGATGAAGATGACGGTTAACCACACGATGAGAGAGTCTGCATATGGGCGGTAAACGAGCAGCGCGGTTGAGCGACGTTACCTCGCATGGCTCAGTCATCGTGTCCGGGTCGCCCGACACGATCATCGAGATGATGCCGGCTGCGCGCCTCAACGACATCACCACGCCTTGCCCCCCGCCCCATCCCCCAAACAAGGTGACGAAAACATCGAGAACCGTGTTCATCAATCGTCTCGGTGCTGCTCGCCAAACAGACAAGACATCATGCGGAGGCGCAGGGGCGCCGCCAGGAGGATGTTCGCACCCGGCCGCCGAAGGCTACGAGGTTCGCAGCGAAGATGCCTATCACAAGGTGATCAAGGTCGAACACGAGGCGAGCGACTGGGACGACGTCGTCGGCTACGATCGCGAGGAGCTCGCTGGCGAACGCGAGAAACCGTCCATTCCGCTCGGCGCTCCAGCAAAGAAGCGCAGCGCGCGTCGAATACCCGGCGAGACCGTCGTGGCGCCAATTGGGTCCGAGAAGATGTACGAGATCCGCGCGCTCCCCCGCGGTTCGCGTCCCGATCCGAAAACCTACCTCGACCCGGAGCAGGAGAAACAGCACCTCGACCATTTCGCGGGTGGTGCGTCGTATCTCGTTCCAAAGGAATCGCTGGACAAGCGCGGCCGCGAGCTCATCGGTCGGCCCGATGGGCAATTCATCTCGCCCGGCTACGAGGTCGACGATCTGCTAGCCAAGACCGGAGGAGACATCAGCCTCATCGAAAAAGAGTTGGGGATCCCCGAGGGCAACTGGGCGGGCAAGGAACTGGTCCGCATCGATATCCCCGATACGAAAGCATCAAATATCAGAGTCCCCTCCGGCAACGAAGCGGGGGCCAACGTCGAGTGGATCCCTGGCGGTGAATTGCCTACCGGCCAGCGTGAGGCCGTGGTGGATCAGCTTGCTGCGGGGAGCTACACCGAGACATCGATGACGGACGCAGTCGCACAAGCGAAGGCCAAACAAGCTGCCGCCAACCCGCACCACAAGCCAGCCGCACGGCAGAAGGGCAATCCACAGTTCGACAAGACGTCCCAAAAGTACGTGCCCGCACTCCAAGAAGGCGTGTCGTCAACAGGAGGAGGAGGCAAAGGCGGAGAGGCCGTGAAAGACGAAGACGAAGACGCGCGAAAGAAGAAGAAGAAGTTGCCGCTCGATTTTTCGCTCGATGTGAAGTTGGATAAACGCAAAGGTACCGGCGGATTCGCCGGCATGAACAGCATCGTAGGACCATGCGCGATGACCGTCATCGTCGGAGACTGACATGATCCAACCGTCGTCCATCGCTCTGACCCATCCCACCTCCGCCTCATCCGCGGGCGGCGCGGGTGGGGGTAATTTTGTCGCCGTCGAGCACACCATGATCGCCGACCCCAGCTACCACTTCGCGATCACCCTCTTGCGGGATTCCTCGCTGATCTTCGCAGGCACGGAGCCGCCTGAGCGGGGCGAAGGGCCGCAGACGCTCGCGTGCTTCGCCAGCCCAGACGGCCGCGCCCAGTTCGAGGTGAGTGGCGCCCTCCTCGATGACGAGGTGGATCCAGCAGAGTGGCTACAGAGCATGCTCGAGAGCGCCCACCGAACGATCGTGTCGCAAAAGCCTGTGG
>JAPYTK010000199.1:3914-10520 GCA_029941785.1 Polyangiaceae bacterium | reverse complement strand
GTACTACCGACCGTCTCGGCGACACTGCTGCTGCCACCGACGAGCGCAGCGCCCGACTGTGCACCAGATCCCGCGCTGCCGATCGGCCCAAAAATCTCGACGTTGCTCCGGCAGCCAACCCAAAGACAAGCGAACGACAAGAGCACAATACTCGTACGACTCAACATCACGTGACGAGGTTAACACACCGGTGCCGTTTGAGCCGGGACGCTACTCAATCGCAGCGCCGGCGATCCCCTGCGATGGCGGCACGCTCTGCATCCCCAAGGGGTTCAGGATACACGCCGTCGAAACACGCCGCACAGCGCGGCCCATCAAACACCGCGTCGAGCTCCGTCACCGGAAGATAGCTCAGCGAATTCGCGCCGAGCGCCTCGGCTGCCTCGTGCTCGAGTTGGTCGATATCATCGGAGAATCGGCGAGCGAACAACTCCTCTTCGGTCGACATGTCGATGCCGTAGTAGCAAGGGTTTCGCACCGGGGGCGCGTGAATGGCCAAGTGGACCTCGGCCGCGCCCGCTTGCTGCAACAGGACGATGACACGACGCAAGGTCGCCCCGCGCACGATCGAGTCGTCGACCAAAAGGACACGCTTATCCTTGATCTCTCCTGGCACGGGATTGAGCTTGAGCCTCAAGGCGAGGTCACGGCTGATCGCATCAGGCATGATGAAGGTCCGCCCGCTGTAGCGGTTCTTGATGAAACCCTCGCGAAGCGGCAGGCCCAAACGCTCCGCCATGGCTGTCGCGGCAGGCCGCGCGGTATCGGGCACCGGGAAGCAAACGTCCGCTTCGATCCCCTTCTCGCGAATACGGTCAGCCAGCGCTCTTCCCAAACCCATCCGCAGCTCATACACGCCACGACCCGCAACACGCGAATCGGGTCGAGCGAAGTAGATGTGCTCGAACACACAAGGTGTGGCAACCTTGGCGGGAAGCGCTCGGCGCACCGGTTCTTGCCCGGCGCGGAGAAAGACGACCTCCCCGGCAGCCGGCTCGAAAGCGGAGGTGAAACCCAAGGGGTCGAGCGCGACGCTCTCGCTCGCGACCATCCACGATCCATCTTCTCGGCGGCCGACGACCGCGGGCCGAATACCATGGGGGTCGCGCCAGATGATGAGCGTCGGCTCGCCATCGAGCATCAAGGCCGCCACGACCGAGTAGGCCCCCCGTACCTCCTTGGCTGTTTGCTCGAGCACAGCCATGGCATCGTCGAGAGTGTGCCCGGCGCCGCGCCGTTGAACCAATCGATCCGCAAACTCACACAACACCGGCTCGACATCGCAGCGGGAAAGCAAATGGATGCTCCGGCGCTTCAAGCTCCTCTGCAGCTCGTCGTAATTGGTGATGTTGCCGTTGTGGGCCATCAAGACGCCCGGCTGCCGATAAAAGAAGGGTTGGGTGTCTTCGAGTTTGCCCTCTCCGATGGTGGGGTAGCGCACATGACCGACGCCAATGGGCGCCTTGAGGGCCACGAGTTCCGATTGCCCGAGCGCCTGGGTGACCGTGCCCAAACCTCGCCGAACCGTGAAACGCGCGCCGTCGGTCTGCATCGTAGCGATCCCCGCAGAATCCTGTCCGCGATGCTGAATCGCTTGAAGTGCGAGATGAATCTCCGGAGCCACGTCCTGTTGACCGACGATACCAACGAATCCACACATGCTGGCCCCCGTGTAGCGCACTCTGGGCAGCACACCAACCACCCCGCGACGCTGGACGGCGGACAACGGTCGCGATAGCCCTCTTTCCGTGAACGATACGGCTCAGGACGTGCGGCGTAGCTTCATCCACGACATCATCGATGCCGACCTCGCGAGTGGCAAGCACAGCCACGTCGTGACGAGATTCCCCCCCGAGCCCAATGGCTTTCTGCACATCGGGCATGCCAAAGCCATCTGCGTCAATTTCGGCCTGGCCAAGACCTATGGCGGAAACTGCCACCTCCGATTCGACGACACCAACCCGACGACGGAAGACCGACGCTTTGTCGACGCGATTCAAAAAGATGTACGTTGGCTCGGCTTCGACTGGGAGGACAAGCTCTTCTACGCGTCGGACTATTACGAAGAGCTGTACGGCTACGCGGTCTCCCTCATCGAGCAAGGCAAAGCCTACGTCTGCAGCCTCAGCGAAGAGGAGGTGCGCGAATACCGCGGAACGATCACCGCGGCCGGCAAGAACAGCCCCTACCGAGACCGCAGCGTCGAGGAAAACCTCGATTTGTTTGCGCGCATGAGGGCAGGCGAATTTGCCGAAGGCAAGCACGTCGTGCGGGCGAAAATCGACATGGCGGCCGCCAACATGAAGTTGCGCGATCCGCCGATCTATCGGATCAAGCGTGCCGAACACTATCGCAGCGGAAACGCCTGGTGCATCTATCCGCTCTACGACTTTGCCCACGTCCTGTCCGACGCGATCGAAGGGATCACCCACTCCCTGTGCACCTTGGAATTCGAAAACAACCGCGACATCTACGACTGGGTGCTCGACAACACGGAGACGCCATGTCGTCCCCAACAGACGGAATTCGCACGACTCAACATCAGTTACACGATGATGAGCAAGCGCAAACTCGCGCAGCTCGTTGCAGAGAATCACGTGAGCGGCTGGGACGACCCCCGAATGCCGACGATTGCAGGCCTCCGTCGGCGGGGCGTCACGGCAAAATCGATCCGCGCCTTCTGCGACATGATCGGCGTGGCGAAGAACAACAGCATCGTCGACATCGGGAAGCTCGAGTACTGCATACGCGAAGATCTCAACCACAGCAGTCCGCGAGCGATGTGCGTCATCGACCCCATCGAGGTGGAAATCACCAATTACCCCACGGAGAAGCAAGAAACCTTCGAAGCACCGTGTCTCCCAACGGACGTGGGGGGCGGAAGCGACACCCGGCAGATCCCCTTCGCGCGCAGACTCTACATCGAAAGGTCTGACTTCATGGAGACCCCTCCGAAGGGCTTCTATCGCTTGTCCCCCGGAGCGGAGGTGCGTCTGCGTTACGCCTACGTCATTCGCTGCGACGAGGTGATCAAAGATCCGGACAGCGGTGAGGTCGTCTCCTTACGCTGCAGTTACGACCCCGATACCCGCGGCGCCACGACGCCGGACGGTCGCAAGGTCAAGGGAACGATTCATTGGCTCGCCGTCGACACCGCCGTGCAGTGTGAGGTGCGGGAATACGATCGGCTGTTCAATACCGAGAGCCCAAGCTCCCTCGACGACCTCAACCCCAGCTCCTTGCGCATCTACCCCGGCGCCTTCGTCGAGCCCGGTCTCGAACACGCCGAGCGCGGCAGTAGCTACCAGTTCGAGCGCCATGGATATTTTTGCCGGGACAGCGACGACTCGGCGTCGCTCGTGTTCAACCGAACCGTGAGCCTGCGCGACAGCTGGGCCAAGGCCAGCAAAACGGGCCAAACCGCCACCGAAGCACGCAAACCACGCCAGGCCACGCCTGAACAGGTGCGGGTCGACATCGAGGTCACCGAAGCCATGGGGCCACTGCTTGCCCTCGGCATCGCCACCAGCACCGCCTCGCAGCTCAGCCGCGACCCGACCATGATGGATCTATGGGCCGAAGCGCGGCGCCATCACGATGCGCCGCAGAGCCTCGCGAATTGGATCGTGAGCGTGCTGGCTCCTCAATGGGCCGATGCGACCCACCAACCAACCGCTGAAACGCTAGCCAAGCTGGTCCAGCTCGTCGATGCGGACCACGTGTCCGCCACTGCGGGCAAGCGTGTACTGAGCGAGATGCTCGAGACGGGCGAAGCACCCGAGCACATCATCGAACGCATCGGTGCCGCCCAGATCTCCGATGAAAGCGCCCTCGGCACCGCGATCGACGAGGTCCTCGCTGCTCATCCGGATGAGGTCGCCCGCTTCAAGGCGGGGAAGACGGCGTTGATGGGTTTCTTCGTGGGCCGCGTCATGAAAGCCACCCGCGGCAGCGCGAACCCGAAACTCCTGTCTTCCCTGTTGCGCGACAAGCTGTCCTGAGATGCCGCGCCGGGTCGCACTTTGTCTCGCCCTGCTGGCGCAAGGAGCATGCGGCGGCGCCTCCCCTGCCCCACGCGAGAGTCGAGCGCAGGACCGCTCCTTCATTCAGCTCGTCGAGACGGTGCCCAGCGGCACGAACCTGGGTCACGACGACATCCCAGACACCCACCTCGTCTGGCGGGAGATGATCGATGACGCCCGGCACCACATCGAGCTGTCCCATTTTTACGCCAGCCTTGCGCCGAACCCCGGGAATGGAGGCCGACTGCGAGCCATCATCGACGCCATCGCACGCGCGCGGCAACGAGGCGTCCGCGTTCGCATGCTCCTCGACGCCCTGTTCGCAGACAAATACCCCGCCGTCATCAGCGAACTCCGCGACCTCGTCGAGCTGCGCTTGTACGACGTGAAGGCCTCGATGGGCGGCGTGCAGCACGCGAAATACTTTCTCGTCGATGGCCGCGAACTGTATCTCGGCAGCGCCAATTTCGACTGGCGCGCGCTCGAGCACATCCACGAAATCGGCGTGCGCATCAGGCACCGTCAAGCGACCGCGGCACTCAGCGATGTCTTCGAGATGGACTGGGCGCTCGCCGGCGGGCAGCCGCGCCCACGATCCACTTCCACCGCTCGCTTCCCGGCTCCGCTCGACGCGCCGCCCGGTCACTTGACCCCGCTGTTCAGTCCACGGGGCTGGCTGCCCGATGAGCAACTCTGGGACCTCCCCGCGCTCATCGCGGCGATCGGTGCGGCAAAAGACCGCGTCGTGCTCCAACTCCTCAGCTTCAAGACCGCCTACCGGGACGGGCGGCCGTTCCCCGACCTGGAGCAGGCGCTCGTGCGCGCCGCAGCGCGGGACGTACGCATCGACATTCTGTTGTCGCACTGGGTGACGGGGCCGGGATCGGAAGAGAAATTGGGCGCGATCACCAGTACCCCCGGCGTGACGCTCAAGATCGTCACGATCCCCGATGATCCAGCCGGCTTCATCCCCTTCGCGCGGGTAGCGCACGCCAAGTACATGGTGGTGGACGGCCGCACCGCGTGGGTGGGCACGAGCAACTTCAGCGGCGACTACTTCCACCAGAGTCGCAATGTCGGTGTCTTCATCGAGGGCGGGGCCTTCGCGCAGCGACTGGTCGCCGTCTTCCAGCGATCGTGGTCCGGTCCTTACGTCGAAACGTATGACCCCGCACGACACGCGACGGTCAAGCCGCGCATCGCTCGCTGAGAAGTTTGCGCGCTAGTTGACCGGGGGCAACTCTGTGTCGATCCACGTCACGATCTTCGCAGCGAAACCGGCATGGGAGCCCGAATTGCCCTGGAACTGATAAGGGTGGGCGGTCGCGTTACCAGGCTTGGTCATCACGATGATCGGACTCAGATTGAGTTCCGGTTCGGGGATCAAGGCATCACTCGGTGCGATGAAGGGCAGCATCTTTGCGCAAGCGAGTTCGTCATTGCGCGGAAACGCGAGGAGCGACGCCAAGTTCATCTTGAGCGTCGGCGTAGAGCCCAACGGTGTTGCCGCGCCGTGACAATATTGCGCACAGAAGATCGGGCCGTTCACTGAATTATCGTCGAATTTGATCGGCAGGCTGTCGACCGCCGCGGTGAACGCCGCCAATTGTTTGCACTTCGGAAACAGGCCGCCTAGCTCATCCACCAACAAACCCTGGATGGCTTCCACACGTACCTTCATCTTCGCCCCTGCTTCCCAGCTGGTGAGGAAGAGGTGGTCAGGAATGGTCGGATCCTTGTCTGGCGCCGGCCTGGAGGCCTCGGCGATATTGACCAAATTGGGCGCGACGAAATCGACCGGGTCCCCATGAAGGCTGGTGTCCAGCGTGCCCGGTCCGTCCAGGGCATCCTTTTTGAGGATGACCAACGTAATGTCGTCGATGCGCAAGCCCACGCCATTTGCCGGATGAACCGAAATGTCATTCAACTGGAGTAGGGACACCGGATCGCCGTAGGCCGTGGCGTAAAACGTCATTTTCGACCCCGGGAAGCCGAGGCCGTCGAGGGGTACGCTTGTCAATCCCGACGGAAGAAAGGGCCCAACCTCGAGGAAGGCCTGGTCGGGCAGGTTCTTCGCCTCCATCTCGAGCCAGGTCGTCACTCGCTCCTTCAAATCGCCAACCTCTTCCTCGAACCATTTCGGCCCTGAGTGGTCTTCGGTGGATGGGTAAGTCAACAGAACGCTCGTCGTGAAGTCCTTGACGACGAAGGAGATCAAACCGCTACTTCCTGCAGCCCGGTAAGCCATCAGACTCGCATATTCGTTGCCGGGAACGAGAAAGGCATCAGTCCCGCTGATGTGACAGGTCTTCGCACAATTCGCGACCAGATCGTTGAGCACCTGCTTGTTGAAATAGTCTTCCGGATCGACGAACGCCTGGGGCTCTGAGCCGCCTTCATCACCCGCGCCACTACCGCCAACACCGCCCATGCCGCCCATGTCGATCGTGCCCCCGGTGCCTCCCGCACCGCCGGTGACAGAGGTTGATGTGACCGAGGTGGTGAGCCGGTAATTCGGGTAGGTATCGGTGGGTCGATAACAACCGCTTCCCAACACCATGGCCATCAATACGCTGAAAATCGA
>JAPYTK010000199.1:0-3814 GCA_029941785.1 Polyangiaceae bacterium | reverse complement strand
AGCCACGGCGGGCCACAGCGACGAACGATGTCGAAATTCACTCATGGATAAAACCATACCACGACCACGAGCATTCGCGCACCGCAGCGACCGCCTCCGCTTGAGGCACTTGCCGTAGGCAACCCGTTCAGCTAGTTGCCCATGGTGGGCACGGGCGGGCAGACGGACGGACTACGGCAAGTCGTCATCACCGGAATGGGCGCGTGCTGTCATCTTGGAGACGACCTGGCGGCCATGAGCCGGCTCCTGCGCCACGGACACACCCTCCCCTTTTTGCCCTACGACGTAGCCGTCGAGTACGACGCCCGATGTCAAATCATCGGCCCGTACACCGGAGACCTATCCGATGAGGCCCTCGGCATTACGAAAAAGCAAAGCCGTTTCATGGGTCGCGCCTCGCGCGTCGCGCTCAAGGCGGCCCGCCTGGCGCTATCCCATTCCCAAATCGACCCGAAAGGTATCGGAATCGTTGTCGGCTCGGGCACCGGCGACGTCGATACCCACATCGACGTCCTACGCAAGCTCGACGCGACGAAGCGAATGCGACGGGTTGGACCGGCCGTCATTCCCAAAATCATGTCCTCGACCGTGACGGCCAATCTCGTCAACGTCTTGCAGTCCACGGGCCCCTCCTTGACCGTGTCGGCGGCCTGCGCTGGGGGTGCTTACAACATCATCATCGCCTCACAGATGATTCAGCTGGGAGTCATCGACGGCGCCCTCGTGGGCGGCGTAGAGGCCGCCGACCCCCACTTCTTCGCCGGTTTTGACGCGATGCGGGCGTTCAACGCCCAAGACAACGACAATCCCCATCGCGCTTCCCGACCGTACGCGGCGGATCGTCAAGGCTTCATCTTTGGCGAGGGGGCCGGGATGCTCGTGCTCGA
Organism: Polyangiaceae bacterium; assembly: GCA_029941785.1. Taxonomy (GTDB): domain Bacteria; phylum Myxococcota_A; class Polyangia; order Polyangiales; family Polyangiaceae; genus JAPYTK01. The sequence goes on along the minus strand of JAPYTK010000199.1, from coordinate 2,927 downwards.
ATCTCGTGACGCGGCCAAGCGTCGTGGTGCTCAGGTCCTCGGCATCGTGGATGGCTACGGCATGTCCTCAGACGGCGACGGAGAGATGGTTGCGCCGAATGAAAACGGCGCCGTGGCGGCGATGGAGCACGCTCTGAAAAATGCCAACTGCCCAGCCGACAGCATCGGATACGTCAACACCCACGGCACCTCGACGCCGCTCGGCGACGTGTCGGAAATTCACGCTATCCGGCGGGCCTTCGGAGCTCACCGGCCCGTCTACTCGTCGACCAAGGGATACACCGGTCACACCATCACCGCGGCAGGAGCGCTCGAGGCGATATTCACGGTGCAAATGCTGCGAGGCGGGTGGATCGCCCCGTCGGTCAACGCCTCGCCCATCGATCCGAAGCTCGAGGATTACCCCCCACTTCAGACACCGATGGACATCGTTCTGAACCGCGCGATGTCCTGTTCCTTCGGATTCGGAGGGACCAACGCCGCGCTCATCCTCGCGCGTGACGGAGCCTAGGTTCTATTCGCGGTCGAGTCGTCCAACCAAACCCAGGGAAAACGTCGCGCCCATGTGCTTGAAGTGAGGGCGCACGTGCAGGTCGATCTTGTACCAGCCCGCGTTGCCCCCGGCCTCAGCGACCGTGATCTTGGCTTGCCTTAGCGGGCGCCTCGCGCGCACGGACGGCGAGACGACCTCCATGTCGGCTACGTACTGCATGATCCACTTGTTGAGTTCGCGCTCCAGATCTTCGCGTTCCTTCCAGCTACCCACTTGTTCGCGCTGAATGACCTTGAGGTAGTGCGCCAAACGGCAAGTCACGAACAAGTACGGCAGCTGAGTCCCGAGCCGGTAGTTGAACTCGGCTCGCTTGCCCTCCTCGCTGAGCCCGAAGGTCTTGGGTAACTGCGTGGAATTGGCGGAGAAGAAACAGCCGCCTTCGGTCTCCCGGCGGTACGTCAAGCTGATGAAGCCCTGTTCGGACAGTTCCCACTCACGCCGCTCCGTCACCATGATTTCGGTCGGAATCTTCGACTGAATCTCGCCCATCGCTTGGTACTGATGCAGCGGCAAATCGTCCACGGCCCCGCCCCCGGAAGGCCCGATGATGTTCGGGCACCACCGGTAGCGCGCAAAGCTGGCCGCGACACGAGACGCGAAAGCAAACGCCGCATTGCCCCAGAGATAACGATCGTGCTCGCCCAAGACGCTCTCTTCGTAGTCGAAGGCCTTGACCCGCACCGTCTCGGCACCATAGGGCAATCGCAACAAGAAGCGAGGCAAGCACAGTCCGACATAACGCGCGTCGTCCGACTCCCGGTACGCCCGCCACTTGGTGTACTGCGGACCCGAGAACATGCTCGCAATGTCCCTTAGTTGGGGCAAGGTCTGGAAACACTCGAGGCCGAAGAACTTGGGCCCTGCAGCGGCGATAAACGGCGCGTGGGCCATGGTCGCAATCGCAGCGCACTGGCCGAGAAGCGCCATGTCGCGGGGCGAGGGTTCAAACTCGTAGTTTGCCACCAACAAGCCATAGGGCTGACCACCGAACACGCCGTACTCGCCAGAGTAAACGGTGCGGAACAAGCCGCACTTGGTGATCTCCGGGGCGTCCTCGAAATCAATCAGCAGATCTTCTTTGGACACGTTGATGAAAGCGATACCGATATTCTCACGAAAATCAGTGCGACTCACTGTGAAGCTCAGTCCACGCCACGCCGACTCGAGCCCTTGAAAGGTCGGGTGATGAAGGATCTCGTCAATTTGACGGGACATCTTCTCGGTGAGTTCGACGATCATTGAATCGAGCAAAATGCGGTCGATTTGCACGGGCGCATTCGCGCCGCCGATCAATCGCGCAAACAGGATCCCGAGCCCAGTGCGCACCGACAAATACCGCTCGTCCTCTTGGCGCACGCCAGCCATCTCGAGCAATTCATCGATCAGAGCCACCTCGGCGGGAGGGGGTGCTGCGACCGTGGCCTCCAAGGAGGCTTCTACGTGCTCGTTGCTCATGATGTCCGGGGGCGAGAGCTTATCGCAGCCAACCCGCCATACCAAGAAGCAAGCCGCGCAAGATCGCGCCGCGCGCTGAGCACAATTGCGACGCACCGACTCGAAGCTACTTCACGTCACACCTGTAAGCCGCCCGGACGGCGGCACGTATTGAACTCACACCCAACCGTCACCCCCTCGGAGGCAGGTTTCTATGCATCACTCAAAACGTCTATTCATCACCATCGGCACCACCCTTTGCGCCCTTACCGCCCTCGCGTGCAGCGACAAACCCGAACCAAAATACCCAGCAGGCTCAGGCGGCGCGGGCGGCGCCTATGCGACCGGCGGCACCACGCCAAATCCGCAGGCTGGCACGGGCGGACAATCCATTCCGGCCACCACGAGCACCGGAGCAGGCGGCGCCGCTCCGACGCCATCCTCCGCTTCGAGCGGAGGGGCCGCGAGCTACGCCACGCCCATCCCGCCGCTGCTCACGGCCAACGCCGGGCCCATGTTGAGGGGCTTGGCCCAGAACAAGGTCGCCGGCATGCGCTCCGATGGGCCTGCCATGGCCGCGCAATTCCAACCGGGCCAGATCTACGAACAGGCTATTCAGCTGCAACCCGGCCGCTGCTACGCGGTGCTCGGCGTCGGCATCGGCATCACCGAACTCGACCTCGAGCTGGTCATCCACCAACCTCCAGCGCCCGAGTACGTCGCCTCTCGTGACGAAACCACCGGTCCACAAGCCGTCCTCGGGGGCCGCAAGAACTGCTTCAAGAATCCTCTCCCCTTCCCCACCCCAGCCAAGTTGCGTATGCGGGCCACCGGTGGAGCGGGCTTGGGCATGGCCCAGGTCTTCTCGCGCTAACCGGCCACTCAGCTCAACGAGAGCCGCGGCCCCGGTGGCCCACCTCGCACCGGCGGGGTGCGGCGC
>JAPYTK010000198.1 GCA_029941785.1 Polyangiaceae bacterium | reverse complement strand
GCGCGACCGCAGCCTCCAGCCCGAGGCGTCGACGCCCTCCCCCTCCAAATGACGAGGCCAACTGTCTACCAGCTCACCAACTCCACACGCGCATAAGAGACATTATGCCGCGCACACCCCTCGCGCCGAGTCGAGGAGTCGCCGCGGCACACCACCTCATTCGTGAGCATGTCGCCCCGCTGACCGACGAGCGCGCGCTGTACCTCGACATCGCAGCCATCGCTTAGCTCATCGATGACGACAGCCTGCGCGAATGCTTCGAGAGCCTCGTCGGCACGCTAGCGTAGCATCGCGCCCGTGTAGCCCGTGTAGCCCGCGGGCTGCACGCCCTTGTGCCAAAGGCGAGAGTCACCTCCGCACGCGCCGGGACCAAGCTGTGCTAGCACGTTCGCGGCATGTCACCGGATGAGGCGCCTTCCCGAGCTAAACCACGCCTACGGGGCGTGGTTCACCTCGTCGCTTCCATCACCGCTGTTCCGGCGGTGGTGGCGCTATTTTTGCGCGCGCGCACGGGCTCGGGCGCCGGGGCCGCGATTTTCGGTGCATCTCTCGTCGGGCTGCTGACTGTCAGTGCGGTCTACCACACGCCCTACTGGCCGCCGCGGATCCGGGCCGTGCTGCGACGAGTGGACCACTCGGTGATCTACTTTCTCATCGCCGGCAGCTACACCCCGTTTTGCCTCGCGGTCGGTGGCGGCGCCGCGAATTTGTTGCTGCCCGTGGTCTGGATCGGCGCCATTTTCGGCGTGCTGAAGTCGATGTTTTGGGTCAAAGCGCCACGCGTGCTCTCGGCGACGATTTACGTGCTGCTCGGTTGGGCAGCAGTCCCCTATTTTTCCGACTTCTCCAGGGCCATCGAACCCGCGGCGTCCACGCTGCTGGCGGCCGGCGGACTGATCTACACCCTCGGCGCCATCATTTACGCGCGGAAACAACCCAATCCGGTGCCGAGGGTATTCGGCTACCACGAAGTCTTCCACCTGCTGGTGGTCGCCGCAGCGACGTGCCACTACGCGGCGGTGTGGATCACGGTGAGCTGAGTATCCGCTACAAGCCAAGCAGACGCGTCGAGCAACGACTTGTTTCGCCGCAGTTCGAAGTAGAGCTTCGGGGCGCTGTCACCGAGTCGACGTGCCCAAGCGATTTCGCTGCGCTCCTGAACGACTTCGCCCGCGCGTACATCAAGTACAGTGCCGATGATGGCCCTATTTGGACTTCTCGAGAGTTAACATAAGGTCTCTTATGCGAGGTGGTTGGGGTGGGAGCAGGTAGGCAGTCCGAAGTGTGCGCTCCGAGTCAGCTTGCTCGATCGTTTCACACATCGGACGCTGCTGGCGCGGCGATGGGGCCCATCTGAGCAGGAAGCTAGAACTCACCCTTCGACAGGAACGCTGGCCGATCACCATCAATATTAATCGGGAATGAGTGTGGAGTAAATCATCAGGTAGCGACCGTCCGATACTTCGATCACGTCCGGTTCTCCCACATATGAGTCTTCGAGTCCGGAGGACTCATCGAGGACAAGGTGTTCCGTGGCCTCGAGCGCAAACGTCACCCCATCGGAGGCGAAGTACGATCGAATCGGCATACCGGAGGGTGTGAACACATACATCCGGACTCCAGCGTTGGTTTCAAATGGATTGCCAGTAAAGTAGCTTTGGCCACTGATTGTGAATAGCTGAGTACCGGTTCGTTCAAAGGTTGCGCCGTCGGTCGACACGGCGGTCCAGTGGGTTCCGTTCTCGACGGTGCTTCCGCCCAGCGAGGCGAGAGAAAGAAGATGCCATTGGTTTTCATGGAAGTAGATACTGGCGACGCCGGCCTGTTCCCCGTCTACCTCGAATGCAGTTCCCCCGCGGCTGAAGGTAATGCCGTCGGAACTATCTCCATAGGCAAGCGTACGAATCATGCCTCCCTCGGTGACCGTGCCGTACATGCGAAATATCCCATCGCGGAATACTACTGCGGGATCCGAGAGGTATCCGGAGCCGGTGAAGCCCACGAACTCGACATGATGGAATGTCCATGTCTCGCCATCATCATCCGAAATCGCGACTGCGGGAACATTCTGGCGCTCGCCCACTGTCCAGCCGAGATAGTACATGTAGATCCGCCCACTCGCGTCGGCGACTAATGCGCCGACGTCGGCCTGATCGGAGAGTACTTGTCCTGACTTCACCCAAGTCAGACCATCGTCGGAATAGGCTGTCAGAATTCGACGGGCCCATGGCCCCTCAATACCCGCCATGTCTCCGGCCCCGCTGGGGGGCTGAAAGTCGGAAACCAGTGGTTCCGAGCTGGGGTCCGAGCCTGAACATCCCGAGGTGAACCCGGACAAACCGAAGACGATAGTAATGATCCACCAAGGTTGAGCGATATTCATGTGCGAATCGTACACGCTGCCTTGCGATCTACACGAAAAGATCGAGGGAGGTTCCTTCGATTGTTCCGCGTCTTACTGTGGCGAGTATCGTCCGCAAGAAGCCCCGTGTGGCTTCGCCGAAAGTCAACACAACGCTAGTCCCACGCAATCGTGGAGCTGGTGAGCTGGTAGACAGCTTCATGCGGAACTATACGCCTATACTCTCCGCGCGCATTTGAGTATCGTCCCGATGAGCTTTCCAAGGACCTCGCGGCGGTACGAGAGACATTGCCAAGTTCCAGGCTGTAGAGCGCGGCAGGAGTAGCCACGGTCGGCGTAGATTTGGCAGTCGCGGGCGTGCGGATCGACGGTGGGGTCACCCGTGCCGAGATGCACACAACGCCCTTGCGCATCGGCGGCGAAGCCTTGCTCCCCAAAGTGACCCGGCACGAGATGGCTCAGGATGTCTGTCCGATGGTTGCGCTTCCAGCGCACGATGTCTTGCGCACTCACCAAGACGCGACCGTCGGACGCATCGCTGCAACAGGCTCCGCAGCTACGGCAGTCCTCTTCGGTTAGTTGTTCGCGGCTCAAAACCCCTCTAAACGGCGGTCATCCGCCCTGGCTGCCTACCCATTGCGCATAAGAGACACTATGTTAACACTCAATGAAAGCCACACGGGCCTTCATCGGGACGATACCCCCCCACGCGCGCATAAGTAAGATGAGGTTAACTTTCGAAAGAGCCATAAAGGGCCTTCATCGGGACTATACGCTGGCATCGGGACTATACGCAAATCATCGAGGTAGATGAACATGCGCGGATTGTTGGGGCCATACGCGGGCTGGGCGCTGAAGGTGTTGCGCGTCGCGTCGATCTCGAGAGGTCGGTCGAAGGTTTGCAGCAAGCATGGCAGGGTGAGGGGTCGCGGCATGGCGTTGACCAAGGCGAGGAAGGACGTGGTGTCGGTGGGCGAGCCGCCGAGCTCATCCGGGGCGAAGCAGCTCTGCTCGACCTGAGGTGTCCATGGCAGGGACTCCTGTGGCGTCGTCGATTCAGAAGAACACGCTGTTACGACCGAGCAGGTGCCGACGAACGCGAGGGCATGAATGACGCGACGATTCACCCAATTTAGTGACCAAGTACACACACCATGAACATCTTACATGCTTGGTCCGGGTAGGGCTTGTGCAAGTCTTGCACAGGAAATTCAGCGCTGTTCAAGTCCGCGCTAGCGAGGAGGCCGTGTGGGCCGCCCATCGCGACTTTCTCGCGGCGAGGTGGGCAGGTTATCTCCCCTCTATTGTCGTTTGTACGAAGGGCGGTGGGGCCGCAGCCGAGAAAATGATGCCGCTGCGGACGACATTCCAGTCGACGTACTTGGACTGCCGAGACTCGAGCGCGCGCAGGAGTCTTGCGTTGTCGCCTCGGTGGAGGTTGCTTGGAATGCGATCGGCCGTTGAAACGGTCGTGATGGTGTCTTTGTGGTTTTTGTTGGTCTACGGCAGTTCATCCCGCTTCGGTCAGCCCGGACTTCCGAGGCCAAGATCAATTCCGAGCGACTTCTGAAGGAGCTCTTCTTCGAGCTGTTCGTGATCGCGTAACGCCGCGATCCAGTGTTGGAGCGCTACCCGCTGCACGTCCTCAATCGGGCCAGCAGAATCTGCGAAGGCGTCGCGCAGCACCCGCAGTTCGACGAGCATTCGGAGGTGGTCGGCTCGCAGTTCGCGTACCGCGCGCTCGTACCGTGGCGCGACGGCGAGGATGGCGTCGAGCAACTCGCCATCTTCTTCCTCGCGGGCGAAGTGAATGCTGAGGTACTGGGACATCTTGTCGAGCAGTTCAGCGAGTGACCCCTTGCTGGTTGCGCTCTCGAGCCAGTCGAGCATGTGGCGCAAGAACACATGATCGATGCAGTCGTCTTCCGGTTCGGAAGGTATCAGATGGAGCTGGGGCGTATCGGTGAGGACGGGCAGCATGATTCTTCTCCTTGGGTGGCGGTGGGGCGGTGGTTCGCGTTGGGATGTTCGTTCAGGCCAGCATGGCGGAGCTAGCCGAGGGGGCGCGCGGTGGGGTTGCCGCTTTGGACTGTCGTGCTGTCAGCCGTGCGTCGGCATGACCAGCGTGCACGGTGAGCACCGGAACGGGTGAGCAGCGGACGATCTTCTCCGCGACGCTGCCCAAGAAGATGTGCGCGAGGCCGCCGCGACCACGCGTGCCCATGACGATGAGGTCGTAATCGCCGCTCTGGGCTGCAGTCAGGATCGCATTTTTGGGTGAGACCGCTTCGAGCCTCCCGCGAACGGATGTCTCGCTGCACGTCTGGAGTGACTCGAGCACGGCGCGAAGCTCGTGGCCAGCACGACTCTGCGCAAACTCGCATAGCATCGCTTGTCTCTTCGAATCGGCGCACTCGCCCGGCCACGGCGTGAACGGGTTCGCGTCTCGAGGGGGGGGCCAAGCGTGCAACAGGTCGATGTCTGCTCCGAAGTTTTCTGCCAGGACCACCGCGTAGTCGACGGCGGCCCGTGAGTGCGGCGAGAAATCGACGGGAACGAGAATTCGGTTAATGGCGTCTCTTGTCATCGTTGGCTCCTATTGACGGATTGCGACTCGTTGTTTGTGTTCTGAGGGGGTCTTCTGGTGCGGCGTGTATGGGCGCCGACCGGTGCACAGGCTGCGGCGTCTACGCAGGTTTTGCTGGTGATTGTCGGCGGACGAACAGGGTCAGGATGCCCGAGGCGATACCGAGGACGGTGACGAAAGGCAGGAGAATAATGGGGACGAAGAACATAACCTCTGTGAATGCAGGTGACATTGAGACCTCGGTTGAATGTGCGCGTCGGCGCTCGACCCCCTTCAAGAGCAAGGACGATGCCAAGGCTCCCGGTCGTGCTGTGGCACGCGACTTGCTGAGCTTATCGGACGACTAGGAGGTGATCCGATGGGATGGGCAGGGTTTGGCCGTACGCAACTTCGCTACGACATGTTCGACATGGTGCGCACCACGAAGGAAGCGCAACGTCTGAGCGAGTGTGAGCAGATGTATCACGTGAGCCATCGTGAGGCGTGGCGTGGCAGAGATGTGCTCGACGAGCTTGTTCGAGAACATGGTGGGGTGGACATTTCTGGCCCCAAACGTCGAGCGTTGCGAAAGGTGTTGGCGACCATCCTGTGGGGCCAGCTTGCCGCGTGGAAGATCTCGTCCCAGCTCGCTGACGGTCTGCTGCCGCTCGAAGCCAAGTTGGCAGCGACTGGTCAGGCCTTCGACGAGGCGCGACTCTTCGACGTGATGTACCAGTACTTGCGCCACATTGGCTACATGGCGACCAAGCTCGACCGCCCACCGCAGGCTCTTCTGGATCTCGTGCTCGACACGCCGGTGCTCGCGCACAAGATCTTGGGCATGCAGCTCATGATTGAGCCGATGGCCCTGACGATTTTCCAGTCCCTCCGTGAGTTGAAGGTGGAGCCGGTGTTGACGGAGTTGTTGCCGCACTTCGAGAGGGACGAGGCGCGCCATATCGCGCTCGGTGTACAGCATCTGCCGTCGATGGTCGCAGCGATGAGCCCGCGCGAGCTTCGGCGCATGCTGGCCTTCCAAGGCAAGCTGGTCGCGATGGCGACTTGGGGGATGAAGTGTTTGGAACCCGACATGAGGGTGCTCGGTGTCGATGCGCGCGCGATGTTCGTGCGGGGGCGCGCTACACAGTTGGCAGCGCTCACGGAAACTCTTGCCGCTCTCGACGTGCTCCCGGGGCGTGGTGTGGTGACCGCGCTGGCCAACAGCGTGACGGAATTGCTCCTTCCGCGAGAAGAGCTTCGTGGTCGCTGGGCACAGGTCCGGGCGGCATGGCGGGAGTTTTCGTCAGAGCAGGGTGGTGTGCTGGTGGAGGACCCAGTGGTGCCTGGCGCGGCGAAGAACGCCATCGCACCGCAGGAGGCACGAGAATCATGAGCAGCGGAGCGAAACTCACAGGCGGTGCGCATTGGCTCCCTGTCAGGGCGCGTCGGGTTCACGATGTCCACGAGACGGCGATGAGCCGGACAGTGTATTGCCCCACCACGGGTAGTCACGTGCCGCTCGGCGACTGTGAGCACTGTGGCCATCGTATCGCCATCGATCGCACGGAGCGCACGACCTTCCTCGTGTGTGACGGTGCCCCGGCGGGGAAAGTGGTCGACTTACCCGGGACCCCGCCGCTCGGTGGCGATGCCTCAGACACGCCGATCCGCGGAATCATGGCCTCGCAGGTCGAGTGCGTCGCGCGCACCTTGCCGTTTCATGACCTGCTCGCGCTGTTCATCGACTACAACCTTAGCGGCGTACCGGTCGTGGACAGCGAGGGGCATCCTTGCGGTGTCGTGTCCAAGAGTGACGTCGTGTGGACCCTGCAAGAGGCTGTCGATGCTGAGCGGGACGAGCTCGTCGTCCCGTACGGGCGCGGCACCCCCCCCGAAGCTACTGGCGAGCTAGGCAAGCGTCTCTACCAGCTCACGGCCGGCGAGCTGATGACCCCTGTGGTCTTCTCCGTGCCCGAGTCGGCGAGTATCGCGAGGGCTGCCGCGATCATGGCCTACGAGGGAGTGCATCGGGTGCCGGTCGTCTCGGAGTACAACGAGGTGATCGGCGTCGTGTCGTCACTCGACATTGCGCGTTGGGTGGCAGCCCAAGCGGGCTACGTCTTGTCATCCGAGTGTGGTCGCCGGTAGCTTCCGAGCACGTGATCCCATCGTGCCCGGGGATTTCGACTCGCCGCGTGAGCGTGGAAGCGAGGAGCGCGAGCAGCCCCTGTCGCTTTTTGCTCGCGGATGGCACAATGTTCGTCATGAAGGAAGCGCCCATGATGCTCCGCACGATCGCGGAGGCTCGGCGCCGAGGATGTGGGCTCTGCGGCGGCTGAGGAGACACGCCCGCAGGCGAGCGAAGGTGCCGGCGCCGAGGGCGAGCACAACCGGGTCACGCGCATGGTCGACTGCCTACCTGGCTCCTACCCCAACCACCTCGCATAAGAGACATGATGTTAACTCTCGGTGAAAGCCATAAAGGGCCTTCATCGGGACGATACTCTGCGGATCCTAAGACTTGTATGGGGGTCGCTGCCTGCGCGCCGTCTCGATGAAGCCGCGTGTGACCTCACCGAAAGTGGACATCTTCTCACTCCTGCGCAATGGCGGGAGCCTGGGGGCGGCTCGGCAGCTTAGTTGCCGCCGCCATTCGTCGTCTTGAGGATGGTGCCCACTTTACCCACGACCCAGCCCGTATTCGCGTCGACGAAGTGAACTGACACGCAGCGATGCAATTCGGTGAGAACAACGGGCGTGCCAGACCTGAAGTGCCGTGATCACCTGTTGTGCGAACGCGACACGTGCAACAATTGCGCTCTTGCGCTCTTGCTCTCTTGATGCGCAGGATTTGCGTCACCTGCCAACAACCCCAACAATCTGACTTGCCACAAACATCGTTGTGGAACGCTCCAAGGCCAGGACCTTCCCGACGCGATGTGCACCGCCCAATGCGACGCTGATGAGTACATGGTGGATAGCGCCTTTGTAGATGGGATTTGGACTCACAGAGTGCCCTGTAGCGTGAAAGCCATAAACGTCACCGAGCTGTAAACCTCCGTGAAGCCCAGAACCGGCTCTTTTGCGCGTGTAGAGCTGGTAGGCAGCGCCTCTCGGTTGAAATCGTTTCGGTTTCAGCTTTTCCTAGGTGCCCGATTCTCTTCGCTCGAATTAGGATGGCGCTTCAGGAGAATCATTTGTGACCCATCACAAGAACGGCGAGGACGAACTCGAGAGGGATTCGGATGCGGAAAGTTCCCCATCGGTAAGAGCTTCGCATCGTGACAGGCTCGACCGCATGAGCCGCCGTGACTTGCTACGCGCATTGGCCGCCCTCGGCTTTGCGAGCAGCACGGGAGGAGTTCTCTGGGGGCTTCTCGAGGCAACCATGCCCCAGGCCCCAGTCGAGCACTGGCACAAGAGCGTATGCCGATACTGCGGAACAGGCTGCGGCGTCATGGTCGGAATGAACGACGCAGGTGTGGCAGAGGTCCGCGGAGATCCCGAAGCACACAACGCTGGCAGGCTGTGTATCAAGGGCTCCCTCTTGCCATTGCTCAACAAGGCTCCCGGGCGGCTGAAGTTTCCGATGATACGAAAGAACGGAAAGCTCGTTCGAGCCAGTTGGGAGGAGGCCATGAGTCTCGTGGCGACGCAATTCCAAGAAGCCATTGCTCAACACGGACCGAACTCCGTCGCGTATTACGGCTCAGGCCAGCTCTTTATCGAGGAAACGTACACGGCAAACAAACTGTTCAAGGCCGGAATCGGCACCAACAATGTCGATGGCAACCCACGCCTTTGCATGGCATCTGCAGCAGTCGGGTACACCAAGACATTCGGCAAGGACGAACCCGCCGGTTGCTATGAGGACATCGACCACGCCGAGGTGTTCTTCATCATCGGAGCCAATCCGGCAGAATGCCATCAACCCTTGTTCGAGCGGATCAAGGCTCGCAAATTGGCCAACCCGAGAACCGTCATCATCTGCGTGGACCCACGAAGGACCTTGACGGCGGAACGCTCTGACCTGCATCTGGCCCCCCGACCGGGCTCCGATCTCTTGCTGCTTTGGGCGATGGCTCACGCCATGATCGAGGGAAAGCTCTTTGATGAGGAGTTCGTGCGAGACCATGTTGCTTTCCAGGGTCCGGAAGGTCGTGTCGGTAGGGAGGAATTGGGTCGCTTTCTCGAAGACTACGCTCCCGAGAAGGTTCAGGACCGCGTTGGCATCCCTGCCGCACAAATTCGAGACGTCGCGTCCCGCTTCGCTGACTCGCAAGCAACGATGTCCTTGTGGACGATGGGGCTGAACCAGCGGGTGGACGGAGTCGCCCTCAACACCACGATGAATGCGCTGCATCTGCTCACGGGACAAATCAACAAGAAGGGTGCAACCCCCATGTCGCTAACGGGGCAGGCCAATGCCTGCGGAGGCGTTCGCGACACCGGCTCACTCTCCCATCTTCTGCCGCACGGCCGCTTCGTCAACAACCCTCAGCATCGCGCCGAGATGGAAAAACTCTGGGGAGTGCCCGCAGGCCGAATTCAACCCACGCCCGGTCTTGATGCCGTTCAACTGTTTCAGGCCATGAACGACGGGGGGGTCAAATGTGTGCTCAACATGTGCACCAATCCAGCTCAAAGCATGCCCAACTTGGATGCCTACGCGAAAGGAATGGAGCGCAGCTTCTTCGTGGTCGTCGACGTATTCGAGGACACCCGGTCAACCCGTTATGCCGATGTGGTGTTGCCCGCCGCCCTGTGGATCGAGAAAGAAGGTGTCTTCGGTCAGAGTGAGCGCCGCTATCAACTGGTCGAGAAATTGCTCGCGCCTCCAGGGGAAGCGCGCTCCGATCTGGAGATCCTCGTGGATCTCGCCAAACGCCTCGGTCTGGGCGATGTCGTGTCTGCCAAGACAGCGCCCGAGGTTTGGGATGAATATCGGGCTCTCTCATCACACTCGAAGTACAACTTCTCTGGGATGACCCGGGCACGACTTCGGGAGCACAGAGGGTTACAGTGGCCTTGCCCCAGTGAGCAACACCCGGGAACCGCCCGACGGTACATTCCGGGCGATCCTTTCGTTCCCGCCGGAAAAGACCACTACTTCTACGGGAAGCCCGACGGCCGTGCGGTGGTGCACCTAACCCCATATGAACGTCGCGCCGAAGAGCCGGACGACGAGTATCCACTCGTGTTGAACACGGGCCGCATCCTCGAACAGTGGCACACCGGAACGATGACGGACCGGATTGCGCCTATTCGCAACGGGACACCGAGAGGCCACTTCGAGATGCACAGCTACGACGCTCGCCGACTCGGCATTGAAGATGGCGACACGGTCGAAGTGAAAAGCCGTTACGGGAGATTGGAGGGAGCCTGTAGGGTGACGACCAGCCCTCTGGTCGGCACGGTTTTCGCTACGTTTTACGATGCCGAGTTTCCCATCAATGTTGTCGTAACAGACAAACATGATCCGATTTCCAAACAACCGGATTTCAAGACCACGGCCGTGTCAGTCAGGAAGCTAGGATGACGCTAGCAATCCTCGTGAGCATCATCGGCAGCGGCTTGGTGCTTCTCCTGTTCCTCGGGGCGTATTTGGTGACTCGCCACCCGGCTCGACGCTGGAAGCACCTTCCGCCAATCTCGCTTGGTGTCACGACGCTCTCTGCCGTCGCGTTTTACAAGATCACCGCGCTCGTCAGCTTCACAG
>JAPYTK010000197.1 GCA_029941785.1 Polyangiaceae bacterium | reverse complement strand
CCTTTGGACAAACTCGGGACTCACTGCCTTCCGACAATGATGGTAGCGCTAGGCCTGAATGAGACCTTCGTATTGGACCAGCCTCGTCTGTTTGGCCTGCGTGGCTGCCGCCTGCGCCAATCTCGAGCCGATCCCCGGATCGGTATGCGGCAACCTGATCGTCGATGCCGGCGAAGAATGCGACGGAGACGACCCGCGCGGAACATGCCGTCCTCCTACGGCCCCCGACGCCTGCCGCTTCGATTGCACCGACTCCGTCGCTTGTCCTGAAGAGCTCGTCTGCGGCACCGGCTACGTGTGCCGCGCTCCCGATGTATGCGGGAATGGCGTCGTCGAAGAGGGCGAAGATTGCGACGGATCAGCCGATTGCCGGGAACCGAGTCAGCCCTTCGCTTGTCGCCGCGAGTGCACGGCCAACGCCGACTGCGGCGTGGGCTTCAAGTGCTTGTCCGTCGGGATCTGCGACAGCGCAGATGTGTGCGGAAACGGCGTGGTCGAGGCGGGCGAGGACTGCGATGGCGCATTGCCTGAGGGCGCTCACACCTGCCGCGCCCACGATGACGTCCTACCTTGCCGGTTCGATTGCCTGACCGGCACTTGCCCGGCCGACTACCACTGCGCGGATCCCGCCTCCGGGGGGGACGGCATCTGCCGCAAGCCTTCGGGCAGCTTCAAACTCATCACGCAAGTCAAAGGTACATCGGACGGGTTGTTTGCGGGACACTTCGACGACGATGGTCGCGTCGACATTCTCCGGGTCGGTACAGACGGGGCGCGGATCCACTACTTCACTACCGCCGGCGCAGTAGACGAGGTGGCCCGGGTGCGCTTGGGATCAGGGGCGCCTGTCGTGGGAGACATCGATGGCGACGGCGATGACGACCTCGCTTTTCGAGCGCCGTCCATCTTCGTTTCCAATGGCTGGGAGATGGTCGTCGCTCTCACTGCCGATCGCCGCCTCGACATCGTCACTCAAATCACCGAAAAGCTCCCGGGCACGCCCCTGGCCATGGACGTGTTGCCTCCCCAGAATCAGCGCGACTTACTGCTCATGAATGGCGGGGTCGCGACCGGGTGGAGCCTCGCGCCGGACACCGAACAACTGAGTGCCGACAACGTTGGTTTCGGCGTCACGCACACCATCTTTCCCTCCCTGACCACGCCGAGCCCCTTGGGCGTGACCCGCGGTCACTTTCGCCCCAGCAACGTCGCCCCGTGTGACCACTACGCGGCCATCTGGCCCGATGATGCGAGCATCATCACCTTCAGCCCGTGCCAAACGCCGAGCGAACCGCACGAGGCGGCATGGAACGTGAGCCTGGATGGCAAGATCGTGACACTGCCGCAGGGAGCAAAGCCGCTGAGCACCGTGGCTGCCGGACACGCCGGACTCGACGGAGTACTCAACCGAGGAGGCGCGATATACGCCGGCGCCGTCGACGGCGACGGCTTCGATGATCTCCTCATCCCTACGGAGTCGACGAACGGACCTACCTGTTTCGCCAGCATGTCCAACCCTCCATGCACCGCCTGGGACCCCGTGACCTGCACATGCCTCGGGTGCAACGACAATGGCAACTGCACGGCGACCGAGGACGACTGCGTCTGTGCGGACTGCGCGGGTACGCCAGAGTGCGTCTTCAGCTGTAACCTCGACGGCATCTGCAACCCTTACACTGAACCATGCAGTTGCTCCGATTGCGCCGCCCACAGCGAGTGCACGGGCCTCGACAGCGTCCAGGTCGCGTACGCCGCGGGCGACGGCACCTTCAACTCCTCCTCTCCGCCCAGCGCGCCCGGCAACAACTCCACGTCCCCCCTGCCCGTCAAGCTGATCCCGAACTTTAGCTGCCCCGACCAAGGTGGCCCGCTCGGTGCCCCTTGGCTCGCTGTGGACGACTTCAACCAGGACGGGCGCGTCGACATCGTCAACCAGATCGGCGTGTTCGTGAGCGCCAAAGACGCGTCCAACTACAATTTCAGCATGTGTCCGACCGATCGCTGGATCGAAGCGGTCACCGCCGATTTTGATGGCAACGGGTCGCAGGATGTACTCGCGATCCGAGGGGGCAGCGCACTGATCTTGCTTCGTGGCGACGGTAAGGGTGGCTTCAGTAAGTTTGTCACCGATGCGGGCGGCTACGCCCACAACCTCGTCACGGCCGACTTCGACGGCGATACGATATTCGACGTCGCGTACGTCCGAACGACAAGCAAACAGATCATGGACGGGCAGCTCGTCGATATCGTCATCGCCTACGGCCAGCCCTTGCAAGGTCTCGCCGCCCCAGAGGTCGTCGGCCGAGCACGAGACGTCCAGCACATGGTCGCCGGCCCGATGAGCCCCGATGATCAAATCGGCGACATCTTCGTGCAGACGAAAGGAGCCGAACGCAAC
Organism: Polyangiaceae bacterium; assembly: GCA_029941785.1. Lineage (GTDB taxonomy): Bacteria > Myxococcota_A > Polyangia > Polyangiales > Polyangiaceae > JAPYTK01. The sequence goes on along the minus strand of JAPYTK010000197.1, from coordinate 8,286 downwards.
GCGGGGTTCTTGCGAGGCTCGGTGTCACGGCAAGTCGTGTCGAGCTGGGTCTTCCGGAGTTCTCCCCCCACCACCAACGCCGTGCACAACGATGTCACGAGCGCTCGCTCCCTGGCCATCGGAAACTTTGCAGCGCCAAAGGCTGACGCGCGGTTTTCCATCGCGGCGCTCACCGATCGCTTTGGCAACCAACAACGGATCAACATGGTTTCCGTCACCGCCGAAAAGTCCTTCGCGCAGGCCGACAACGCTCCTTTTGCGTGCCTGGTGGTCGGTGAAAGCTGCCCTCGCCGGCAGGTGGTCGCCATCGACCTCGTCGGCGACGGTAACGGCGTCGACAACGTGGTGGCGCTCAGTGATAACGCCATGCTCATCTTCCCCAAGGGAGAGGCGCCAGGAATGCCGACCATGGTACCGACCATGATCGAGCTTTACCGCTCAGGCCGCAGCGACCTGCATAACGACGTGCTCTCGCAGGCCAACGTCGACGATATCGATCAGGACGGATTCGATGACCTCTCGCTACTCGCTAACGATGGCAAAGTGCACATCATGTGGGGTGACGGCTCGGGCACACTCGACCCAGACAAGGCCACGGTCATCGAACATGAAGAACCCGCACAGGCCTTCGCGTTGATCGACAACGCCGGCGACACGAAGAAGGAAATCGTGCTCGCCTCCGCGTCAGGCATCGTCGTCTACTCGATCGATGCGGCCCACATCGCCACCCTACACGCCGTACTGGACGGCATCCAGACGGCGGATCAGGTGGTCGCAGGTGACCTCGACGGGGATGGCATCGATGACCTCGTCCTTGGCAATGCGCTCGGTTTCCGCGTCTACCGAGCAGAGGAGGCTTCGCCGTGATCAGGTTTTTGATCCTTAGCCTTCTGTTGCTCATGAGCGCCAGCGTCAGCGCCGCGCCCAAAGTCAAAGCCAAGCCCCAGGTCAAGGCCTTGTACCGCGCCGGTGCGCAAGCCTACGAACAAGGTAAGTTCGAGGCCGCCATCGAAGCCTTTGAGACCGCGTACGGCATCCAGCCGCTACCGCAGCTGCTGTTTTCGGCCGCCGCCGCCCACCGTCGCCAATACGCGGCGGATGGGGGCGTGCAGCACTTGCACACGGCTCTCGCCAACTACCGCAAGTACCTCGCGGAGGTCAAAACGGGCGGTCGCCGTGTCGACGCTGCCAAAGCCATTGAGACGCTTCAGTCCAAGGTCCGTGAGGACGACGAGCCCACGGACGGGGAAAAGAAGGCCAAAGCCACCCGCCTGATGGTCACCACGACGAGCAAGACCGCGACCCTCGCGTTGGATGACAAGGCCGCTGTCGCCATGCCCTTTGTGGAGCAGGTCGAGCCCGGCCCTCACGTGTTGCTCATCAAGGCGCCCGGTTACCGCGATGTGCGACGTGAGGTCGTGGCAGTGGAAGGTGCGGTCGTGGCCATCGAGGTACCCCTCGCCGAGCTTCCTGCCCAGCTCATGGTCAACAGCTCACGCGGCGGCGATTTACTCGTCGATGGCTCCGCTCACGGCTCCCTGCCCTTGCCATCGCCCATCAAGCTTCCCGCCGGCGCACGAAACGTCGTCGTGCTGAGCCGCGGCTCAGAAGCGTTCGTGCAGGCCGTCACCCTCGAACGAGGCAAGACCTTTTCGCTGGACGTCGTGACCACCACAACCAAGCAGCGCACGACCAGCTATGCGGTGATGGGCACGAGCGTAGCGGGCTTCATCGCCGGTGGAGTGCTCGGCGGCCTGGCGCACAAACAGCAGTCCACGGCTCAGGGCATACTCGATGCTCGAACCGCGGGCAGCCAACGAACCGAGGCCGATCGTCTCGACTACAATGCGGCCATCGCGGCCAGGGACGACCTACGCACGAGCGCGACCGTCGCCTTGGGGAGTGCAGCAGCGGTAGGCGTTGCTGGCTTCCTTTTGTACCTCCTCGATGTGCCCACCGCGCCGCGATTGACACCGGCCGCGAACGCGACGAACGACACGCCAAAGCCCCAAGAGGACCGCACCGAGATCGAGCTGTCGTATAGTGGTGTAACCCTACGATTTTGACGCCACCCCCCACCGGTCGCGCAACGGTGCGTCGAATCGACTGACCCTCCGCTCGGGCGGACGATCGCCCACATCGCGCTAAGCACACCGCGCGTCATCGTGTACACTACGCCCGCCCATCTTGAGGAGCATCTACGAGGATCATGGCTACCTGTCCCCGCTGCCACACCCAACACGGTGATGATCTCACCCAGTGCCCCACCGACGGCGCGACGCTGGTGCCTGACGAGGTTTTCGCCACGATCGACAAGCCCCTGCAGCCGGGTGACATGGCGGGGGAGTACAAGATCACGGGCGATCTTGGCCGCGGAAGTTTTGGCGATGTGTACAAGGCTGAACATCCGCTGATCGGGAAGATGGCCGCAGTTAAAGTCCTGAAGCGGCAGTTCTCGTCCGATCCAGAGGTCATTTCGCGGTTCATTTCCGAGGCTCGAGCCGTCAACAAGATCCGCCACCGGAACATCATCGACATCTTCGCCTTCGGCACACTGCCAGGTGGCCGTCAGTACTTCATCATGGAGTTGCTCGAGGGTCAGACCTTTCAGGAGTACTTGAAGGAATGCGGGAAAATGCACGTAGAGGTTGGCCTACCGCTGCTCTCTGGCGTGGCTCGAGCGCTCGACGCCGCCCACGAGGCTGGCATCGCGCATCGTGACTTGAAGCCGGAGAATGTGTACCTGTGCATCGAGAAGGACGGCTCGAGCTATCCCAAACTCCTGGATTTTGGCATCGCCAAGCTGCTCGCGGATGAGTTCACCGACCATCAAACCCGCACCGGCGCCGCCATGGGCACCCCCCTGTACATGTCCCCCGAGCAATGCCGCGCCAAGAACGTCGATCATCGCGCAGACATCTACGCGTTTGGCTGCTTGATTCACCGCGTGCTCACCGGCGAGGTCCTCTTCACGGGCGAATCGGTGATGGATGTGCTCATCAAGCACACCACCGAGACGGCGCCCGCGATGTCGAGCATCAACAGCGAACTGCCTCCCGAGCTCGACAAGCCCGTGCAGTGGATGCTCGAGAAGAATCCCGACGATCGGCCGCAATCCGTAGGCGAAGGATTTGCAGCCTTGTACGAAGCGGCGGTTCAGTTCGGGTTCGCTCTCGCGCCAGAATCGAGCGGCACCATGTCGGCCGTTCGAACCGGGCAGATGGCCGCAATCGCTTCGCGCGCTCAGGCTCCAGGCAACACCACCGCCGGCCAAAGCGGTAGCGACGTCGCGGAAGAGGAAGCGGCCACGTCCCTGGATCCAGACTCCCTTCGCAGCATGGGGGCGGCCGAGCAGGCCAACCGTGGCTCGACGTTCAAGGGTGTGGAAGCGTCGCTAGGAAGTGGCGCCGGCAACGATCTGCGAAAGGGGCTCGCGGTCGGAGCGGTCCTGGCGGTTGTCATTGGCGGCGGATACTACCTCACGCGCGTGAAGACGACGCACTCGCCCACGACCGCACCGAGCGAGGCTAGCGCAGCACCCGACACGGCTCCGGCCAAGAAAGCCGCCGCGCCGCCCGCGCCGACGGCAGCTCCAATCTCGAGCACCGTGCGGTTGAAGCTCAGCACCACACCACCCGAGGTGAGTGTCTTCGCAGACGACAAACCGCTAGGGAGCAGCAGCGAAACCTTGGAGCTGGCGCGCGGGCAAAAAGACGTCACGATCCGCCTCGCGAAGGTGGGCTACATCGATAAAGTCGTCCAGGTACGACCCGAGAAGAACATCGACGTGAGCCTCTCGCTCGACAAGGCGCCGCAGCGTCCTGCCGCCGGCCCGACGAAGCCCGCCGCCCCTGCGCCAGTTAAACCACATTCCGACCTCGAGGGCCTCGAGTAGCCGCCACTCGCCGCTCAGGCGCAACGCCGCCAGAAAATGGAGAACGCGATGCACACGCCGAGCGAGACGTCCCGCCGCCGCAAGTGGTCCGTGATCGCGCAGGTCGCCTTCGCTGGCTGCCTCGCACTAGCAGGCTGTCGCTCGGGGGTGCATGTCGATGGCAGCGGGGGAGGTTCACCAAGCGACGGTAGCTCCACGATGTCCACCGCGAACAGCGCCGCGTCCACCGCTTCAGGGGGAGCCTGGCCCACGCCCGATCTGCAGTGCCATCCACTGCCTGACGAGCACGCCGTGTTTGCCCCGATCTTCAGCCAGTATTCTGGCGTATTTGGCGTACACCTCTTCGCCACCGCGGCGACCCCCTGCCCCAAGCTACAACACGCGGCGGGCGTCATGGCGCAATACCTCGATAACGACGAGAACGGCACACCGGACGATCCTCTCGTCCTTCAAGCGATGCTCGAAGTAAGCGCTGCCCTGGTGATGTTCGCGACGGAGCAGGAGCTCGAGAACAGTGATCCGGGCAGGATCTTCGGGGCGCCCTACGCGCTGCAAGATCTCTTTGGCACCGAAACCCATCCCGAAGGCAGCACGGCCGAGACGGGCTTTGACGCCACCCTCGAAGAGGTACTGCATCTCATCAGCGACAAGGGACACGCGCGCGCCTACCCGGCCCGGCTCGGACTCGACATCGGGACCGATCTCAGCGAAGCGATGGACATTGCACGCGGCGGTCAATTTACCTCGGTGCCGAACCGCTATCCGCCCGAAGCCTGGTATCACTACGATGATGTCAGCTGCGACTATCGTTGCATGGCGACAGAGTATTTTTACTGGTCTCTCACATCGATTCTCGGCGCCCAGTCCTACGCCGGCCGACCGGAGTGGATCGCCGACGAATGGGAGCTGTACAACGAGCAGTTGGTCAAGACGACCGATGTTGCGGTCTACGCCCTGATGACCGATCCCGCGTTGAAGCTCCCGACAACCCTACCCGACGGCAAGTACGCGCCAAGTCCCTGAGAGCTCGCGCAGGATCGCGGTTTGAACGCGCCGTCGCCCGCGCTACAAGCCCCGCATGTCGAACATCGCCAGCGAAGGCACAACCTCAGCCGGCCCCGCGCCATCTCCCACCCAGCTCGCTCAGAAGGTCGCAGCCGAGGGGATCGGCACCTTCGCGCTGGTGTTCGCAGGATGCGGCGCGATCATGGTCGACGCGCAAACAGGAAGCCTTGGCCACCTCGGCGTGTCGCTGACCTTCGGCTTGGTCGTGTGCGTGATGATCTGCGCCGTCGGTCACATTTGTGGCGCCCATTTCAACCCCGCGGTCACGATCGCCTTCGCCAGCGCTGGCCGCTTTCCTTGGCGCCAAGTTCCCGCGTACATCGCTGGCCAAATCGGCGCCGCCCTCCTCGCCTCCTTTCTCCTACGAGCCCTGCTCGGCCCCATCGCTCGGATCGGCTCGACCGCCCCCACGATCGGACTGACTTCCGCCTTCGCCGTAGAGGTGGTCATCACCTTCTTCCTGATGTTCGTGATCATCAGCGTGGCCACCGACAGCCGCGCGATCGGCTCGACCGCTGGACCCGCGATCGGAGGGACCGTCGCCCTGTGCGCCCTGTTCGCCGGGCCGTTGACGGGGGCGTCGATGAACCCCGCACGATCTCTGGGTCCGGCCATTGCCGCCGGGGATGGAACGACGCTGTGGCTTTACCTTGGCGCCCCGATTGTCGGCGCGGTCTTGGGGGCCGCCGCGTACCGGGCCATTCGTTGCGACGATGACGACAACACGTCCGCTGACGGTTGTTGCTGAATCGGTTCGCTCTCGAGGCCCGTTCGCTCTCGACGCCGGCGCAGCCAACGCCAAAATGCAGGGAACAAAATGACGAACGCCACCTCACTCTCGCGAGGAGGCGGCGTTCATCGGGCGAAAGCTTCGACTAGAACAAGCTGGTCGGCAGCTCCGCGCCGGTCAAGCCCCAGCTGTAGCGAAGCTCAGCGTCGCCAGCCTTGTAGCCGTAGACCCGCATCGTCAGCTCGGCGGGCACGTCACCGCTGATGGTGATGTACTCGTTGCCGTACTGTCCGTTGACGCCAGCCCAACCGCTCCACTCGAGGGTCATCCCCTTGTAGCTAAGCGTCTGCTTGTTCGAGCCGCTGAGCTTGCCGTCCGGCCACTTGATGAGCGCGACCGGCCCGTCGTAAAGCTGGATGTCGAGGTCATTGGCCGCCTTCAATTGGATACGAATGTTCTTCTTGCCCTTGGCGATGTTCCCGACGCTCATGACATCGTGACGCACGACCGGCTGGGTGAACTCACCGGTGCCCGCATCCACACAGTCAGCGGCCGCTTCGTAGCTGTAATCGACCTCAGCGTCGCCAGCCTTGTAACCGAAGGCCTTCATGACGAGCGTGCGGCTGAGCTTGCCCTTGATCTCGATGTACTCGTGACCCCAATCGCCACCCACACCGTTGTAACCGCTGTACTCGATGGTCATTCCGTGAAAGGTCGTCGTCTGCACGCTGTGACCGTTGAGGTCGCCGCTAGGCCACGCGACGATGGCGTGTCCGGTGAGCTTGTCGTAAAGCTGGATGTCGACATCGTTGTTGGCCGTCAGATCGATGCGCACGTTCGCCTTCCCCTCGGGGATTTCGCCGACCTCGACAATGGCTTTTTGAGCGATGGGTTGGATAAAGTTACCGTCGCCCGCGTCGCAGGACTCGCCCCAGTCGAAGCCACCAGCATTGTTGCTGTCGTCCTCTTTGATCGATTGCTCGACGAGGTACAGCACCTCGTGCCACGCGATGCCCGTGCCCGCCTGGCCCTTGTCCTTGGCGACCTCGGTCCAGTACTTGAGGGTCGGTGTCCAGAGAAAGTCGGGGTGATTCTTCTTCGATGCGCCTACCCACTCGCCACCGATGATGTCGCCAGCGCCGTCGAGTTCGAGGACGTACTCATAGACATCGTGATGGGTGAAAGTGTCGATGACGCCGCTGAGGTTTCCACCGATGTTTTGCGCAGGCTCGACAATGTACTCGAAGCGCATCTTGATGTGGTGGAAGCTCTTCGCCTCGTCGTTGAACAAGTAATCACTGCCCGTTGCCGTAATGAGCGCATTGGCTTGGGCCGCGGTGACCGACGTGTTTTGCAGCACCTTGTACCCACGGACGGGCTGGTTCCACACCTGATAATCGAAGGTCTTGTCCTCGACGAAGGACTTCTTCTGCACACCGAGCATGTTCGTCGCAACGACGTGGAAGGTGCCCGGGTTGGTGTTCATGCAGGCCCGGTTCTTCGGACGACCGTACTTATCGTATTCGAGGTCGGCGCCTTTCTCGTTGCAACGACCGGAGAGAAACTTGGTCTGCACGGCGTTGGTGTAAGACAGGCTGATGAGCGCCTTGATGTCGCTCACCTTGAAGGTGACGCCGTTGTAGGTCACGGGCTTCTTGGGCTCGGGAACCATGATGGCCGCGGGGGCCCATGCATGACAGATACCGAACCAGGTCTCAACGCAGCGACCCTCCGTTTCACCGGGGCGCTTGCTGCAAACTTCGCCGGTCTCGTCGTTGCATTCGCTGGTCTCCGTGCAAGTCTTCGAACGACTCATGATGCCGAACTGCTCCGACACGCTTTCGACGAGCTTGTCCCGGCCAAAGGCCTGCGCGAACTTCTCGGCCGGCGACTCGTTGGCGCCCGGCGTGCTGCCTGAGGAGCCATCCCATCGGAAGTTGATGCTGTCCCGATAGGTCGGCCAGTAGCTACCTGCCCAAGGCACGACCTCAGCCTCACCTTCGGCCGGCAACTCAGCCAACTTGAAGTTGAAGTTGTTGTCGACGTCGAACGTTGAAGGATTGTCGTTGGCGCCCCAAGCGATGGGGTCTCGGGTCTCGCCCAGCGATTCGTCCGAATCGGTGCCAGGCTGGCCGTGATCAGCAACACAAGCGGCGGTGCTGAGACCGCCGAGGAGAACCGCGAAGGCGCCGCGGAAGAGTTTGCGATAAGTCGTGGGGTTCATAATTACCTCAATCGAGTGATGGGTTGGGCTGAGCGGCCGAGTTGGCCGGCTTCGGGGGCGCCGAAGCCGAGGACGCAAGCGTCTTTTCGCGACCGGCGCCAAAGCCGTTCGCCGGAGCGAGCGCGCGTTGACGAGGAAGGCAGATGTCCCCCTCTCACCTACACATACGCAGATGGGCGCCTAAACCCTCACCCCCCCAAAACGTTTTTTTTTGAAAATCGTCTTGCCGCTCATTACGAGCAAGTAATTACAGTTACTTACGACAATTCCGAGGCCAGCCACGCCCGGGCGCGGCGCCACTCTTTTTCTATCGTGGTAAGCTAGACGCCCATCGTCTTGGCGATCTCGGGGAGGGTCAGACCGCCGAAGAAC
>JAPYTK010000196.1 GCA_029941785.1 Polyangiaceae bacterium | reverse complement strand
TCGGCTGGAGTTTCGCCAGCTGTCGCGCCAAATGGGCGAGCGCGACCTCGACCTCACCGCCGGTCACCGTGTCCGCGTAGTCACCTCCGACGAGATACTTGGCGTTGAGCGAGGCGTAGAGTCCGTAAAAGCAGATGTGGGCCTGTGGGGCTTCTCGGCGGATTCGTTTGGCGAGCTCGATCCCAAGTCGCAAGGCCGTGTGCATCGGTACCGAAATGGCGATGAGCGCGGCCGCTTGCAGTTCTTCGCTCGTGACAGGGTCGAGCGAGGTGTCTCGCGCGCGAACCCCAAAGCCTGCATCTTGCAGCTGCCCTGCCGGCGAGGCTAAGTTGAGAGGTTGTCGCCCAAGCTCGTAACAGCTGACGAGCAGGATGGCTCCGGCGCTGGACCAGCTCTCGGGGAGCGCGTCGCTCATTTTGCCTTGGCGGGAACGAAGTCGGGCGGAAGCTGAGAGCCCTCGCCCCAGAAGTACTTTTCCAGCTCGCTCATCCACACTTGCTGCCCCTGCTCGCTCATCAGATCGAGCCGGAATTCATTGATCAACATCTTGGAATGCTCGAGCCACATGCGCCACGCCTCCTGCGAGACGGTGTCATAGACCTTTTGTCCGATCTCGCCCTTGAGAGGTGGTTTGGGCAAGCCGGGCTTGCTCTTGCCAAATTTGATGCAATCGACCATGTGGATGCCGTCACCGCTCGTCGGTTCGGCTCCTGCATCGTCTGTTTTCGCCTCGTCTGAGACGGCGCTGGGCGGGTCCGGTTCTTGGTCTGCCATGTCGGGCTGAGCCTAGTGGGACCCCCTGGAAGTCGCAACGGCGAGCGCCAGTTGGTTGTCTTGGAGCGACGCGCCGGCGTAGACTCGTTGTTATGACGCAGTCGTCCCACGGTGAGCTCCGCGCCCACCGGCGCGTGCCCACGAAAATTCTCGTGGACTACCACTATGGGGACGTGCGGGCTCGGTGCGCGGCGGACAATGTCTCGGAAGGGGGCGTTTTTCTCAGAAGCGAGGACCCCGCCCCGGAGGGCACGCGTATTTACCTGAGGCTCTATTTGCCTCGCGACGAACCGTCCGCGCGCGACTCACTCGAGGTGATCGGTGTCGTGGTTCGCTCGATCTCGGCCGCAGAAGGTCGAATCGGGGGCATGGGCGTGCACTTCGAGGTTGCTTTTGGCCCCTCGCGCGACGCGCTCGCTGCATTTATCGAACGCCTGCTACGCTCCCCCGACTCCGTCCGAGAAGTCGAACGCACCGCGAACGGCGAGTACTCGTTGGCGCTCTCTGCACCGGAGGCGGACGCGGTCTTGGCGAACGCGGCTCTGGGGGTGCAGGACATCAGCGGATTTTTCGAATTCGATCGAGGCGATATCAACCGTTCATCGCGGTTTCGCCTCCTGTTTTTGTTGGTGATGACCGCCGCGGGGCTCGCGGTCACCGCGGCGTATTTTTGGCTACGGAGCTGACCGCATCCGGCCGGACAGACCAGGCCGGTAGTGAAAGGACCGTGAAGGATTCGGCCCGGCGTGGAGGTTGGGGCTATCCTCGGCCGCGTCGTGAGTCAGAGCCAACAAGATGAGGCGCAGCGGGCGAATGGAAAGCTCCCGCACGTTTGGGTTTCGACAACCTATTTCGCGGAAGGCTACCCGTATACGATCATCAACAATCTCGCCGAGATCTTGTTTCAACAGCTCGGGGCGAGCCTACGGGTCGTAGGACTCACCTCTCTGTTTCATCTCCCTTGGAACCTGAAGTTCCTGTGGGGCCCCTTGCTCGATCGTTACGAGACGAAGCGTCGGTGGCTCATCGGTGTCGAGGTGTTGTTGACGATCGGTTTGGTTGTGCTCGCAATGTTTGCGAGCCAGACCCAGTGGCTTGGCGCGATCGGCACCTGTTTCATGCTCCTCGCGGTTCTCGCGGCGACCCACGATATCGCGATCGACGGTTACTACCTCGAAGCCCTCGACGAAGAGGGACAGTCCCGTTTCGTTGGTTATCGCGCGATGGCTTACAAGGCGGCAAGCCTGCTCGTCCGCGGACCCTTGCTGATCTTGGCCGGCGCGATCGGCTGGACGCTCGGCCTGCTGGCGATGGCCGCGATCATGGGCATCGTTCTTGCCGTGCACATCTTCTTGTTGCCCCGCGCCGAGACCCCAAAGAAGGCCATCGGTGCTCTCGCCCGCGGGTTGTTGAGCTTGCGTTGGATCTTCGTGGGTGTCGCGCTGGGCGTCGTGGTCTTGGTCGAGCGAAAGCTCGGCGTCCTATCGGGGGTGATGACGCAGCTCCGTTCGGTCGTCGCAGTAACCCCCCTCGCGAAGATCTCCGTCGGCGGGTGGATCGCCGTGGGCTTGTTCGTCGCGCTGTTGGTGTTGTTGGTGCTGAAGCGTCGTTTGATGCACTCGAAGTCCGACTACGCGCACGCTTTCGTCGACTTCCTTGGGCAACCCAAGGTGGGACGTGTCCTCGCCTTTGTTGTTCTCTTTCGCTGCGGCGAGTCTTTTCTGCAGAAGATGAAGTGGCCCTTCTTGAACGACGTGATGAAGATGTCCGTGGGGGATTATGGCTTCGTCAACGGCACCCTGGGTGTGGTGGCCTCGCTCATCGCGACCTTTGCCGGTGGGTGGTTGATTTCCAAACAGGGCTTGCGCCGCTGGATTTGGCCCTTCGTGATCGCCCAGAATCTCCTCAACTTGTTGTATGTGTGGCTCGCCTCACAATCGACGCCGGCTTCGGTCGGTGTACTCACGACCGTGATCACCCTTGAGCACTTCGGTGAGGGGCTGGGCACCGCGGTGTTCATGGTCTACCTCATGCGCTGTTGTGATCCTCGTCACAAGGCTGCGCACATGGCGATCGTCACGGCCCTCATGAGCGTGAGCTTCACGATAGCTGGCGTGGCGAGCGGCTTCATCGCCGAACGCATCGGTTTCTCCAGTTACTTCATGTTCAGTTTCATCGCGGCGTTGCCGGGCATGGCCCTGTTGTTCGTCGTGCCGCACCTCGATGGTCGCGAATCGGCGCCGGCCTAGCGTGTGGAGGGAGGGATGCTCAGCCGGCCGTCATCTTGTTCTTCGAGGTAGTGAAGCATGACGTACTCCTCGGCTGTGCGCTTGGGCCCGGCCAATCCTGCCTGACGCCGCGCGGATGCTTGCATGTGTCGCGAGAGGAAGAACTCGAACATCGCGAGCGCGGGATCGACGCCCATCCGACCAGGATCGATGGTCCGCGCGTCGAGATCGCCATGGGAAACCGTGTGTTGGCCTTGCTCACGCAGTTTCGTTTCGAGCCTGTTGAGTTGTTCGGTCGATGCGCCGAAGAGAAACTCGCGAAAGGCCCCCGCCTCTTCGCTGGTGTGATTCGGTCGCACCAGGTAGTCGACGAAACGCTCGTCGCAGCCTGCTTGGATCAGGCGAAACATCTCGGAGCTACCCATCAATGTTCCGAATACCGGTTCGACGCGTCGCCGAGCTTCCCAGGTCGCTTCGAGCACCGGTAGGTAGTCACGAATTCGATAGGTGACTCGCTCCCAGATGTGGCTGAGAAGCAGCACCGCTTTTTTCCGTTCGGCCCGGGCGACGAGGTCATCGGAGGCCATGTGAGAGAGGACCTCATCTGCGAGGCGGGTGTACAAACAGTGACAGAGCAGGCGATTGATCTGTTGCATCAATTCATCGTTGTCGTTCACGTCGTCGTCGTCGTCGGATGTCGCCTCCCGGTAGGTGTAGCGAAGCGAGCGATAGAAGTTCATTTCTCCCATGACGAGGTTCCGACCGATCAGCGCGCGCGTTGGCAGAAACATCTCGAAATTGGAGCCGTTGCTACGGCTGAGCATGTCCACCAAACTCGAAAGATCGCGGCGTCGGCGTCCGAGGCTCTGTTCGGCAAACAGTGATGGAAAATCACCGAGAAGCGCGCCGAGTCGATCGAGAAGCGAGATGTTGTGTTGAATGAACCCGATGAGTGGTTCGCCGCGAGGGGTTTGGCCAATAGCGGTCACCACGTCGCGGATGACGGCTCGCTCATCGTTATCGAAGGGCCCGCGTGGGGCGAACTCGATCGATGGTCGCATCAACTTATTCCGACGCCGCGAAGCGAATGTGCGTTGCGGGGGCGCGGGGTCCCATCACCCGTCCGAAAGGAGCTAGGCCCGATCGCACGGCGCAACGCGATGACCGCCGTTCAGTCACTTTTCTCGTCGCGCGCTCGGTCGAACGCTCCCGTGAGCATGGTGGTAAACAACTTGTAGGCCTCTTCCATGTGGTCGAGATCGCCGGAGATGAAACCGTGGATTTGCAGGCCCAGTAGCTGTGCTTGGATGAGTGTACTCAAGGATCGCGGCAGCGGTACGGATGGACCTGCGCCGGCGTTGACCACCTGTTGGGCGCCCTGTTCGATGAATTCGCGCGATCGATCCTGGGCCAACATGATCCGGCCCCGCATGTTGGGATCGCGTCCTGCCTCAGCCAGAAGTTCGAGCTGAAGCTGGAGGAAGCTCTTGTCTTTGACGATCTCGAAGATCTCCCAGAGGGCTTCTGGCACACGCTCGCTCGATTCGGGATGAAGCCCGGTGAGCTTCTGCTGCACGCGCCTGAAATAACGCTCGTAGACGAAGGCCTGCAGCTCCAAAATGAGGACCTGTTTGCTTTCGAAATAATAGTGAATCATCGATTTGGTCAGGCCCGCCTCCTGGGCGATCTGCTGAACCGTCGTGTTGGCGAAGCCGTCTCTCGCAAAGCAGCGAGATGCCGCATCGAGGATTTGCACCACCCGTGGATTCTGCCAGTCGGCGTGCCGCGGGAGCTCGTCGTGGCTCCGGGCAGGTTTGCGGGGGGGCGGGACTTTCTTTCTCGGTTTACCCATAAAGTCACTCAAGGGGGCTGGTCGACCGCCCGGTCCATTGACCGAATAGCCGGTTAGATGACCCCGCCAGCTTAGGGTTTGCTCGGCCTGCGGTCAATTTTTGCCCGGTGCTGGGTGCATAATGGCAGGGGGCGTGCCTCAGGGGGCGGAGGAGCCGGCGGCCCAGTCGCTCAAGAATTGCGCGTTCACATTGGCCGATTGCGCGTCTTCACTCACAAATAGTCCAATTTCGCGGTTCTTGTTCAGCGCGGTCCAGGAGAGGTTTTCCGAGCCGATGAACGCGATCTGATCGGCCACGACGAGTTTGGCGTGAAGCTCCCATGACTTGAGATAACGCACCGCGATTTGGGCGGCCGCCAGGTCGGTTGCGGTCGAGACATTGCTCGAAATCCATGCCGGATCGGCCAGCAGAACACGTACCGTGACGCCGGCCTGTGCGCGGGCGATGATGGCACTCTTCAGTGACTTGTCGCTGAGGTACATCACGGCCAGATCGAGCGATGTCTGTGCGCCCTCGACCAAGGCGAGCAATCGTTGCCTGGCGTTGACTGGCGATACGATGAGGCGCGTGCAATCGAGCGATGGTGAGGCCTTCGCGTCGAAGTCGGCATCGAAAATCCGTGCGAGATCGTCCAGGTCTGCCGGATCCCGATTGATGACGCCGTAGTTGCGCTCGGTCACCATCGAGTAGTCGTTGAGGTTGGCTGACATGATGGCGGCGGCCACATCATCCACGAAGATGATTTTGGCGTGGGCATGCTCGAAAGCGGACGACGCTTGCCGCACATCGATGCCGGCGTTGCTCAATTGGCTCATCGCGTTGGCGTTGACGCTCTGATCGGGATCGAGCAGCACGCGGACCACGAGCCCCCGATCATGCGCGTTGATGAGACTGGAGATGAAACTCTGACGGGACAATTGGTACATCATCACGTCGACGCGGTTTTGGGCTTGATCGATGAGGCCGAGTAACTTGGTCTCGAGTCCGATCGGGCCGATGAGAAGTTCGGGTGGCTGCGATCGTGGCTCGTAGGGATCGCAGACATCGTCAAAGGGCACGTTGCCGCTGCCTGCGGTGCCGCCGCTCGTCACGCCGCTGTTGGGCGCCCCACCGGCACCGGGGCTGCCGCTCGTTTCACCGCCGCTTCCTTGAGCTTGAGCGCCTCCCGAAGCGACCCACTTGCCGTCGGAGTACTGATCGTCATCCGCGATCGCGTAGCCGTTACTGCACGCGATCGTGCTCAGGGTGAGCAGCGCGACGCCGGCGATGGGAGAGAATCGCACGGCTTAGGGCGTAGGACTCATGGCGGCCGGACGACGCACCACGAGGATCCCCTCGATTTGTTCAGCGTGCACCGATCCGAATTTCGAAATCTCGTGCTCGCCTTGGTACTGATTGTTCGACAGGCTGGCGATGTCGAGCCAGACGCGATCCATATCGAGGGTCCGTCCTTCTTCGTAGACGTCCTGAATGTCGAGCACGTTCGGGCCAGCGTGCAGCGAACCATCGGGTTCACCGTCACCGTCGACGTCGGCGAGCAGGCCGAGCGTGTCGATGCTCCGGCGATCGCCACTGAGGATCTGATCGAAGGGAATGCGCATAAGGTAGATGAAACCTGCGGTGCCCCCGTTTGGCGTGCCCGCTTTGTCCCAGTGGTGCGACGCGCGAAGTGTGACCGAACAAGCGACCAGCGGGGACGGTTGTTGGCTCACCGTCGCACGGTCGGGCTGAAGGCCGCTGTAGGTCTTGTAGAAATACTCATGGCGGTCGATGAGACCATAGAAGCGCTTGAGCAAGGGGCAGGTCTCGGGATCCGGGTTGTCCTTTAAGCAATCTGCGCTGTCCGCAAAAACCTCGCCGAGCCCAAAGTCGGCGCGCTGCCGCATCTCGGGCTGCCATGCGGGATCGACCTGGTCGTAAGGAATGACGCTTTCAATGTCGATGTTTGCCGTAGCCTCGCCACCATTCTTGTAAGCGAGCTTCACGTGCAGTTCGCCCGCGAACTTGGAGCCTTTGAGGATTCCTGTTGTTGGACTATCGATGGTCAGTTTGAGTGACTGCCCTTCCAGGAGAGGCACGTCCATCGCGGCGGTGAGCTTGACCTCGACCTCATCGTCGAATCCCACGGTGACGAGAGCGCCGCTTTCGAGAAACAGCTTGGACCCCGTGTCGAGCGTGAGCTTGCGGCGATTGGGGAAGGCTAGCTTCAGCAAGTCGAGGGGCATCCGCTGTGAAGATGTGAGCGTCGCGGTAGCAGCCTGGGTCAAGGTGGCGCGCGTGCCCTTCGGCGCGGCGACCGGACCGTTTTCGCTGCTCAGCGTCACCGCGCTCGAGATCTCGATCGTGATCTCGGCCGGTAGCGGAATCGAGGTCCCTTTGGGAATTGAGATGTCTGCACCTTCGTAGCTGCGAAGGGAGCCGGTAGCGATCCACTCGCCGATGCCGTCGCCGTTTCGATCTTCCACGAAGACGCCAGCATTTTGAGGTGTCTCCATGTAGCTCTCGAAGCTCTCTCCGTCGATGAGCGGCGCGTCGCTTGGGTCGTAATAGAACGTGCGCAGAGCCAGCTCGGTGTTCTTGTCTTGACGGTATGCGAAACGATCCGCGTTCCAGCGCGCGCACTCCGCTTCCCATTGTGGTTTCGGCTTGCGGCATTTGCTGACCATGCGCCGCAAAAAACGATCCGCGAGGTTCGACTCAACCCAGCTTGGGCGCAGCCCACCTAGACCACGAAAGTTGTACCACTCGGCAAGCGCCCGCGGCTCGCAGCTTTCGGCGAAGGCTTGGTAGGCAAGAGCGTAGGCGTCGTAGCCCGTCAGCCGCGCATCGGTCACAAAGTCTTCTTGTTCGAGTCGGCCTTTGGATATCTCTGTGAGGTAGGTCGTCTCGCAGACGCTGAAGGGCCGTACTCCATCGGAGTGGCCCCCGTTGACCTTCATGTGATGCTGGAAAACGAAGTCTTCGTTGTCCATCAGGGCTTCGAAAGCCGATTCGTCCATGCCGTGGAAGGGCGTGACGCGGCCAATAGATGCATTCGTTTGCACTTCGGGGGCGCTGAAAAACACCATCGAGGCGAGGGCTTCGAGCCGGCGTTCGAGCAACTCGGGGTGATCTTGGTATTCGAGGTGCAGCGCGCCCAAGAATTGCTCGGCACGTTCGCCTTCGAGACGGTAGTTGTCCAGATGGTGACGATCGATCTCCGCGTCGATGCGCGCCACGTTCTCGAGGGCGGCGCGCGTCAATGGGGTGTCGGTGTAGTAGTTGTCACTGCTGCCGAGATCAGGACCGCAGGCCGTGGTGAGTAGCAGGGCGCTCGTCGCGAGGATTTTGAAGCCGTATTTGGACATGGTGTGTTCTCGTCGATCAAGGGGTCGGTTCGGGGTGCCAAGGAGCGGCGGCGCTTTGCATGAGGATCAAGCCCGCGTTCGTGACGTCGTGCTCGTCCAGCCAATTCGAGTAGAAACCAGCGGGCTCCCAGGTTGGAATGGGGGCGCTGGGTGTCGTGTTGTGTCCCAATAGCTGCATGCGCAGCGCGGCGAGCTGCGCTTCGTCGTATTGCCACGATTGAGCGTTGAGACCCTTGGGGACGGCGACACCGTCTGGAAGATTTTGTTCTGCGAGGTACGGATCGTAGGTGGCGACCCAGCGACCATCACCGTGACGCAACACGAGCCCGTGACGGGGCGTGATGAAGGGGCCACCGCTGATGTTCAGCACCAGGTCCGCGATCTCGCCGTCGGCCGCACCGCTGCTGTCGATGCGCACGCGTCGTCGTTCTCCTGGTCCGAGTTCGATCTTTGGTAGCGAGAGACTGCGTTCGCGGTTCCACAACTGCAGCCCTTTCACCGAGACGGCCTGGCTGTCGAAATTCGAGAGTTCGATCTCGCTTGGCACGGCGGGGTCGAGACTGGGGACGACTTGGGTGATCGCCAACGCCGGCAGGTCGCTGGTTTTGCGCCGTGCGCCCAGCGTCTGCGGATGGTCGAAGGTCTCGCGAAAAATACGGTAGTAGCTCTCGGCCACGGCTCGGTCGCGAATCACCACGAGGGCGTCGTCGTTCTTCTTTTCTGCTGCCTCGGAGAGATTGTGCGAACCGGTGATCACGACGGGGTGGTCGGTCCCGTAGTCGATCACCACGAACTTGTGGTGGAGCCACACCTTGTTGGGGTTGGTGGGGCAAGCGGATTGCGGCGTGATGTAGCTCGGGCAGTCGGGATCGCTATTTGGCGTGTAACGAACATCGCCGCCAGCATCGAGGAGCGCGTCGACCTGTGGGCGGGTGCTGACGGTGGGATCGACGATGCCCTTGAGATCGACACCGCTAGCGTGGCGCTCGATGAAGACTTCGATCATGTCGTCGAGCGACAAGCTGAAGGAGACGAAGTAGATGCTGCTCGTGGCTCGGGCGACTTCGGTGAGCAAGACGTCGAGGGGCCCGCCGCAGGGACTGAGCGTGCGGTAACGGTCCTGGATCGAGAATTTTCCGCTCGAGGGAACGACGGCGTCACACGCGGCGACGGGATTGGCCCCGGCTTTCAGTGCGTCCGCCCGGCGCTTGCGTTGACTGTATGTGAGCCCAGGCGAAAAGCGCACCGTGACGCGGGAGCCATCGACGAAACGATCGCCTCCGGCCCGTCCGTGGTCTCGCTTGCTCACGCCGAAGTGTCCCGCCGCCATGATGTCGAGCTCCTGTTCGTGCAGGGCGGCCACTTCGCGGCTTTGGATCAGCAAGGCATTGTCGGCGTGGATGCGAAAGGGTTTGTCGACGACGGGATTGTACGAACCGGTGAACGTCGTGTGGCCGTCGATGACGAGGAATTTGTCGTGCATCGTGCCCGATCGGTTCTCGCCGTTCTCGTCGAGGTCGTATTGGATGGTGACCCCCTCGTCGCGAAGCGCGTCGTGACTCTCGCGGTAGCCCTCGTCATCCATGAACTCGCCGTCCGTGGTCAGGTGAACGTCGAGTCCGCGCTTGGCTGTTCTCGTGAGTCCTTCCACAGCCTCCATGTCGTTGAGCTGGTAGAGCGCGCCACGGGCACGCTGCGTCGCGCTGTCGAGGACCTCGTTGAAGGCGTGGGCCATAGGGTTGGGAGGGAGTTGGCCGCCGAGCAGCGCGTCGATCTCCGCTGCGGCTGCGGTCGCTTCGTCGGGTTGGCTTGCCGCCAGCGCCTGCAGATCCATGATCCGTCGGCCGATCCGCCAGGGGGAGGAGGCCAACACGCGGATCGGGCGGTGTCCGTCGAGTTCGAAGTAGTTGCGTGCACCGGGCGTGGAGCCCAAGGGTGATAGGCGCACATCGTGGCCCTCGTCGCTTACCCGCTCGACGGCGTAGTTGGGCGGGGCGTACGACCAGAAACCATGAATCTCGTCGTGCACTTCCTCGCCGCGCAGCAGGCGCATTTCGTTGGACTTCTCCAAGGCCGCACCAAGGCTCTGGTAGGCGCCCCCGAGCGTGTACACCGGAAGGCAGCGCACCGCGCTCGCGAGCTTCAGACTCGACGCCACCATGGGGTTTTTGACAGCCATCGCGTCGACATCCGAAGCGATGGGACTCTCGCATGCCAGGCGGCGAAGGTGTTCGTCGTCCATCGTCTGATCGACGATCAGCGCGAGCTGGCCCGGCTGGATTGTCGGCGGCGTATCGGGCGTGAGCGCATCGGTTGAGCCTGGGATTACGCGGCGTTGGAGCGGTCGAGGCGTCCGGTGCCCAATGCTCAGCGTGTAGTGGTGACCATCGAGACGGAGCTGTCCGTCGTTGCGCAGCTCGACAAACGCATCGGCTTCACGAATGGCGGAGCCCAACACTTCGACCACGCGAAGGTGCTGGCCCTGGCTGTGATC
>JAPYTK010000195.1 GCA_029941785.1 Polyangiaceae bacterium | reverse complement strand
CTCGTGAAGGTGGGAAGGGGATCATTCACAAGAACCTCTCGGTGGCGGACCAAGCACGGGAGATCGAACGAGTGAAGCGTGCCGAGAGTGGGATGATCATGGATCCCGTCACCGTGGGACCGACGGCCTTGCTCAAGGACGCACTCGAGGTGATGCACGAGCACAACATCTCAGGCGTGCCTGTCGTCGACCAGTCTAAACCGGTTGGCATTCTCACCTCGCGCGATACCCGATTCGCCAAAGATCTCGAGCAGCCCGTCTCCGAGTTGATGACCGAGAAACTCGTGACCGTCCCGCCCGGCGTGACCACCGAACGCGCCAAAGAACTCCTTCACCAGCATCGCATCGAGAAACTCCTGGTCGTCGAAGGGGAGCAACTCGTGGGTCTCATCACCATCAAGGACTTGCTGCAAGCCGATGCGACGCCTAGCGCCGTCAAGGACCGTCAAGGCCGCCTGCGCGTCGGCGCCGCGGTAGGACCCGGCCCCGACCGCTTGGAGCGAACCGAAGCGCTCGTCGCAGCTGGAGCCGACGTCATCGTCATCGACACCGCGCACGGTCACTCCAAGGGAGTCATCGACGCGTGCGCCGATACCAAGCAACGCTACCCGAAGGTGGGCGTCATCGCCGGCAACATCGCGACCGCAGAAGCCGCCAAGGCGCTGATCGATGTCGGTGCCGATGCCCTGAAGGTCGGGATCGGGCCAGGCAGCATCTGCACCACGCGCGTCGTCGCCGGCGTGGGTGTCCCCCAAATCACCGCGATCGCAGAGGTTGTACGCGTCGCAGACCCACAAGACATCCCCGTCATCTCCGACGGCGGGGTCAAGTACTCGGGCGACGTCTGCAAAGCAATCGCCGCTGGCGCCAGCAGCGTGATGATCGGCTCGCTGTTTGCCGGAACGGACGAGTCGCCTGGCAACATGGTGCTGTACAAAGGTCGCAGCTACAAGGTGTACCGGGGAATGGGCTCGCTGGGCGCGATGCGCAAGGGTAGCAAGGACCGTTACGGCCAGGCCGGCGCGGCCGACGAGAAGCTCGTGCCCGAAGGCATCGAGGGGCGAGTCCCCTACCGTGGCTCACTGGGGAACATCGTCCACCAACTCGTCGGTGGTCTGCGTGCGGGCATGGGTTACACCGGGTCGACCACGATCGATGCCCTGAGAAATGGCGCGACCTTCATCAAGATCACCTCACAAGGCCTCAGGGAGAGCCATGTCCACGACGTGATCATTACAGAAGAGGCACCCAACTACCGCCCAATGTAGTGGCGCGCGGAAAACACACGACGCGCCGAGCCATGGTGCGCCTGCGGTTTTCCCGGCTCGAAGACGAACCGGCTCAAGAACGAACCGGCGCGGCGACGCTCTGCGTCAGCGCCACCTCCGAGGCATCACTGCCGGAAATGGGGAGCCGTATGCGAAAACAGGCACCCCCGAGTTTTGCCGACGCGCGCACCGCGATCACGCCTCCGTGGTCCAGGACGATCTTCTTCACGATCGTCAAACCGAGCCCGGTTCCATCCGCCTTGCTGGTCACATAGGGCTCGAAGATGGCCGTTTTCATGTCGTCGGCCACGCCGGGTCCATCATCCTCGACATCCACGACATAGGCGTCTCCATCGCGCCGAACGTCGACCCGTACAGCACCTCCGGCGTTCGCGAGGGCCGCTTGCGCAGCATTGGCAACGAGGTTGACGAGCGCGCGATGGAGCATCGTACGGTCGAGGGCGAGCGGCATGGCGCCGTCCTCCAATTCGACCGTCAGTTCAACGCCGTCGGGCAAGGCCTCAGCATCGAGTCGGGCCCGTTGTTCACGGATGAAGTCAGCGAGGTCGGCCGCTCGCAAGTCAGCCTGAGGCAAGCGCGCAAAGTTCGAAAATTCCGTTACCAAGCGACGCAAGCTCGCCACTTCTTCGACCACGATCTCCCGCGTCGTGTTGAGCAGTTCACCAAAGGCCTCGTTACCCCCATCGTAGCGCTGGTGGCACTCCTCCACGGCGAGCTGGATCGGCGTGAGGGGGTTCTTGATCTCGTGCGCAAGTCGACGGGCCATCGTCTGCCACTGACCGATTCGCTGCAAGAACTCGATACGAGCTCGACTTCGTTCGAGGGCCTCGAGCATGTGGTTGAAAGCGCGAGCCAAGGCGCTGAGTTCATCTTGGCCCTCCGCCTCGACACGCACCGAGAGGTCGCCGCCAGCGACGGGTCGCGTCGCCTCCGCAAGTTGTTTGATGCGCCGGTTCACCGGACCCACGACCAAGATTCCGCTGATCGTCGCGAGCAACACGGTAGCGCCGAGAAGCAACGCGAACACGATGAGGTACGGACGGTCGAGGTAGATCGTGCGCTGATCTCGCTCTAGACGCCGGTAGACCTGGGTGAATCGCTGCGCGCTCTCCATCTCATCGAGTCGCGTCCGCTCTGCAGCAAACACCACGACGAGCTGCAGTTCATCATCCGCACCCTCCTTAGGCCGTGCACGGAGGGGCAAGCTGACCGAAAATGGACGGTATCGTTTTTCGTCGAGCGAATCGGTACGCGCGCGCCGGATGCGACTGAGCCCTTCATCGTCTCTCAGCGCGAGAGCATGTATCCGAGATGGTGAGTCGAGCAGTTGGTCGAAGGCACGGCCGATCTTCTCCGGATCCTTCCGATCCCGAAGCCATTGAGTCCGATGCTCCGCGAGCAACGCCTTGGCCTCGGCACGCATGCCCCGCTTCATGCTCTTCACGAGCTCGGCATAGACGCCCAGCGAGCGCTCGAGTTGTTGGCCGAACTCTGGCTGAAAAGCCGTGCTGGCAACGCGACGGATGATGGTTCCTGCAAGCCCCATGGAGGCGAGCAGGGGAAGGATGGCGGTCACCAAGATGGCAAACACCACCCGGCGTTCAGTTCGACCGAGGGTGATCACCCGCGATACGCTACTCGACGGTGACGGTCTTGGCGAGATTGCGCGGCTGATCGACGTCGTGCCCCTTTCGAGCCGCGATGTAGTAAGCGAGCAGTTGCAGCGGCACGACGGTAAGCAAGGGCAGTGTCCACTCGGAGGCTTCGGGCAGCCACAAGATATGGGCAGCAAGTTCGTGCAGCGCCTCATCGCCCTTGGTGGCGAGCACGATCACCTGCCCCTCACGCGCGCGAACTTCCTGAATGTTCGCGAAGGTCTTCTCGTAGGTCCGGTCTTTCGGGCACACGACCACGACGGGAAGATCCTCGTCGATGAGCGCGATGGGGCCGTGTTTCATTTCACCGGCGGCGTAACCCTCGGCATGCGCGTAGCTGATCTCCTTGAGCTTGAGGGCGCCCTCGAGCGCGATGGGATAGTTGTATCCACGGCCAAGAAACAGCACGTCGGTGGCGTGCGCCATCTGTGCCGCCACACTGCGAACATAGTCTGCATCACCAAGTAATTCGTTGATCTGGCTCGGAGCCTCGCAGAGCGCTTGAAGAACCTCCGTCCCCGTAGCCGCATCGAGGGCGTCGCGCCGGCGACCCAGATAGACGGCGATCATCAACAAGGCCACGAGCTGGGCGCTGAAGCACTTGGTCGAGGCGACGCCGATTTCTGGTCCGGCGCGCGTGTACAGCGCTCCGTGGGACATCCGTGGAATGGCGCTATCGAGCACGTTGGCTACCGCGAGCACGGTCGCGCCCGCCGCCTTGGCCGCCTTGACAGCGCCTATCGTGTCGAAGGTCTCGCCCGACTGACTCACGGCGATGACCAGGTCATCCTCGAAGAACACGCAGTCGCGGCAGCTCACCTCACTGCCGAGTTCGACGAAGGTCGGCAACTTCGCCAAAGACTCGATCCAATAACGACCGACCAAGCTCGCGTGGTAACTCGTCCCGCAGGCCACGAGATAGACCCGACGCGTGCGTTTCGCGATCTCCTCCGTGAGACCGATCTCTCCGCCATGCACATCCCCGGCGTCGAGATCCAAACGCCCACGAACGGTCGCCGCGATGGCTTCGGGCTGCTCGTGAATTTCTTTGAGCATGAAGTGTTTGTAACCACCCCGCTCAGCCATCACCGGGCTCCAATCGACGCGTTTGGATTCTCGCTCGACCGGCTCGCCGGCAAGATTGCTGTAGCTCACACCCGCGCACGTGAGCTCGGCGATATCGCCATCCTCAAGGAAGACCATATCCCGCGTGTGGGAAAGCAAGGCGGCGATGTCACTCCCGCAGAGCATCTCGCCATCACCCGCGCCGACCACGAGTGGCGAGCCATGGCGCGCCGCAACGATCGTCGCGGGCTCGTGCTCACTGACCACGGCAATCGCATAAGCGCCTTGCACTCGACCCAGCGAGATACGCACCGCCTCAACGAGCTTCGACGCACCGGCTCGAAGCGCTCGGTCGATCAGATGGGCCACGATCTCCGTGTCGGTATCGGACGAAAAAACCACCCCGTCAGCCTCGAGTTCGCGCCGCAGGGCGATGTGGTTCTCGATGATGCCGTTGTGAACCACCGCCACTCCGCCTGCGACGTGGGGGTGTGCGTTCTCCTCGCTCGGACGGCCATGGGTGGCCCAGCGCGTGTGCCCGATTCCGACGGTACCCGAAAGTGGTTGTTCTGAAAGCGCCTCGTGTAAGACGCGTAGCTTGCCCAGCGTGCGAACCACGCCCAGACCCTCGGCATTGTGGATGGCGACTCCGGCCGAGTCGTATCCTCGGTACTCGAGCCGGCGCAAACCATCGACCAAGATGGGAGCAGCAAGCTGCTTCCCGACGTATCCTACAATTCCACACATAATAAGTCGCCAGAGCGGAGGGCCTCTCCTCTCTAACAAGCTGTTGCGCGGAGGTCGAAATAAGTTCGAAGGCCCGGTCCTTGAATCGGCCCACCTGCAACGTCGGAGGGCCAATCAGCGTGCGACGTCAGCGCCGGGCGCAGAAGCGCCCCCCGATCCGAGCACGCCGATCACGGCTCTCAAGGACGAGGCGGCGGCCCAGAAGAGCCCGCTGGCGCGCCCGAAGCACGAGGCGCCGGCGGCGGTGCAGTCCCAGGCATCGATGCCGACAAGGCCTCGAGCGCCCGCAGGCGAGCGAGGACGTGCTCCACATCGGCGAAGGTGGCTCGCAACGCGAGACGCACCTCGTCGTCGACGTGCTCGACCCTGACTCTCTTCAACAGCTGCGACACGCCCAGAGCCCTGACCGTCGCCGTCTGGCTCGCACGCAACAAGCTCGACACGATGCGATCGAACAGCCGCTTGCACGCCACCGACGAGCGACACGCCACACGCGCGTCGAGCTCGATCGAATCACCGAAACGAACCCGCCCCGCCATCGCCGCCAGCTCGGAGAGCACCACTGGTGCCTCTCCTCGCTTCTCTAGCATGCGTAGGAGGCGAATGTGTTGGGCCGGACTGAATACCGCGGACACACGAACCTCGCCCTCCCCCATCTGGTCGCGAAGATCGTGAAGGCTTCGCGCATCCCGAAGCGACGGCAGCTGACCACGCGCGGTCGCGATGCTCTGGTTGAGGTACGCCCCCTCAGCGATGATCAGAAGCCCTTGATCGTCGATCGCAATCTCAGCCGCAGATACCGCACCTTTCGCGTCCCGCACGACATCAAAGGACCCCACCGTGCGGCGCTGTGGCTGGCCCCCTCGAGCCACGATGAAGCGCTCCGCGCACGCAAGCAGACCGCCGCGATGTAACGCGCCAGTAGCGAACAGCCCGAACCCGGCATGGCTCCCTTCGCCTGGAACGACGATCGCCATCCGCGTGACACCCTCCAAAGGATCAGCCCCACACACGGCGCCGACGTCCTCCGCACCGACAGCCTTCCGCCCACGACCGAGCAGTGCGCGCCCGACCGCCGTCCGGCCCAAAGCCACCACGTCGATATCCACAACGAGAAACGCCTCGGCAGGAATGGCCGAGAGCCATACGCCTCGTCGCGATGTGGGGCGTCTCAGCCACAAGGACCCGACAATGAGAAGCGCCAGCAGGGCCCCCACGATCCAGCCAGCGCGCGAGCGTCGAGAGTCACGGCTCCTTGTCGCCATCGCCATCGCCTCCCAAGAAGCCGCCGATCACCTCGCCAATCGCGGGCGCCCAAGTGTACAGGCGGACAAATAGGAAAAAGCACGCCGCGAGAGCAAGCTCCAAGAACGTGATCTCGCCAAAAACGGCACGCAACGAATCGATCATCGCTCCGACTATTACTGGAATTCGGTCCGAAACTGAATGCGGTACGTAGTATCGTCGTCGCGTGGCGGACGACAAGCAACCGAGCAGCGACCCGGCACAGCTGGCACCAACACCAGATCCTGAGTCCAACGACGGGGCACTTTCAGGTGACTTTCCCGAGCTGAGCGATCTGCCTGAAATTGCGCGATTGCTCGATGGTGGCGGAAGCGACGACGATCATCCCGCGCTCAGTGACGACATCGCTCAGCTCTTGCAACTTGCAAGCAGCCGGAGGCCCGCGGCATTTCCCAAGAGTGGGCCCGACGATGACGCCTTCATCGAAGTGCCGCGAGACATGCTCGACAACGTCGCCGAAGTCCTTGGACGAAGCGCGCCCGTCCCGTCCGCCGCAAACCACAGCGAGTCGGCCTTTCTCGACAGCACCGCACCTCTTCGCTCGAGCCCATTGCCACACGATACGGGCAGACCATCGCAGGGTCCGGCCCCCAAATCAGTGACGATTGTCGGGCCATCGCACCCGTCCGATCGAACGCCGGCGCAAGACATCGCGACCCCGCTGGGCGAGTCGAGCGAGAGCGCGCCACCGACGCAAGCGCAGCACTGGACGGTGCCGGTCAACCCAAGCGGCACACACGACTCTGGCCCGCTACCGCCAAGCGACGTGGCAATGATCTCCCACTCCCCCATCCGCGGCGGTACGGCCCCTACCACCGAGCGGCTCTATCACGCACGGCGGCGAGGCGATCCCATCGAACTGCTCGCCGAAGCCATCCGCTTGCGAGTCACCGGAGCGCTGCACTTCGAAGGCCCCGGCGGGACCGAGCGGACGGTCGTCTTGCGCGACGGAGACATCGTCACCGCCTCCAGCGATGCCGCCGAAGACTCCTTGGTCGAATTCCTCGTTGTCCGAGGCGACGTCACACGCGAGATCGTTGCCGTTCTGCCGGCGAACAAACTACCACTCGCTGGCCGACGAGCCGCGGCCGCCCTCATCGCGCGCGGGTTTCTCGGCCCCGACGATCTGTGGCCCGCCCTGCGAGCACACGCCGAGTGGTTGATTTGTCGCGCCTTCGGCGACGGACCTGCAACATGTCAGCTCAATTCCCAACTGCCCGATATCCTGCGGGACGAGCCCAACGTGTTCGGTGGCGCGGCGGGCATCGAAGTCTTCGTCGAAGCTGTACGCCGCACGCTCGAACCCATTGAGGCACTACGACGACTGGGTCCGCCCGATCGCATGGTGCACTCTGGGCCTTTTCTCGCGATGGTGACCGAAGCCGCGCTACCAATCGAAGAGCTGCAGCTCGTTCGCTCCGCCGCCGGGCAACCCTTGAGCAGCTGGCTAGGAACACGCCAAGAAGAGCGGGCCCCCACCGCCTATGCCATCACCGCACTTCACATCCTTCAGCTCGAAGGTCATTTGCCCAGCATCGAGCAAGTCGACGAGGAGCCTACCCCGGAGTCGCCGCCAGGCGTCGTCGCGAAATCTCCGGAACAACAACATGCTCTGTCGATTCGCCAGCGGGTGGGCGCGCGACGCTCGCTTGTCGACGACGGCGATTATTTCAGCGTTCTCGGCGTGTCGAGCGATGCAACGAGCTACGAGATCCGGCGCGCATTTGTCGACGGCCGACGCCTTTTCGAACCCCGCCGATTGCTCACTGCGGCGACCGCCGATCTGGCCGACGACGTCATCATGATCCTCGAGCTACTCGAAGAAGCGTATGAGGTCCTGCGCGACCCCGTTCGTCGCGAATCATACCGCTACGCCATCCAAGCGAGCCACGAGCGCCTCGCAAGCCATACGCAGATCGCGAAGTAACGCCCCTTCAAGCCGTCTGTTGCTTCGCGTCGACGACGTCGAAACCAAGACCTTCGCCCTCGGCAACAACCATCACGACCGAGCCAGGTCGGAGCTCTCCACGCAACAACATGTCGGCAAGCGGTGCCTCGAGCAAACGCGCGATGGCACGGCGTAGAGGCCGAGCGCCGAGAGACGAGTCAAAGCCTCCTCGATCGAGCAGCCGCTGCACAACCTCAGGCTCGATATCCATGGCGATCCCTTGAGCATCAAGACGCCGGGCCAAGTCCGCGATCAGCCGTTCAGCAATTTGTGCCACGTGTGCTCGGTCGAGCCGCGCGTAATAAATCACCTCGTCGATGCGATTGTATAATTCTGGTGGCAGCTTCGTCCGCGCCGCGCGATTCGCAATATCGCGAAGCTCTTTCTCCAACCCATCGTGCGCATTCGCGCGACCAGAAAAGCCGACTCGTTGTTGACGACAGGTGGCGTCGATCTCCGACGCCCCCAGATTCGACGTCATCACGATCACCGTGTGCGTAAAATCCACCGTCCGGCCACGGCCATCGGTGAGGCGACCCTCATCGAAAACCTGGAGAAAACTCTGCAACACATCGAGGTGAGCCTTCTCGAGTTCATCGAGAAGCACGACTTGGTACGGGCGCTTGCGCACCGACTCGGTCAAGACACCACCCGATTCGTGCCCCACGTAACCTGGAGGCGCACCAATGAGCCGGGCCACTGCATGCGACTCGGAATATTCGGACAAGTCGACCCGCGTCATCGCGTCGGGCGAATGAAAGAGAATCTCGGCGATGGCCTTCGCCGTCTCCGTCTTTCCCACCCCGGTCGGCCCAAGGAGGAGAAAGCTCCCGATCGGCCGTCGGCCGCACAAACCAGCCGCGTTGCGCCGCAAGACGGCCGCGATCCGCGCCGCGGCCTCAGGGTGGCCCACGACACGCTCGGTCAACAGGCTATCCATTTGGAGCATGCGCTCCCCATCCGTTTGCAACAAGCGCTCGATCGGCACCTCGGCAAGCTCAGACACGATGTCGGCAATGTGTTGAGGAACGACCTCGGGCGTACCTCGCTCGGTCCGCCGCTTGAGCCGTGCTGCCGCCAGATCGAGCACGCTCACCGCCTTGTCTGGCAATGCCTTGCCAGGCAGGTAGCGAAGAGACCAAGCCACAGAGCTCGCAATCGCCTCGTCACTGAACTTCACTCGATGGTGCTTACTCAAGCCCGCGCACACTGCCCGCAACACGAGAAACGCGTCCGTTTCATTTGGCTCGTCGATTTCGACAACGCTGAAGCGACGAGCGAGCGCCACGTCGCTCTCGATCACGCGCCGGTATTCGGCCGGCGTGGTGGTCGCGATGAGGGGCAATTCCCCCTTGGCCAAAGCGGCCTTCAACTCAGCGACGAGTTCGTCGCCGCCGCTCGCCGCGAGCATCTCGTGGAGCTCGTCGATGAACAGGACAATTCGGCCGCCCGCGGCGCGCAACTCCGCCCGCAACGCGACCAGACGCTCGGCCAGAGCTCCGCGGGCACCCGTTCCCGAGAGCAACTCCGTGATGGGTAGCTCGATGATCCAACGTGGCTCACCTCCTCTGCGCACCTGCTCGGCGAAGGCGTACGCCAGTCCGTAAACGACACTCGTCTTGCCTACGCCCGGAGCGCCCACGAGCAAGGGACTATTGCCCCGCCGCTTGGCGAGCACATCGAGTAGCTGTTCGATCTCCGGCTCACACCCGACCACCTTGTCGAGTTCGCCACGCGACGCAGACAGTGTGAGGTTGTGACCCAAGGCCACCAGGTTGGGAAAGGTGCGCTCGTTGAGTTCGAGAGCGGAAGCCCTTCTTGGGGTCCTGCGTCCTTGATTCATCGAACTCGTCTTGCGCGCAGAAGCCTTCCGCGAAACCTTCGAACCCGCCGCGCTGCGGGACGATTCGCCCCGCTTCGCAGCACTCTTTCGGGCCGGCGCCTTGATTTTCGACGTCGCCTTGACCGTGGGAACCGGCCGGCGGCGTTTTGGCGCTGTCGAGGGCGGCACGAGCGGAACTTCGACGGCCGTGCCACGTCCTCGGTTTCTCGGAGTGGGCTTGGCAGGCCCGCTCGACGGCGGTCGTGCTGGGGTGGGCGTCGCCGCGCTCGACCGCTCGACCGCGGCAGCCTCCGCACCGGAGTCCCTGCGCATCGCTCGGGGCGGCGCGACGGCTCCCACGGCAATACGTGTCGCGGCGGTACGCATGCGGGCCACGTCGACACCGCACTGCGATAGAGCCCGGTAGGCCGCACAATGGCGATTCGAGAGCAGCACGACGAGAACGTGAATGCCACCCGGTCGAGAAACCGCGATCGACTTGGCCGGTTCAGCGACGGGAAAGGCGGATCGCTTGGCGAGGTCTTTCGATGCGGCGATCACCTCTTCGATGGCCCCGCTCGCTGGCTCATCAAAGGTACGACCGCCACGCAGGATCTGCTTCTCGTCGAGACCCCGCGCCCTGAGCAATTCTCGCGCGGGCCCCTGGACAGAACACAAGGTCGCGAGCAGGTGCACCGTCGTCGCTCGCTCCTTACGACGACGCGCAGCCTGCTGGGCAAGCCTCCGCAGCTGAACGAGTTCGGATTCCGTGCGACGAGCGGCCATGATTACCCATTCCTGGCGTCGCACGACGGGCCGCGAGGGGCCAACTTCACGAGCGCTCTTTGTAGTGCAAATCAAGCACTTATTGACCGAAGGCACACCACCCGCCGCGCGGCACCGGTGAGCGGCCACACAT
>JAPYTK010000194.1 GCA_029941785.1 Polyangiaceae bacterium | reverse complement strand
CGTCGAGGGGGCGGTCGCTCCCGTCACCCACCACTACCTGCGCGTGGGTGACTACAACG
The DNA here is from genome assembly GCA_029941785.1 of Polyangiaceae bacterium. Taxonomy (GTDB): domain Bacteria; phylum Myxococcota_A; class Polyangia; order Polyangiales; family Polyangiaceae; genus JAPYTK01. The sequence goes on along the minus strand of JAPYTK010000194.1, from coordinate 10,899 downwards.
TGACCTTCGAGCTGTCGGACCAGACCGGTGCGACGATCCACTCGGAGGCCGCAGCCTTGACGATTGGCCATCCCGACCGCTGGCCCCGAACCGTACCGACGTACTTCGTCGGCGGCTTCACTGAGGACGAGTTCGACGCCGTGCTCGCCGGACCGGGCACAACCCGCGCGGTGATGATCGCCGGCTTCGATTTGTTCGAGTCCATTGCCGAGCAGCCCGACGGTACCTGGGAGGCACCCATTCGGCAGGACCGCATCGATGCCATCCACCAGGCCGGGCTGCTCGCCTACGTCGACGTTGCTCGCGGCTGGGCGCCCCAAGCGTTCTGGTCGGACTGGAAGGCGCTGAGTGACTGGCTGGTACAACTGGCCGAGGCGGGCATCGATGGCATCGATTTTGACGAGTTCGAAGAAGGGCTCGAGGCGCAGGCGCTCAACGCTCTTCAGGCCGACCTCCGGGCGGTGAATCCGCATCTGCGCCTGATCGTTACCCAGATCTACGCCAGCCAGCTCACCGCTCTGCTATCCGACGGAGCCACGCCCGACTACATCGCCCTGGCATGGTACATCGCCGGCCAGGGCGGCTTCGACCAGTGCAAGACGCTGGCGGCGAGCCACGGGGTGCGGTGCGCCTACTGGACCGACCCGGCTAGCTACGCCCAGATCGGGCAAACCTACCAGGAGACGAGCGCCGTGCTCCTGTGGAACCTCTGCTGGAACCCCAGCACCTGTGGGTCCGCGTACGCAGCCAACACTTGGGTGCCCTGGGCCGATGTGCGACCGCTACTCGACGGCTTGGATGCCTTCGAGCAGCCCTGAGAAGGAAGGGCCGGTGCGAACCTGCGCGGCTGTTACGGCCCGCTCCGGTAGGCTGCGGAGCGAGAGACGCGCGAGCAGGTGGCTACGGGGTCGCCGTGCGGCATTCGGCTTCGATGCCGGCGGCAGGCGGGAGCATAAACGCGATGCGGCATTGCTCGTCGGTTTCGCATCCGATGTCGATGCACGCACCGCTCACGCAGGCCTGGAAGTTGTAGTTGGTCGGGTTGCCGCATTCGAGGTCCGTCTGGCACGGCACGCTGCACTTGGTTTCGTCGCAGGTGGCCTGAACATTTTGTGTGGCCGCGATGCACTCCAGATTCGTGGTGCATCCGGTCTCGCTGCACACGGCGTTCTGGCAGCTGTGAAAATAGGCGCAGTCCGAGTTCGACGAGCACTTGCTTACGCACTTGCTCGCGGTGCAGGTTTCGTCGGCTGCGCAATCGGCGACGGTGGCGCACTCGCCGCACTTGCCCGCGTTACAGATCTGGCCGAAAGGGCAGGGATCGATGGTGCTGCATACCTGTTGGCAGGCGTTGTTCACGCACGAGACCTTGGTCGCGTCACACACGCAAAAGTTGTTGTACTGCTCGCAGGCGAACGTGTCGCCCTGGCTGTAGTCGACCTGCCAACCGCTGCACTGAGCTGGGGGATCCGGACAACAATCATCCGCTTGCCGACACTCGACCAGGACACACTCTTTGCCGCTCGGCGCCAAGTTGAAGCTCTCGATACCGCAGACGTTCGAAATGCAGGCCAGCCCGGACTCGCAGTCGGTCCGCGCTCGGCACGACTCGCCGCGTTTGCCCCGAAGTGCCGAACCGTCATCGGTCTCCGTCTCTGCCCCTGCGCACGCCGTCAGCATCGCCAACATCCCGATGACGAGGATCGGTGCGAAGTTCTTTTTCGACTTGGTCACAATTCCCCCTCAGTTGGCGTCACGAGCACGAAGAGACCCGGCAAAGCCGCGGGTCCGTGTCGAGCGTCAACGAAATTCTGCCTACCTGCTCCCTCCCCAACCACCTCGCATAAGAGACGCTATATTAACTCTGGAAAAAGCCAAGAAGGGCAATCATGGGGACTATGCTCTCTACCTAATGACGCGGAATCGTGAGACCAATGCAGCGCGATGCGTTTCTGGACACGACGGGATAGCGTCGAGCGTTGTGGGCTTGAGCCGGCGGTGCTTGTCGCATTGCCTCGACAGCCCGCGCCCCAAAAGAGAGATGACGGTAAACCTCGAGAAGACGGGACTATAGTCTGAGCGGCTAGTGAGAGAACGTATGATTATAACCGTCGATTTCGATGGTCATCGAGTTTCCTGAAGTACCATTCCAAAATGCGATGTCCGAAGGCTGAAGCTCCGTCCACGAATCGAAGCTTGTGACGACCTCCACAATCTGGACTGTGGACGAATATTTGACGGGTTTGCCTTCAATGCTCCCTGTCACGGTCAGTGTGGTCTCGCATGGTTCCACCTCGTTTTGACTCAGCGAAATCGTGACTTTGATGTAGCCCGTATTGATCTTGAGCTTCACCGTATGGCAGTCGTTTGCGAGTACCTGATAGGTGCCGTTGGCCGTCGAGCCGGGGCCGTCGATCTTCCCTTTCGTGCCTGGAGGGCCCAATGCCTGAAAGCCGGAATTGATGCAAGCGCACGGCTTCGGGTCCGGAATCTCGCTCTCCGTGCCTCCGCCGCCCGCACCTCCGGCTTGGTCAGATCCGCCCTCGTTCGCGCTGCCTCCCGAACCACCGGCACCCGGCTCGATCACCGGTGGCTCGCCTTCTCCTTCGCCCTTTTCATTGGAGCCCGTTGTGCCGGTTGTGCTTTGGCTCGGTTTCAACTCCTGTGAGAAGACTCCCACGCCGTCATCGTGTTGTTCGCCACACGCGACAAACAATAGAAGGCCGACGAAACCTGCGATGTAGAGACGAAACGACAGCACGCTCCTACTTCCCGCTGCCGAAGCCTGGAGATCCTGGATCCGGGTAGTCGCCGGGGCAAGCCTGCGCGCACGCCGTGTACTTCTCGACCGCTTTGCTTTGACACGACGAGTTTCCGTCGCATTTATCGGTGGCTACCACCAGCTGGTCCAGGCACGCCTGCAAACACGCGTCGCCCGCGCCCCCCATCTGAGGTGGGCCTTCGGGTTGTTCGACTGGGGCGATCTCTACTGGCACTGCCGGTGATCCGCCACCTTTCAACGTGTCGGCCAACAGCCCGTCCGTGTCGATGGGATCCGTGTCGCTCACCTCAGCCAAACACCCCGTCGTGCTCGAAAGTACGGCGGCGACGAGAGCCCCCATGCGCCATGTGCGTCCCCTCCATTGTACCCGCGCTCGGCGGCAGGCAGAAGAGCCGATAGACGCCGACGAGCGAACGGTTTGGTGATCGTCCGCAGGACACAGGTCAAGTCTCAGGGCTCCGCCTGGCGAGAGGACGAGAGGGTGTTCGTTGCTTCGCTCGAAAACGGAAAAAGGTCATGTATCATCCTGCGTGGCTAGGTCTTCGCGGTCGGGAAGAGATTGGTGATCGAGTCAAGTAGGTGCTGGGACAACCTCAGCTGCAAACCGCTGCGGCCTACCGGCGGGACCTTCCTCGTGTGTAGCCTAGGCGCCGCTCGCAAGACCTCGAGCCGAGTCGTTACAAGCTGTTACAACTCCCCTAAACTGTCGCGGCGCGGCTGGCGGTCCGCGCGGAATCGACGATCACATTGGGCAGGGGTCGCCACCGGCGCCGGCGATATCCAGATGGGGCTGAGTTGCGGTCCGCCACCCAAGCGTCACGGGCCCCGGGGGTCTAGTCCCGGGGCCCGTGTGGACTTTTCGAGAGTTGCCTCGGCGCCATCCTGACCCTCACCGGGCTGACGGCACTGGCGATCGATCGCAATCAGCTCACGGATATTCGTGGCATCGACAAGCTCGTCAAGCTGAAGAAGATGTCGTTGACGAACAACCGCGTGGACCGCCTGGATCCCCTCGTTGCCATGCCTGCCCTCGTCGACGTGAACGCCAGCTTCAATACCAATATCAACGTCACCGCGTTTCTGGTGAAGCCTCCCCCCAATTACGATCTCAGCGGCGTCACAGGCGTGCCCGCGCACCGTGTGCAGGCAGGGAGTTATCTGCCACCACCGCCGCGTCCGGTTTCGGCCCCCGTCTACGGCGGCCAAGGCTCTCCCATCTACGGCGGTGGCAAATAGACTCGCGCAACGACCTTGGCGACGCTGTGCTAGGGCGGACGAAAGGGAAGCGTGTAGCCTGGGCGCCGCAGCTCGTAGCGCCGGAAGATCTTCTGCAAGGCGCCTTTGCGCATCTGCGCCTCGGCCGGCAGCAGGTCAACGAGATTGCGCACTTCGCGAGCATCCGCGCGCAGATCGTACAGCTCGGTGACGCCCATGCGCCGGTCGTGGATTACCTTGTAGCCATCGGCGAAGACCATGGCGCGCGTGAGCCGGCCACCGTCTATGATGCTGGGTTGATCGCGAAGCGGCGCACCGCGCAGCGCGGGCAAGAGGCTTTGCCCCATCATGGCCTTCGGCGTAGTGAGGCCAAAGAGGTCGAGTAGCGTGGGGGCCAAGTCGATGAGCCCGGCCAGTTGGTCCACGATGTGCGCCTCGATGGCGGAGCCGTAGACGATGAAGGGAACGCGCACAACCTCGTCATACAGGGTGCCGCCGTGGGTTGCGCTGGCGTGTTCGTTAAACGCTTCCCCGTGGTCGGATGTGACGATGAGTAGCGCGCGCGGCGTCTCGTCGACCCAGGCACTAAGTCGCGCGAGTTGTCGATCCACGAGCTCCACCTCGCGTAGGTAGCGCTCAAAAGCGGGGCCCTGCGCGCCGCCCAAGTCGTATGGGGCGTGGGGCTCGAGCCAATGCATGTAGATGAGCAGCGCGGTGTTCGCTTGGCCCTTGGCGCGCCTCAGGGCTGCGGAGGTCAGCGGCTCGGCGTGCGGGAACTTATCGCCTCCTTTAGGCGGCACGTCGATTTCCTCGCCGAAGTGCCCTACGATGCCGCGCTCGGGGGCCATCCAAAACACGCCATGCACAAAGGCGGTGTCGACGCCGTGACGGTTCAGGATGTCGCTCACGCGCTCGCTTTCGTCGCGGTGTGGCCACGCCTCGCTCCAACTGGCACGCGTCGACCAATACAGCTGGGAGAAGTAGCGACCGGTGAACGCGGACGACAATGCCACGATGGTGGCGGGCGCCGTCGTGCGAAATGCACGGAAGTAAGCTCCCTGTCGGCGCAGTGCGTGCAGCGTGGGTAATCGTTGCGCGTAGCGTTCCGCTTCGACGATATCGGCGCGTAGGCAGTCTACTGATACCAGTAGCACAATAGGCTTTTCGATGAGGGCGGGTTGGCTTGGTGGCCGGTCGGCGCGTTCGTCGTCGTAACGGCGTTCTGCGTAGGTCCTTGCCCAGCTGCGCACGGTGGCGTGAGCGCGCGCAACGAAGGGCACCAGGCTGTTGCCCGAGCAAGAGAGCGCTCGCACCACCACGCTGCTCGGTGGTGCAAAGGTCACGCTCCACACGCCGAACGCCGCCATGGTGGCAACCGTGAGGCGGCCCCACCAGCCGGTTGAGCGAGGGCGACGCGCGTGTTCGCCCGTGAGTGTGGCGGTCAACAGCGTGATCACCAACACATCCACGTGCAGGTGCACGCCCGGGTAGTTGCGCCTGAGCACCATGTGGTTTGCGAAGCCGGCGAAAACGGCGAAAACGATGCCGAGCAGGCAGCGTGGACCGCGTCGCAACCAGCGGCCGCCGCTAAAGGCTGCGATGACGAGGGCGGCGGCGACGACGACCAGCAAGATGAGCCACAGAATCGGCGGCACGCCGAACTGTTCACCCAGCTTGGCGCTGCGCGGTTGCAAGTCCTCGCTCAGCCATAGCCAAGTCCCCACCAGGGCCAGGCCAGCCAGCGCCGCCGTCGCGGCTGGGCGTCGAACACGCTGCCACGCGGCGATCGCTGTAGCGGCGAGCAGTCCCAAGAGGAGCGCATGCCCGGCCACGTAGGCCGTGTGGTGCAGCTGCATGCCGGTGTTGGCGCCGTCGTCGACGAGCAGCACCACGAACGCAACATCGATGAGCGCCAGGATCGCTCCAGCGGTGACGGCAGCGTGTGTCGCGGCCAGTCCGGGCGGCCGTCGTGGCTTGGGATCCGGAGCAGTCACGCCCGGGACCATACTACGTGTCAACCCGGAGCACGAGTTCGCCGCCGCCTCGTCGCTCGGGACGCAGCCGCCACTGCGGTTGGCGTAGGTGGAGCTCACAGCGGCAGCTCGTGCGAATGACTTCTCTGCTTCCAATTGACTGGAGCGATGTCGAACATCCGGTGCTCCGGCCATTGCAGTAAGAAGCAGAACAGGTCGCGCAGATAGGAGTTATAGCCAACGCAAAAGCCCTAATTGGGCCCTCGAGGAAGTTGACGTAATTCCTACGCATGCGACAAACGGCGTAGCTTGCTGCAGGGCGCAGTTGAGCGGCGGAATACGCGCATTAATCTGACACAGCCCGCGGGGTTCTGGGCTCCTTAGAGTTACGTGGGAGCGCGCGTACAGCCTAAATTGCCCTCGCGACCATGCGATTGACGAGGTTTTCTGCCACGCGACTTGCCCAACTCCCCTGCCTGCCCATCTTTCTGCTCGCCTGTAGCGACGCGCCCATCGACGCAGGCGAGGCGCGCCAACAATAGCCGCCCGAGGCCAAAGCCCAATTGCGGGCGATGATGTTTGGTGCAACGCCCACGTCCATGATGCCACACCATACCTCATCGTCTTGTTTGTGCTCTTCAGCGCGGTAGCGGCCGGTTGCGACAAGAAGAGTGACGCCGTCAAGCCAGGTGACACCGAAGAGGCTGCCCCAACGAAGGGCGCGGCCGACGCTCCGACGAAACCGGCGTCGGCTCCCGGTTCGGCACAGAAGCCCGCCGACGCCAAGCCGGGGGAGGCAAAGGCGAAGGCCAACCAGAAGAAAGCGCCGAGCATCCCAGGGCGCTCGGCCATTCCTACGCTCGCAGAGTGGAACACCGTCACCAAGGAGGTGACGGTCAAGGGATCGACCGCGCTCAACTGCGAGACGAAGATGATGCGCGAGTGGCTGCGCGTGAGCTGCCGCGGCAAGAACGACACGGGCGGCACGCCGAGGCGGGTGCGCGTCGTGGCCGGCGACAAACTGGGTACCTATGTCTTCGCCTCGGGCGGGGTGAGCTCCTTGGTGACGCCTTTCGTCGAGGGCATACACCTCAAGGCGGTGTTTTCGTGGACCGACAAGAGCCACCAGCTCGTGCTCGTGTGGCCGCGCGGCAGTAACAAGCCGACCATCCTGGGCTCGTTCGCGGGGGCCAAGTCGCCGCTCGACCCGGCGAAGCAAAACGTCAGCGAGACGATGCGAGACTTCGCCTGCAAGTGCGAATGGAAGGAGCTGACGGCTGGACTGAAGGTGCCCGAAAACGAAAAGCCCGACTGTCGCGAAACCTACGTCAACGAAGACTGCTACCGAACCTATTCGTCGGCCTGCGAGCTGTACGCGGCGTGCGCGCGTGGTGAGCCGGGACACGGCCCCACCTGCCGGTCTGGCTACCACCCCATTCCCTCTCCCTTCAATCAATGCGTCAAGCCGTGCAGGGCCGCGAGCGATTGCGACAAGGGCCAATCGTGCGAGCCCATCTCGATGAATCGCGGTGCGCCGACGTACTGTTTGAGCGACGACTGAGGTGGGCGTGGGGCGTGATCATCACCCGCGCGCTTCGCGGCGACGACGTCAAGAAGGACAAGGTCGAGCCGCCCGCCGACTACGATTCCGATGCGCTCGACGGCGCGGCCTTCGGCGTCCTCACCGGCGGCGAGATGACCCGCTACCAGCTACGGTTCACTGCGTCGGTCGCGACCTACCTCCGCGAGCGCGTCTGGCACCGCACCCAAGAGCTCATCGAAATCGAAGGCGGCGGTGTGGAGCTGTCTACCTGCTCGCACCCCAACCACCTCGCGTAAGAGACATTATGTTAACTCTCGAAAAGTCCAAAAAGGGCCCTCATCGGGACTATACTCTGTGGGGCGTTGACGAAATTTTCAATGGACCACGAATCCGCTGAAACCATCGGGGTGGCTCGAGCGGTCCTCTTTGCGTGGAGCGCTCTTGCGCTGGTCAATGCCGTAATCATCGCCGCTACCATCCCATGGCCAGCGAGCGGCTGGGGGACGCGCCTGTATCACCACGGCTACGATGCTGGACATATGCTCGCGGCCGGCACGGTTTCGGCGTTGGTTGCAAAGGGCTGTGTACGAAGGCTCAACAACAAGTCGTGGCTCTTGTGGCTCATGCTGACCATCGTTTCCATCGCGTTTGTGGCCGTCACGGCGCGAACGGATCTCCTCGGCGTAGCGGGAAGCCTGACCCGATATGGCCCCTTCGAGATTTGGCGGACCCTGTTGGTACTCTGTGTCGCGGCGGTGGTTCCGCTCGCGGTGGTATCCGGACGGGTGGCCCGCCGTATCTGGCGGCCGATCGGAATTGTCGTCGGGATTGTCATAGCGGGTCTGAACAACCTGATCCTGGTGAGCCATTATCGCGGCCTCCACGTCATCGTCCTGTGGGCATCCGCTGTGATCATGGCGGCATCGTTGTACGGCTGGCGACCCGCTTGGTCGTGGCTGCTGAAACCCAAGTCTTCGAGGGGACGAATGGGGTCTCTCGCAGCCCTGGTGCTCTTAGCCGGGGCGAGCGTTATCGTGCGACCGAAAGAGGTTGTGGTATCGGAGCTCTTCAAGATCCAAGGCAACCCGGTGGCGATGTTTCGGATGGGCTACACCGCGGAACTAGAAGACTGGCCCCAAATGCGCGGGGTGACCGTGACGGTGCCAGAAGAATGGCGTCCCTGGTTCAGCAAGCGCGATACCGTCGCCGACATTCCACCAAGCGAACGACTCGTGGAGGAAGACGTCGTTGTATGGCTCGTGGTGATCGACTGCCTGCGTGCCGATCTTCTCGACGATGCCTATGCCGAGAAACTACCGACGCTCCATCGACTCAAAAAGGAGTCTGTCTGGTTCAGTGAGGCACGTGCACCTGCTCCGTCGACCAACTTCACGATGTCGGCAGTGTTTACCGGAAAGTACCCCACACAACTCGATTGGCAGCTCAGAAAGCACCCTCAGAAGACCAAACACTGGCCGCACAAGGACCCGTCTCCGCGTGTGCCAGACCTTTTAGATCGACGGGGTATTCGAACGGTTAACATCAATGCGTATTGGGGATTGTGGGCCGAGTATGGCGTTACTGCAGGGTTCCGGGTCGAACCACTCAAAGGAAAGCCTGGCGGGGTGCAACGGGCGATGAAGCTCGTCCGGCGCGACATGGCGGCGCACCCTGGACCGACATTCTTCTACACTCATCATGGTGAGCCGCACGCGCCCTACAACTTAGGCGGAAAAAAAGGAACTGCATTCGAACGCTATGTGCGCGAGGTTGCCATCGTCGATGCACAGCTCGGTACCATGCTGACATGGTTGGAACGTCGTGGCTTAACTGACAAGACGCTCGTCATTGTGACCGCAGACCATGGAGAAGCGTTCGGTGAGCACGGCACGAAACAGCATGCGCGGACCGTGTACGACGAAGCGGTGCATGTGCCGTTGATGTTTTGGGGCGCCAAGCTGAAGCCCAGAGTGGTACGACAGCCCGTGTCGCTGATCGATCTCGCGCCGACCTTCCTCGATCTTTATGGCCTTCCTACACCCGGCCCCATGATGGGGCAGACTTTGGTGCCATTGCTTCGAGGAGAGGATGTCGAGCTGCAGCGTCCCATCGTATTCGATTCAATGGGGCAACAGATTGGTATGCTGTTTCCAGACAATCTCAAGGTGATAGCTCACCCGGGTCGCGGTGCGCGCGAACTCTACAATCTAAGTCGCGACCCCAAGGAGATCGACAATATTTATTCTGACTTTCGCGACGCATCGCGCAGGATGATGCAGCTGCGTGCCTTCTACGAAGTCCACGGGATGCGCCCGCCCGCTGAGTATGGTTACTAACGTGGTGCGCACCTGCAAGCAGACCGTCCTGGTGGCTCGGCTCCATCACGCCAGCCTGACGCCAACCAAGTTGAGCCCCTACTACTTTCCGTGGCAGCTCGAAGCGGCCCTGCGCGACTTTGTCGCCTACTACAACAACGAGCGCTACCACGTCCCGCGCTTCGAGTTCCTGCTCCAGCAACTCCTTTTGAGCTCGCAGTGCACCCAGCTCATCGCGGTATCTGGACATCTGACGAGATCAGGGCGCTGAGTTCTTGGGGACGAAAGAGGGGTCCAGAATACCTAGGAGGGGAGCACGCGCGGCATTCTGCTCACTGCTTAAAACGCGCCGTTTCGCGGGTATGAAGACGATGTCGCCGAAGCCTTTTCGCGACGACTTTTGATCTTGGAAGGTCTGAAGCAAAATATTTCCCTCTGGCAGTGACCCTTTCAATATGGGCCCCAGGTCCTTATGGATCTGTTCACGTTTTAGCCAATAAGTTTTGCCACCATGAAGAGGCTGGACCCAACGATGTGTTTTCCCATCGGTCAGCAAGCTTACTGGCATCGCTGGGGTTTTCGTTAACAGCCAAAGCTGCAGCACGCGCTCTTCTTGTACCTGGCCCGTTTCCGGTTCCGGCTCGTAATAGGGGTAATACGGCACCGGTGTCTTGAAAGATATACGGATGGTTTCAGCCACGACTTCATCGGTGGCCGGAGTTTCTTTAGGCGGGTCGTAGCGCAGCGCCACGAAATAGAACTTCATTCGAACGTAGTGCGTTAGCCAGCGATCTGCCTTCGGCGTACTGACGAGTTCGTGGTCTTTCAGCCATTTGGCTAGTGCGGCGTCGTCGCTCGCGGCCAGGACGAATGCGGTAAAGCTTCCGACCTTGCTTTTCCGTAGGAGACGCACGCCATCACCGAGCCGGCCCTTGCCGGTGCCAAAAGCATTCTTGCTTGGTGCCAGAGGGTACTTTGCCTGCAGTCGATCGAAGGGAAGATCCTCCTCAACGGCCGCTTCCTCGGGACCATACTCCCTCGATCGAGGGGTAGGAGTTTGGCCCAGCATGG
>JAPYTK010000193.1 GCA_029941785.1 Polyangiaceae bacterium | reverse complement strand
GCGTGGTGGCATGATCCGCAACAACGAGTTGGTCCTTCAGACGCAGACCTACATTCTGCGCGAGACCGAGTAATGGCTCGAACGACGGCGCGGCTGAAGCTCAGCACGACGGCGCCAAGGAAACAGCCGCATCTGCGGCTGTTTCTGTTTTGTCTGCCTTTGGCGGCCAGGGGGCACGGCCGCTTGGCGACAAGGATGGGATTCCGCTAAGCTCCTCGCCACATGGCTCACCAGTGGACCATCACGGAAGTTGCCGTCAGCATCGCCATCGGAGGTAGCGTGTTGGTCGTCGCCGTGCCCGCCTTCGTACAAAACCTGAGCTTCTCCAAGCTCACCGAGCCGATCGACGGTCTCGATCGGATGGTCCGCTCCGCGGTGAGTTATGCCGAAGGAAGACCGCAGGACATCAGCTTTCCCCCGTCTGCCCCTCTGACGCCCAAACAAGTACCGCGGGGCGTCGCCGCAGAAGCCCGCCCGGAAGCATGGCATCATCTGACGTGGCGCGCGCTCAAGTTTGGCTTCGACCGGCCCCATTATTTTTCCTTCTCGTTCCGTAGCGCACTCGAACCGGGGGGCGGGGCGATGCGCTTCGTCGCACGCGCCCACGGCGACCTCGATGGTGACGGCGTGACGAGCACCTTCGAGGTGCGGGGCGAGCGCCTTCCCGGTCAAGTTGCACGCGTCTTGCCGGGCATGTTCGTCGATCGGGAGGTCGAGTGAAAAAGCGCCACGTGGACCGACTCGTGGTCGTCGCTGTGTTGCTCGTCGCCGCGCTCGGTGTGCGCTCCGTGCGCAGCTCACTGTTCGACATCGAACGCCGGGTGAACGCCAGGCACGATGTCTACTTCATGCCCCCTCCGAAGCAGCTGCTCAACCTGTCGCTCGGTTACAGAGCCGCTCTCGCCGACGTGCTATGGGCGCACGTCAGGGTGTCCTCGGGACTTCACACCTTTGAGCGACGGCGCTTCGAGAATCTCATACTGCTATTCGATGCCATCAACGAGCTCGCCCCTCGATGGCGAACGCCCTACCGATTTGCCGATTCCCTCATCACGTTTCAGACCGCAAAGACCCCCTACACAGAAGTCCTCAAGGCGAGGGTGATCATGGAGCGGGGCGTGAAGAACCGGCCAACGGACGCTGAACTGTGGCTCAATCTGGGAGAGTTCGTATCCTACGTCGCTCCCGCATCCTATCTCGAAGACACACACCCCGAGGTCGCCAAGAAGTGGCGCCAAGAAGGGATCCCCTACCTCGCTCGCGCAGCGGAATTAGGTACCCAGGCCGCCTACATCACCTGGCGTGCCCTCGGTGGAGCCAACATCTTGCTACGTGCGGGTCACCGCGAGGCCGCTATCCGGTTTTTGAAACGCGCTCTGATCGTCAGCGAAGAGGAAGCCCTGAAGGCCGACATTCGGCGGCGCCTCAAAATGCTGATGACCGAACGTGAGTTTGAACGGGCCAACACACGCGCCAAAGCCTTCTTCGACCAGTTCCTCGAAGAACTACCGTTCATCGATCCGACGGAGGCGGTCGTGCTGGGCCCATCGACGTGGCCGGCGCGTTGCGCCGGACTTCAGCACGGCGACGACCTGCAGTGTGCAACAACCTGGCGCACCTGGTCACAGCGCTTCGACAAGGCCAATCGCTTCAACGACAGCCCGCGGTAGTGCGGCGAACGCGGTAGGGCGGCGGACGCGGTAGGGCGGCGGACGCCGTAGTGCGGCGGACGCGGTGATTACTTCTTCGGCTTCTTGAACCGAACGACGGCGGTCTTCGTCTGGCCGCCCGCTACAGTGAGCCTTCGCGCTTTCCGTCCGTATTTCTTGTGGATGAAGACAACGCTATGGCTACCCGCGGTGACTCGAACTCCGGTGACGGGCGTGCTGCCCCGCGGACGCCCATCGATGATGACGCGAGAAGGCGGAATCGAGTTGGCGTTGATCGTTCCGTAGCCTCCGGAATCCTTCGGCTCGGGCTTCTTCGGAGGCTTCTTGGTGACCTCTGTGCGGGCCTCGGTTTTTCCAGCCGAACGGTCACGCTCGAGCTTCACGGTCACCTCGACCTCGGGCTCGTCCCCAAGATCGATCTTCTTCTTCGAGGGGAGGTGGTCCTTCAGGGTGGCGGCAACCGACCACTTCTTGTCCACTTCGAGCTTCTTCGTGATCTTGCCCGACGCAAAGTTGAGCACCGTGCTGGTGCCGTCGCTGCGCACGAGCTTCACCACGGCGCCCGGCGATTTGAGCACAAAGGTCACCTCCGCGCGAAGCAGTTTGAGCTGGACGTCATCGAGACTGAGGGTCTCACCCGCAGCCAACTCGACCTCCTTCTCGAGAGACTCGTAGTCCTCGCCACCGTCAAACTTGAGCTTGACCTTGCCGGGCGCGAGATCCTTGATCTGTAGAGGCAACGCGCCCTTGCTGTCGCCATTGATGCTGACCTTGATCCCCTTGAGCTTGGTGCCAAGCTTGAGGGTCGCCTTGTCTTGCGCGACCGGCTCGGCGGTGGAGGGCGACGTCGCGGTCGTCGCTGCGGCCTTCGCGCCCCCGACGGTGATGGTCAGCTTCGCCGCTTCGCCACTCTTCACCTCGATGTCCTGGGCTCCGGCGAACAAGCCGAATTTTACCCGCACAGTTTTATTGCCGGGCGAGACTTTGTCGAGCTTGCATGGCGAAAACTTGCACTTGGGCTGGCCATCGACGTAAATATCGACCTCGCTTACGGGGCTCCCGAGGTGTGTTACCAGGATTTCGAGTGAGCCGTCCGAGGACTTGCTGCTGTAAAAGTAGAGGCCTGCAACGACGGCACACAAGGCAGCAACCGCCAAGAAGGTATTCGAGCGCCCCTGTTGCGGCGGCATCATCGAAGGAGTCCAACTCGGAACCTGTGATGCGTGCCCTCCGACTCCAACGCCCCGCACCTCGGCGGGCAGCGGAGCGGGTGCCGGGATCTTGATCTCCGGCACGTTTGGCGCCACCGCTGGTGGCGGGGCCGAATGGGCGCCAACCGGAGCCGCGCTTCCCCCCGATGAGGCCAGCAGAGCTGCGACCTTGGCCACGTCACGCTTGGCTGTCTCGTCCGGATCCTCTGCGACGTAGCGTTTGCCCGCGAGTTCGCCGAAGAGACCCCCGGCCGCGGCCGCGGCAAACACCTGAGTCTGCTCTTCCTCGTCATCCCAGTCGAGCTCGGTTCCCACCTCACCCGGCAAAACACTTCCCTCGTCGTGGCCGTCGTCTGTGGCCACATCGTCCACGTTCATGAACTCGGTCGAGTCGACTTTCATTTCGGGCGCATCGCTGTCGCCCGTCGTCCCCTCGGCGGCGCCGGGGCCCGGCAAACTGGATCCACCATCGCTCGTCGGATTCGACGCCGTCGGCGCCGGGACGACCGGCGTGTTTCGACCCTCGTCGATGTCTTCTACCTCGTCGCCGTCCACGACCGCGGCGCCGTCCACGACCGCGGAAGCCTGGGCCGCTGACGGCGGGGGCAAAGGTCCAGGTCCTGATGATGGTGGCGCAAGCCCGCCACGGAGCGTTCCTGGCGGTGGCGGCACCGCGACAGACGCCGGGGTGGAGTCCTTCTTCGCTAGACCCTCGAAGACGTCCAGATCACTGCCTTTGTCCTCTGACATTCTTCCTCACTTCAAGAGGCGCCGAGCTACAACCCAGTGCCGGGTGGACGATAATCAAATCTCAGCCTGTTTGGGGAGTGATCTGCCGTCCGCGCCCATATTCACGGGCAAGTTATACCGTCTGACTATAGTCGTACAGTGTGGGTGAACATATTAGCGCCTGATGACCATCCGTCCAGTCGTCGTTGACGAAAACGTCGCACATTCTCGGCTCGCTCATGGCGCCTCCTTCTTTTTCGGCTTCTTGAAATACCGGACCCTCTTGGCTTGAAGTGGAAACCAGTGCTTCAGGGGGACGACCGGTGTGTCGGCAAAGATGCGCCGAGCGCCCGCGCCGGCCTTGCGCCAGAGGCGAACGCTATCTTCCGGTGGCCGAACGGCTTTTCCCGACAAGTCGCCATCGCCGCCAAGTGCGATTCCCCAAGGCTCATCGAGCACGATGATGTCCCCGCAGCCCAGGCGCCGTAGGGGTTCCGCGAGCGCGGCCGCCGTCGCCATGGGCAGCGAGTCACCGTCTCGGGTCAACTCGGCATACACCAGCATTCCCTCGTCCGCCTGAACACCCAACGCCGCACGGCCCACGCCATGAGGCGACACCGAACGACCGGTAGCCAGGCGCAGAGAGCCGCGCGCCAGTGGCGCGGCGGATACCCGAACGGCGTTATCGGAAAACCAGAGCGACAACGAAGACGGTTCAACGATCGGTGGCACCGCCGCCACGATCGCCTCCGCTCCCTTGGCCCCCTGCACCGCCTCCTTCTCATCGACCGTCAAGAGGCGCGGATCGAGCTTGAGAACGCGAACCGGCTTGTCTCCGGTCAGCTTCGCGTCAGCCAGCGCGGCCGCGTAAGGGTAACCATGTTGGGGCAATCCCTTCACTTCGAACACAGCCTCATCGGCATCGTCCTTCACGCGCAGGGGGGGTCCCGGCAATAGGTGCCGGGCCGTCAAGTAGAAGAAGTCGCGTCCTTCGCGGCGAATGTAACGTGGAAAATGCATCAAGCCCATCCCACGGATCAAGCGGCGCGCTCGAAATTTCCAGCCGTCCAAACCGCGCACGTCTCCCTCACGTTCCCAGTCACGGTTGACATGCCTACCGAGCGGTTTCATCTCCGCCTCAGGCGAGACGACATAATACTCCAGCCCACTGTGGCCCGCGTTCATGTCGAGAGCGATGCCATAATCGCAGCGTGCTTGGATCATGGCGCGAGCGAGAGCCTTGGGAGAGAGGTCCGCGCCGTAGAAGTAGCCGACGAAATTCTCCTTCGTGCGACAAATGCCGGTGCGCACGGTATGTGTCTTGTCCTCCCAATCGTCCGGTGTCCCGCCCCACCACGTACGACCGTATGGATTGAATTTCCCGTCTTGCACCATCACGGTCATGTTCTGCCGATAGGAGAGAAAGTCGTCGGGGATCGTGGCGTCATCGGGCCACGTTCCAAACGCGATGCTGCCATCGCGCAGCTTCGCCACGGTGGCGGCGTACGGTTTGGGGGGCAGGTACACGACGCCATCGGACATCATTCCATATTCGCCATGAAGAGACTGAAAGCCGGCATTGCACGCCGCCACGAGACGGCGCATCACGCTAGGCTCTCGCGGAACGATCCCCGGGCCCGTCTGCCCCGTGGCGCTCTTCGGCTCTGCGACCCCCGCCATCATGTTCAGCTCGACCACCCGAGGATCCCAAAGCGCAATGTACACGCGGGTGACCTTGCGCCGCCGGTCACTACGAATGAAGGTCGTGTAGAACACCGGTGGCAGGCCGGGCAGGGTACGAATGAAAGGGTCTTTGTCCTTGGGCCGCCACTGCCCTTCACCGGGCAATGTGGGCTTGACCCACGGTGTTAGGGGAGGCGGAGGAAATCCGCTCACCGGATCGACCGGCGTTTGGCGCACCACGGGATCCAAAGATTCCTGGCCGAGATCCGCGGCGATATCTCCCTCGCCAGTGTCGTTGCTAACCGCCTCTTTACCGCTCAACACCACGTCGAGAGCAGAGAAGGCGATCGCCTTGATGTACTGCATGGCGTTGTCACCGATCTCCGCACGCACCCGATCGACAGCCCAGGTCACGAGGCTTCCCGGGCGCCGCTCCACGGTCGGCTCCACCGTCAACCACTCTGGGGTGCCGAGCGGTTTGCGCACATCGATATGCGCCGTCCGATCATCGGCTGCGACGCGCAACTCGTCGCCACGAAAAACGACGGTCAACCGCTTCGGAGCGGGTTCAACCGAATAACTGTAACGTCGGATCCCGTCCCACGATCCGGTCTGTTGCCAACGTGTGATCCCAGCCTTCACGCGCTCGGCGTTGGACCACCCATCGCGCTGTTGACTATCGGCAGAACCGAATTCAATCAGCCGCACCCGTTCGGCCTTCGAGCCAGCCATCAGCGGCTGCTCGACAAAGACCGCCCGGCCGCGTCCGCCAAGTGGAGGCCCTTCATCCACCGCGCTCGTTTCGGTGAGATTGAAGACGCGACTCGCGGACAACAGAGCTCCTTCTTTTGACAAGCGAGCGTGCACCATGAAGATGTCGTTCGGCTCATCAGCCGCGGCCCGCGCTCGGAGCACGGCCGGCACCGAACCGCTCAGCGCTCGGTGCAGGGCGAACGGCGGCTCGTCCATCCACACGACCTCCGACGGGCTGGCGATGAGCCCCTTGTTCGCCAGCAGACGGACCAAGG
Source organism: Polyangiaceae bacterium (assembly GCA_029941785.1). Lineage (GTDB taxonomy): Bacteria > Myxococcota_A > Polyangia > Polyangiales > Polyangiaceae > JAPYTK01. The sequence goes on along the minus strand of JAPYTK010000193.1, from coordinate 4,664 downwards.
TTTCGCTTCGCCCGCCTTCTTGGCGTGCTGGACTCGAACCGTACACGACCGCACACGCCACAAAGGCGGTCACCAAGATGAGCCTGCGCACGGGGCGAGTCGTGTGGCTGACGATCGGACGAGGGTCGAAGCGGCGCGGCATGAAAAGGCTCACCTCGCGGGTAGCACCTTCACCGCAAACGGGCCAGATCCCTTCGTAGGCCCCGACTCGACGACCCGGGGTGCTAGTCGAATTCGGCTACGACCGGAGCGTGGTCACTCGGTTTTTTTCCCTTACGCTCTTGGCGATCGATGTAACAAGCGGTCACTCGATCCGCGAGATTCTGCGTGGTGAAGATATGGTCGATGCGCATGCCTTTGTTCTTTGGGAACCCCAGTTGGCGATAGTCCCACCACGTGTAGCTTGAATCGTCGGGGTGCATCTCCCGAAAAATTTCCCGCATCCCCAACGCCCCGATCCCCTCCCACCGCTGGCGCTCAGCTGCCGTACAGGAGACCTGTCCGCACCAGGCCTCAGGGTCGTGAACATCGATGTCGGCCGGCGCGACGTTGAAATCCCCCATCAGGACCGCGTCTCCCCAGGCCGTTCGCTTCTTGTCGAGGAAACGGAGCATGCGGTCGTACCAGGCCAACTTGTAGGGGTACTTGTCGGAATCGAGCGAGCCGCCGTTGGGGCAATACGCGCTCATCACCCGAAACGGCCTATCGGCCATGACCGTGGCCCCGATGAACCGCGCCTGCTCATCGTCCTCGCCATCCTCAAAGCCTCGGGTTACATCTTCGAGCGGATGCCGGGAGAACAGCGCCACGCCGTTGTAGCCCTTCTGCCCATAGGTCGCGAGCCGGTAGCCAAGCGATTCGAAGACTTCGCCAGGAAACGCCTCGTCGATCGATTTGATCTCTTGGAGGCACAGCACGTCCGGTTCGTGCGCACTGAGCCAGGCCCTCAGGCGATCGTGCCGGGCCTTGATACCGTTGATGTTCCAGGTCGCGACCTTCATACAGGTCGTGTCTACTTGAGCTTGGTCTTGCAGCCGAGAACGATGATGACTTTGTTGCCCTTTTCCTGTTTGTACAGTTCGCATGGCGGTCCGAAGAGCTGCACCTGCGTCTGCGAGGAGTCGGTGTAATCCCAGCCATCGAGGTGGCTCAAATCCCTGAAGACCTCAACCTTGCCGTTGGCCGTCTCGATCACGACGTTGACCATGTTCGGATCGATCTCCTCGCCCGCGGGGAGGTCGAAAACGCAATTGGAGATGGTGCCCGCGATCTGGTCGAGCACCGCCTCGAGCTCTTGCTGAAAATTCGCGGTACCGATCTGGTAGTGACAATCACCCGCCGCCGGTGAACAATTGCTGCTCTTGGGTGTGTTGCCGTTGACCGCGAGCTGAGACAAGAACTCGCCCGCGCCCTCACTGCCCGGCGAACCGATGACGAAGGTGTTGACCGCCGGGCTGCCGGCCGCCCCTGCCGCCACCTCGGCCTCAATCGCCGCCAAATCACCACACAGGGTGAACATCTCGGGGAAAGTAAACATAGCCGGCGTGTGGGTGGTCGGGATGCCATCGGTCAGGAGCAGCAGGTAGCGCGGCCCCTCCGCGGGATAGTCCCGCACGATCTGAACACCGTTCTTGATCGCGTACAGCGTCGGCGTGTTGCCGTTCGGGTTATTCTGATTGAGCCACGACGCGATGGGCCCACCGCTCTGGTTGATCGGGGCGATCGGAACATCGGCCACCGTGCCCACGTCGCTACAACCGCCGTCAGCCAGGATCTGGGGACAGTTCGGATTGGACGCGGGGTTGAGCATGCAGAGCGGGAGCAAGGCTTGGTCCTTGTAGGCGCCCAAGGGGAATGGCAACAGGCCGATGTTCATGTCGCCTGCCGCACTGGTGATCATGCTGTTGATGGCCGCCACCGTGGCCCCCCACTTGTTGTCGTCCGACATGCTGCCCGAGCGGTCGAGCACGATCAGTATGGTGCCCGGCACCTCGTTGCCGTAGCTCGCCTCGCCGCAGCCGTCCCAATTGTCCGGGCCACCACCGGTGCCGAGCGCCCCGCTGCTTGAGTCGTTCGAAGTCCCCGACGATCCCGCTCCAGCGCCATCGTCGTCGACGGTATTCGAGGTTGCCGAACACGCCGCCACGGCCAGGGCCACCGTGACCGCCGTTATCCAAGTTGTTCTCAGTTTTGTCATGATCTCGCTCGCGGGCGGAGCATAACAGGCGCAAAAGCGCTTCGCTGCAAGGATGTTCGGCCAGCCAGTCAAAACTTCTGGTTTTTTCTTCTCGACAGTGCTTTTTTGCAGCGCCAACACACTAAAGATGTACGACATGCCTTCCTCGTCACCCATCGACCGCGCTCAGGTCCTTCACATCGCTCGCCTCGCGCGACTCAAGCTCGAGGAAAATGAAGTGGAGGCAATGACCAGGCAGCTGGGCGCCATCGTCGATTATATGGCCGATCTGCAACAGGTCGATGTGCAAGGTGTCGAAGCGACGGCACACGTTCAGCTCGACCGGCTGCAGTTGCGCGACGACACGCCCCAGGATTCTCTCGCACGCCAAAGCGTGATGGCACAAGCTCCAGAGGCCGAAGACGGCGCGTTCGTCGTCCCTCCTTTCGTCGACGAGAGCTGACGCGAAACGAACGAAGCCATGTCTCCTAAGCTGCTACCGCGCTCCGTCGTCGAGATCGCCGCCTCCGTCCGCGGTGGCGAGGTGTCAGCTGAATCGATCACCCAGGCAAGCCTGGACGCGGTCGCGGCTCGCGACGGGCAGCTCGGGGGCTTTCTCTCCGTGGCCGCAGATCTCGCACTCCAACGCGCACGCGACATCGATCTGCGCCGAGAGCGCGGGGAGACCCTCGGCCCCCTCGCGGGCGTGCCGATCGCCCTGAAAGACGCTCTGTGCACGAAGGATCAGCCCACCACCTCGGGATCGAGGATCCTCGCCCAGGGAATCGACCAACAAGGTCGGGCCATCGATCCGTGGCGCCCCCCGTACGACGCCACCGTCGTCGCCCGATTGCGCGCGGCCGACGCCGTGTTCATCGGCAAGAGCAACCTGGACGAGTTCGCGATGGGCTCATCGAACGAGAACAGCGCTTTCCGCCTCGCCCGCAACCCCTGGAACCTCGACCGAACGCCGGGCGGGTCATCGGGCGGAAGCGCCGTCGCGGTCGCGGGACGCATGACGGCCGGCGCACTGGGATCGGACACCGGTGGCTCGGTGCGCCAACCCGCCGCGCTGACGGGCACGGTCGGTGTGAAGCCCAGTTACGGACGGGTTTCCCGGTACGGCCTCATCGCCTTCGCCTCGAGCTTCGACCAGGTCGGGCCCATCACCCACGATGTCGCATCGTCGGCCGCCATGCTGCAAATCATCGCTGGCGCCGATCCCGCCGACGGAACGACGACCCATCATCGAGTGGGCGCCTATCGCGAAGCCTGCAGCCGTGGCGTGGCGGGCATGAGGATCGGAGTCCCAGCGGAGTATTTCGCTGATGGGCTCGACGATGAAGTCGCTGCGCAAGTCCGCCGCGCCATCGCGGCGCTCGAAGAAAACGGTGCGTCCATTTCCAATATCGAACTGCCCCACACGCGACACGCGGTAGCCACTTATTACATCCTCGCAACCGCTGAGTGTTCGTCCAACCTCTCGCGCTTCGACGGCGTGCGCTTCGGTCACCGCGCGCATGGATCGCAGACGCTACGCGAGGTGTACGAGACCACCCGGGGCGGCGGCTTTGGACCCGAAGTGAAGCGCCGAATCATGCTCGGCACCTACGTTCTTTCAGCCGGTTACTACGACGCCTACTATCGTCGCGCACAACAGGTGCGGACTTTGATCCGACGCGACTTTGAGCACGCCTTTCAGTCCGTCGATCTGATCGCGACACCCGTTTCGCCCACCGTGGCCTTCCCTCTCGGCTCCAAGCTCGACGATCCCCTCGCCATGTATTTGGCAGACGTCTATACCCTACCAGCGAGCCTGGCTGGCATCGCCGCGATCAGCGTTCCTTGTGGATTGGGTTCGGCCAGCGGCTTGCCCGTCGGACTCCAAATCATCGCCCCATCCTTTGCCGAGGAGCAGATGTTTCAGGCCGCACAAGTCGTCGAGGACACCGCTCCCGACCGAGAGGTCATCCCGCAGGCATGCCAAAGCTGAGCTCCGTCACCGCTCGACAGGCTGAGCCCGAGGACCTTGCGGCTCTGCTCACTCTCTTCGAGGCTGCCGGCGGCGGCTGTTATTGTCAATGGTGGCACTTTGACGGCGACGATTACGCCTGGCAGCAGCGCTGCGCCCAGGACAGCAACAGCAACCGCCAAGCCTTCGAAGATGGCGCACCGCAACTGCTTTCGCGACAGTCCACCGCTCGTGACGAATGGGGCGTCGTGGCGCTCGAGGCAAACGGTTCATTGGTCGGTTGGCTGAAGCTGTGTCGGCCGCTCTCGGCGCCGAAAATCTACGCGCGGCGACTCTACCGTACGCTAGGCTGCTTCGCCGCTGATCGGGAGCAAACGTGGGTTATCGCCTGCACCCTCACGCACCCCGAATATCGTCGCCGCGGAATCGCACGAGCACTGCTCACCGCAGCCATCGACATTGCACGCGCCACCGGAGCACGCCATCTGGAAGCCTTGGCTCGCGCCCCTCAAGAAC
>JAPYTK010000192.1 GCA_029941785.1 Polyangiaceae bacterium | reverse complement strand
GTCCAGCGACCTCGACGCGAGCGGATGAGACGCGTTGGACGATGGCCCTCATGGTGGGAGCTGTGTCTCAATTCAGGGAGGGCGGCAAGCGTCGGTTTCGTCTAGAGTCAGCAGCATGACTCGAGCGGGGCGATTGCTATTCGTCGCAAGGTGGGCGCTCGTCCTGATGAGCGCCACGACGGCCGCGCCCGCACAAGCGTTTCAGCATATTGTCGTTCGAGGGGAGAGCATTCCACGTATCGCCGAGTGGATGTATGGGCGAGTTGAGTTCGAGCGAGTGATCGTTGCCGCCAATCGTCTCGACGGTTCTCGCGGTAGTGCGATTGTTGCCGGCATGCCCCTCGAGATTCCGGCCCTTGGCCATCACATCGTGAGCGGGGGGGAAACCTGGCACAGCATTGCCGCCGCGCACCTCGGGTGGACTCGCCGCGGAGACGTGCTTGCACGGCTCAACGATGCGGAGCCATGGGTCCCTCCTGCCGAGGGGCGAGAAATCGTGTTGCCCTACAATCTTCGCTACGTGGCGCGTCGCGGAGATACGACACAGGCTTTGGCTTACCGGTTCTTGGGTCGTCGTGACCGCTCTTGGATCATTGCGAAGTACAACGGTTTGCAGCGAGCGCGCCTACGGCATGGCGAGGTCTTGCTGATTCCGTTGCACGATGTGCAATTGAGCGAGGCCGGACGTGTCGCAGCTCGCAAGGCGACGAGCCGGGCGAGGTCACAGCTAGGGGGCGCCGCCCGCGTCGCGCAACGGCAGGCAAAGGTCGAAATTCCAAAACTGAAATCGGACGTACGACACGGTCGGTACATCGAGGCGGTGGCGCGTGGCGAAGCCTTGCTCGCCAACGGTCGTCTCACACAACGGCAGTTCGCGGCTGTCAACGCCCTTCTCACGGTGACCTATGTTGCTCTTGGCCTACGCCAGCGAGCGATGGCGGCGTGCAAGCGTTGGGGCGAGGCGGACGCCGACCGTGTTCTCGACCCCATCGAACACAGTCCAAAAATATTCGAAGCCTGTACGGTCGGGGTCGTTCCCGGACAACGTCAGCGGCACCTCGTACCTGCGCCGCCACGGCCGAGGTCGAGTCCATGACACTGCCGAAGTCTCTGAGGATGGGCGATGTCGTGGCCGAGCGCTTCGAACTTCTCGATGTCGTCGGCGAAGGTACGACCGGTACTGTTTTTCACGCACGAGAAACTTCGACCAGCCGCGAGGTGGCTCTGAAGGTGATTCATCCGCATCTTTCGGCGGACCGTCAAATCGTTGGGCGATTTCGCCGCGAGGTCGACATCCTCGGCCGGTTACGGGGCGCTCATTTGTGTGGCCTGATCGAGTGCATCGATCAGGACGACGGCATGCTGATCATCGTGCTCGAATATCGACGCGGTGGGTCCTTGGACGCGTTCATTGAGCAGCACGGGCCGTTGTCCCCAATAGAAGCTGCGATCGTTGTGGGGCAAATATGTACAGCGCTCGAGGTCGCCCACGATGCAGGCGTCATTCATCGTGATTTGAAGCCGTCGAATGTTCTCATCGATAGCGAACCGAGCTCGGATGCTCCGAGCTTCGGGGAAGGTCTCACGGTAAGCGTGGTCGATTTCGGTTTGGCGAAGATTCTCCACGGAGAGACCGTCGGTACCGCTCTCACCGAACTCGACATGATTTTCGGCACGCCGGCCTACATGTCCCCCGAACAAGTGCGGGGCGAAGAACTGGACGCGCGTTGCGACGTCTATGCGACCGGCGTGATCCTCTTCGAGTTGTTGGTCGGTCGGGTGCCCTTCGATAGTCCGAGTGCCCTGGGGACGATGACGGCCCACCTTTACGAGGCGGTTCCGGTTCCGGGCGAGGAGGCAGAAGAACGAGTCATTCCTGGCATGCTGAATCGTGTGGCCTTGTGCGCGCTCGCAAAGATCCGCGAAAATCGCTTCGCGTCGAGCCGGCATATGGGCGAAGCATTGGCCGCTTGCATCGAGAGTTTGGCAGATGACGAGAAAGATCCTGGCAGCGATGAGCCGAGTCAGCAGGAGGCGAAAGACACGATCGTCGACGTGAAGAACGACGACACGGTGTCGGCGGACAAGCCGAGTGTCGGCACCACGATGCAGTCAAAGTTGTCTGATGTGCCCGTGCCGCTGCGGCCCAGGGTTTCGATTCGTGTCAGCGAGGCACCGATCAGTTCCAGCGTTCATTCGAGTTTGCGCGTGAGCCGGGGTCTGGTCATGTTTCGGGAGAGCGGAGGTGAGCGCCGGGTGTGGGCGACCATTTCCGTTGTGGCGCTTCTGGCGGCATTGATTGCGGGAATTTGGTTGGGCATACGGTGAGCGCCTTGCTTCCGATCGACTGGGGCAAGCTGTCACCTTTGCGCCTCAAGTCGCAGCTCGTGGCAGAAGAACTGTTCGCGGGCCGGCACCGCAGTACTCGCCGGGGGGCCGGCGTCGAATTTGGCGGACATCGACCGTACGTGCCTGGGGATGATCTGCGCTTCTTGGATAGGCGGAGCCTCTTGAGGCACGACCGCCTGATGATCCGACAGTTTGAAACCGACACCGACCGAGCCCTGTATTTGTGTCTTGACGCCAGCGCGTCCATGGCCGTGCGCGGCGACAAGGCGCCGGGTGCCAAGCTGGCCTATGCTGCACTCATCGCGGCTGCCCTGACTCGTGTGGCGATCGCCGGGCAAGATCCGGTCGGGCTCAGTTGGCTCAGCGCGGACGCGAGACCGGTCCTGCGGGCCCAATCGGGACGAGCGGCTTTCGAGCGCATCGTCCAACGCCTCGAGACGGCCGAAGCTGTGGAACCGCTTCAGGGGGACGCGACCGCTTTTGACGCCAGCGTCGCCGCCTTGGCTCATCAGGCGCGGCGCGGCAGCATCGTCGTTGTGCTCAGCGACCTTCTCGATCTACCCACGACGGCGGCCACATCTCTTGCGGGATTGGCCCTTGCGCCACGGGCTTTGGTGTTGGTTCAAGTGCTCGACCCCTCGGAGCGGGACCTGTCGTTTTCTGGGAAGCTCCGTCTACGGGGCGTTGAAGGCAAGGCGATGGTCGAAACGGACGCGGACGTCGTACGAGCAACGTACAAGGAGCGTTTGGGGGAACACGTCGCGAAATGGCGTCGGGCCATCGAGCAGCGCGGCGGACGACTGGTGTGCGCAGCGAGCGACGATTCTCCCGTCGGCGTGCTCCGGGATGTGGTGGAAGCGATCGGGCAGGTGCGACGTTGAGTTTTGTGACCTGGGCGGCCTTGGCAATCGTCGGGTTTGCCATGGTGCCTCTCTTGGCGCACATGTTGAGGCGGCGCCCTCCAACGGAACGACCATTCGCTGGGATCGCCTTCGTGCCAGCGCAGATGGCTGAGGCGCAACAGAAGGCGGCTATCGAGGATCGTGCCTTGCTGGCGATTCGCATCAGCGCGGTCTGTATGTTGGCCGTGCTCGGCGCGACACCACTCATCCGCTGCGATAGTTTGAGCTTGGCTCGACCGGCCGGAGCATCGGTCGCCGTGGTCGTCGTCTTGGATGACTCCGCGAGCATGCGCGCGCAGCCGGGGTCGACTTCGGAATCCGACCGGGGGGCGACTCGGTTCTCGAAGGCGAAACAAGCCGCCCAGCAATTGTTGGGATCGCTCCGCAGTGGTGACGTTGTGGCGCTGGTGCTCGCCGGTCGTCCCGTGCGCGTGGCTTTGGCGCCGAGCCGGGACTTTGCGACGGCATTGAGGCTGCTCGAGGAGCGACGGCAATCGGACCGAGCGACGGATCTCGCGGGCGCGCTTCACTTGGCCGAAGAGCTCTTGCGGGACTTGCCCCAAGTCGACAAGCGGGTGGTCCTGTTGAGTGACCGAGCCGATGGTGCGAGCCGGTCGTCGCTTGCTGTTCGAGCGCCGGCCAAGCTCTGGGTTCCGCTCGCGCAACTCGGAGGGGATCGGGACGACTGCGCGGTACTCAGAGCCGAGCGTCGTCGTGGCCGTATCGAGGTAGCTACGGCGTGTCACCGTTCGGCCGCACCGCACCATTCGAAGCCGGCACCGCGGCACTTGCAGTTACGACGTGGAACGCAAGTGATGGCCCAGGTACCGGTTGTCCCTCGCGCGGGAACAGCGAGCTGGAGTCTGACCCTTCCGCAGCGGGCCAAACGCGCCAACTCCGTCGCGGAGCATTGGAATGTGGTCTTGACCGGGAGCGACGCGGTCGCGGCCAACGACGAGGTTCCGGTGATGGCAGCGCCTGTGCGTGCGCGAGTGGGCGTGGTGAGCGATGCCAGCCGCGCGTCGGTCGTGACCGGTGGTGCGCCACCGGTGGAGAAGGGCTTATCGGCGCTGGGCATGTCGGTCAGAGCTCAGCCATTGGCATCCGTGCCGGATCGCCGTGCTGACTTCGACGGCCTGCGCGCGCTCGTTGTCGATGATGTTCCCGGGTTGACCCCGGCGCAGCGACGAGAACTTGCGGCTTGGTTGGATCGGGGCGGTGTGCTCTTGCTGGCGCTTGGTCCGCGCGCGGCGGCCGCTCCGCTGGGTGCGGGTTTTTCTTCGGTCCTCGATGGAGTTGTGCGGTGGGAAGTCGATGTGCCGGAGGGGGCAACAACCGATGCCGACCGTCTATTCGGCACTTCCGCAAAGGGGCTTGTAGCACTAAGCCCGAAGGGACGCGCACGCTTGGCGCTCGGCGAGCCTGGGCTGTACGAGGTGGTCTCGCGGTGGGAGGACGGCGAGCCTCTCGTATGGCGCAAGCGACACGGTCGAGGAATGGTGATCGTGCTTGGCCTTCCCCTGTCCGTCGACGCGAGTGACTTCGTGCTTCGGCCGGCTTTCCTCGTGCTCTTGCAGCACGTGGTGGACCAAGCGCGGTCACGCGGTGGCGTGGGCCAGTCGATCGTAGGTGCTCAGTGGTTGTTTCCTGGTTACCGCGACGTGCGGGTTCACTTTCAGCACCGGGATGGCGGAGAGTTGCAAGTCGAGCCGACCATCAAGGGTGGCGCCGTGAAATTCTCGCCGCCCCGAGTGGGCCGCTACCGTTTGGAACTCGATGGCGAGCAGAGCATGCGGACCGTCACATTCGATAGCAGCGAAGTGGATATGCGCCCGCGACCGTACGAGGAGTCGGCATCGGCATCGGAACTCGGCTCCAACGATACCCGTGTCGATGTATCAGCCTACGTCGCTCTTGCATTGCTCTTGCTGCTCGCCCTCGAGTTGGCCTTGCGCCTCCGCGGCGCGCGCTTGGGCTGGGGCCGGCGCAAGATCGCCTGACTTAGGCGACGACGAGGTTGGCTTTGGGCGTGTTTGGCTTGTAGCAGTGCTCGGCACCGGGGAAGCTGCCGTCGCGAACTTCTTCGACGTACTGGGCCATCGCGCCCCGTACCTGATCTCCGAGCTGGGCGAACTGCTTTGCAAACTTGGGCGTGTGTCCCATGGTCATGGCGAGCATGTCGTAACAGACGAGCACCTGACCATCGCAACTCGGTCCGGCTCCGATCCCGATGGTCGGGACATCGACCGCCGCGGTCACCTGTGCAGCCAAATCCGGTGGAATGGCCTCGAGAACGATGCCGTATACGCCTGCTTCCTGAAGGGCTATCGCGTCTTCGATGATGCGGCCTGCGGCGTCTCCTTTGCCCTGTACCTTATAGCCACCGAGGGCATGTACCGACTGGGGCGTCAGGCCGACGTGACCAAGCACGGGGATCCCGGCTCGACAGATGCGCATCACGTGTTCGGCGATCTCTACGCCACCTTCGAGTTTCACGCTCTCCGCCATACCCTCCTTGACGAGTTTTCCGGCATTTTCCAGCGCTTGTGTTGCTGACACCTGAAAACTGAGAAAGGGCATGTCGGCAACCACGTGGGCTCTCTGGGCGCCGCGGGCCACGGCTCGCGTGTGGTAGGCGATCTCGTCGACCGTGACAGGAAGCGTGCTGTCGTGGCCTTGCACAACCATGCCGAGCGAGTCGCCGACGAGCAGCACGTCGACGCCGCCTGCGTCGCAGAGACTCGCCATCGTGTAGTCGTAGGCGGTCACCATGGCGATAGCCTCGCCGCCTTTGCGCGCTCGGATGGATGGAGCGGTGACTTTTCGTGGACGTGCGGTCGTTGAGGTACCGCCGCCCGAGCGGGATTGTCCGTACATGAGCCTCCAGGTCGCGGCCGCAGTTTGCGGTCCACGCCTAAAACACGTTTAGCACGTTGTGTGGAAGATTGCTGCGGCGTTGGGAGGTCGCCGAGGGTCAAGACAAATGCGGCAATAAAAACAATATCTTAAGAAAAGGACCTGTGGTCTAGAGCCACCCGCGGACCAGCCAGGCGATGGCGGCACCCAGGACGATCGTGCATACCAACACGACGACGAGGGTTAGCCACGAGTAGCCCTTCCGGCGCCGCGTTTTGACCGGGTTGGGGCGGCGTCCTGCATGAGCGACGGGGTCCAAGATTGCAGGGTAAGCAGATGGGACCGGGCGTCGCACTTCCGCAGGACGGGGGCTCATGGCCATCCGTGGCAACGGTGCGGTGGTGCCGTCGCTGCGGTCGGGCTTGGGGGGCTGATCCAAGCGAGTCGTTTCGTTCGGGCCCAGCCTCATATCGCCGCGCTGGGCTACCCCGAGTCCGCGGCCACTCGCTTCGAAGGTATCGGCTATCTGTTTGAGTTGTGCGCCGAGTTCGGTCGCTGACGCGAAACGAGCGTCCGGTGCCTTCGCAAGGCAACGCATGACCGCGGCGTCGAGAGCGGCAGGGAGGGGTTCATCGGCGAAACGCGATGGCGGCTCGGGTTGTCGAGCGATATGCGCCTTGGCGAGCTCGGCCAGATGTTCGGTGTCGTCAAAGGGCCCCCGTCCGGCGAGGAGGACGTAGAGCACGAGCCCCATCGCATAAAGGTCTGCACGATGATCGCATTTGTCTCCACGTGCTTGCTCGGGAGAAAAAAAGCGTGGCGTACCAACGATCAGCCCGGTGCCGGTCGCGTACTGTAGCGGCGCGGGACCGACCGTTGTCGCGCTCAGTACTTTCGCCACGCCAAAATCGAGCAACTTGACGGTACCGACGAGGTCTTCATCACCCCGTCGCCGATTGTCACCCTCAACGTCGCACACAAAAATATTGTCGAGCTTGATGTCCCGGTGAACCAGTCCCGCATCGTGCGCAACCTGAAGCCCTTTCAGCGCTTGCTGCACGATGCTGAGAGCATCCCCAATTCCGATCGTGCCGCCGCGCAGGGCCAAGAGCTGGCGTAGGGAATGGCCCTTGAGGTACTCCATTACGAGGTAAGGTCGTCCGTCCGGCGTGTGGTCGAAGTCCGTAACGCGCACGAGGTTCGGGTGATCGAGCCGCGCGAGGGCTTGCGCTTCGAGCCGCATTCTGTCGATCAAGGTGGGACGGTGGGCCAGCTCGGCGTGAAGCATCTTGACGACTACGTCGGTACCGAGTGTGCCATGACGCGCCCGGTACACGGCTCCCATGCCACCCTCACCGAGTTGTTCCAGCACCTCGTATTTGGCGTGATGGGGTAGAGGGTTTTCTTCAGGGGAGAGCATGGCGCGATCGTCGTCACTAGCGGTAGTACGCCCAATGGCCGATGCGGGCTAGACATCAACCACAGCGAGCAGCGAGCCAATCGAGCATGCGGCGTTCCAGCCAATACGGATCGGTGGCGTGAACAAAACCGACATGGCCCCCCCGCTCGTGCCAGTCGAGTTCGACCTGCGGGGCGTTCGCGATGCGCGTTTTCGGGACGCTTGCCGCAGGCACAAAGGGGTCGTCGGCGGCATGCAGGACCCGGGTGGGCACCCGTATGGCGCTGAGAAGGGGGCCGGCGGCGGCGTTCGCGTAATAGTCCGCCGCGTCCCGATAGCCGTGAACGGGAGCCGTCCAGCCGTCGTCGAAGGCCTCGATGCTGCGGGCGCGCAGCGCGACCCTTACCCTCTCTTCGGCCGATGGATGAGCTCGACGCTTGCGTTGCAGTTTGCTTCGTAAGGACAAGAGAAAGTACCAAGTATAGATCTGGTTTTCGATTCGCTTCAGCGCCTCGGCACCGGGTTGTAGCAACAAGGGGGCGGAGACGAGGTAGGCTCCCCGCAGCGTAGCGGGGATGTGTGTTGCGTGCCGCGCGAGGTAGTTTGCGAGCTGACTGCCGCCGAGCGAGTAGCCGACCAGAAGCAGCGGCGCTTGCTCGTCGTTCAAGGCGCTGATCACCTCGGCAAGATCCGTCGTCTGCCCGGCGTGGTAACTTTCGAGCCGACGGTTGTCTTCGCCCGAGCAACCACGCGCGTTGAGGACCATTCCCCTCCACCCACGGCTTCGAGCCATCGCCATCAAGCGCAAAATGTAGGGCGACTCGCTGCTGCCTTCGAGTCCGTGTAGCGCCACCACGAGGGGGGCGTCGTGGGGGCCATCCATCCAGTCCAGATCGACGAAGTCGCCGTCGCTCGTCGCAAACCTTTCGCGACGGTAGCGGATCCTGGGCGTCGCTTTTCCGACCGTCGCCCAGACCGTGTTGGCGTGTCCCCAAGTAAGCCAAAAAGGTGGATGAAAAGAAGACACGTTCGATGGGTGACGGGCTGTCATGGCCCGACGAGCCGGTTGACGATGCCATGTTTTCGCGAAAGACGCTTGGATCGCGCGAAAGCTGGGCGTGCCCAAGAGCGCGGTCCGCATCGTCAGCGGCAAGTCGGCACGGCGCAAGACCGTCGACATCGAGGGCGTCGACGCCGAGAAGGTACGGCGCGGGTTACTTGTCGGATGAGTTCGATTGTCCGCGCTCGTTCGTTTGTTCGCGCGCCGGCTGTGTCATTGGACCATGCGCGCGAAACGGCTCAGACCTCGGCGGATGACGCGACGTAGGGTGAAGGCCATTATTCCTCCGAGGCCCGGGACTTTCGAGCGAAATTCGATCGTCCACTCGACCCGCGTGCCACGTTCTGTCTCGTCGAGTGTTATCGTTCCAAGATGGTCGGTGATTGGGAAACCTCGTCGCAGCGTATAGGAGAATCGCGAGGGGGCTTCGAAGTCGATAATCTCTTCTACGATCGCTAGCCCAGCGCTTTCGATGACCCGTACGGCTCCCGTGCCATTGCGCTCGGACCGACCCTCGGGATCGAGGCGAATCCGCGCGCCGGGGACAAGCCAGCGATTCATCGCGCAGTGGTCCGTGATTTGGGCCCAGACACGGTCGCGTGGGGCCTGGACGAATTGTTCTACTTCGATGGTCTGTCGCACCGCTTCAACCTTGGCCAATCGACGATGTTCGCTCGGGTCGCGGAGTATACACGACATGGTCCCGAGGCCATGGGTTCAGACCCGTAGCGATTCGGCCGCGCAAAAGGCGTGGGCTCGCCGGGTGGAAGTGGTAAACCCAACGGCGCCGGGCGCCTCAGCGCCAGGACCATGTTTCCCTCGTCGTCACCGCGGCGAATGGCTCGGAGCAGCCAGAGTAGGATCCGATGACCGACGAACGAAAAATCACCCTGACGACCCGCGCGAAAACTTCCGTACCTATCGTTGGGCTCACGTCGAGGCAACTCAACAAGTGGCTGACGGGGCAGAGCAAGTCGACGGCAGTCTGGATCAAAGCCAACGAGTTTCGGGCCAAGCCCGGCAGTCATTGCATTGTCCCGGATCGACAAGGGGGGATCGGACAAGTCGTCGTGGGAATCGATGAAGCCGCGCCGCTGTGGAGCTACGCGGGCTTGCCCAGTCGGCTACCGAACAAGACCTACCGTTTGTCTAAGACGGCGTCCGTCGAGCATGCTGAGCAGATGGCCTTGGGTTGGGCCCTGGGCTCCTACGTTTTCGATCGATACAAGAAGTCGAAGAAGAAATTCGCGCGCCTCCTGTGGCCAGACGGCGTCGATCAGGCTCGCGTGACAGCGACCCGGGACGCGACCTTTCTCGTCCGTGATCTCATCAACACTCCAGCGGAAGACATGGGGCCGGCCGAGCTTGCGGAGGCGGCCCAAGAGATGGCCGCAGAGCACGGGGGCGAGGTGAAGATCATCGTGGGCGACAAGCTGCTCGAGCAGAACTATCCGGCGATCCACGCGGTCGGAAGAGCCGCGAGCCGCGCCCCACGCCTCGTCGACCTACGGTGGGGGAGCGAGGGTCCGGAGATCACGCTCGTTGGTAAGGGTATCGTGTTCGATAGTGGCGGGCTCGATCTGAAGCCTGCTTCATCGATGAAGACCATGAAGAAGGATATGGGCGGCGCGGCTCATGTCCTCGGTGTGGCGAAGATGGTGATGGCGATGGGCCTGCCGATCCGCCTCCGGGTGCTCATCCCCGCGGCGGAGAACGCGGTTTCGGGCAACGCGTTCCGCCCGCTCGACGTGCTCAGCACCCGCAAAGGCCTGACGGTCGAGGTTGGCAACACCGACGCTGAGGGGAGACTCGTCTTGGCCGATGCTCTCACCGAAGCTGGAGATGTTGATCTTCTCATCGACTTTGCCACGCTGACGGGCGCTGCACGGGTCGCATTGGGAACCGATCTTCCGGCCTTGTTCTCGAGCAGCGACGCGATCGCCGATTCGCTGTTGGCGTCGGGAAAGCGCGCGCTGGACGAGCTTTGGCGGATGCCCCTTTACGCGCCTTATCGGCGGCTTCTCGACAGCTCGGTCGCCGACATGAACAACGTTGCGGACGGCAAATACGGTGGCGCCATCACCGCGGCGCTGTTTCTCAAGGAGTTCGTATCCAAGAAGACGGACTGGGTTCACATCGACGTCATGGCGTACAATCTGCGCTCGCGACCCGGCCGGCCGTCGGGAGGCGAGGCGATGGGGATGCGTGCTGTCTACGGGCTCATCGAGGACCAGGTGCGGCCGCCGACGCCGAGCGCGGTCTAGCCTAAGAGCCGCCTGAGGCCGTCAACGGGCGGTGGAGGCCCATCCGATCGACGCCCATTTGTACTGCCATCGACCCGCCGCTCACCTTGCGCTACCTTGTGAGCATGAAGGTCCGGATCATGAGGGTGGTTTTCTTTTTGGTTTCCTCGCTTGCTTTGGTGGCCGCATGTTCGGCTACGGGGGGCAACACGTCCGGTAGCAGCTCGGGTAACACCGGCGG
>JAPYTK010000191.1 GCA_029941785.1 Polyangiaceae bacterium | reverse complement strand
CACGCCGGTACGAGCGCGGGGGAGAGCGCAGCCTTTGCGGCGGCCCGCGCGAAGCACGCCAGCGGTGACTGGCCTGAGGCCCGGGCGCTGTTCCTGCGTTATCTCACGCAATATCCTCATGGCCGATTCCGTGCCGATGCGCATCGGCACATTCGCGAGATCGCCAACAGGGAGGCACCGTGAGAGCTTTCGACAAAGCGGCTTGGTTCTTGAGTTTTCTCGTCATGGGCGCGGCGTGCACCGGTAGCACCGCGGAGATCTTTGGCTCGGGGGCAAACGGCGGGGTCGGCGCCGCGGGTAGTCCATGCAGCGTGCAGGGCAAGACATGCGCAGTGCAATGCGATCCACAGCTCGGTTGCGTCGACTGCCGAGATGACTCCGACTGCGGTGCGAGCCTTCCAGGCTGCGTCGATGGCGAGTGTCGGGAATGTGCGCAGAGCAGTGATTGCCCGACGGGGGAGGCGTGCGTGCTAGGGAAGGGGGAATGCGAGCCGGCATGCGCATCGGACGATGACTGCGCGGGCGATGAGCGTTGCGATCCTGTGAGCCAGAGCTGCGGCGAGTGTTTGTCCGGTGACGATTGTACCCAGGACGAACCGTCGTGTTCGCCGGCCCTTAGGTGCGGCGAATGCGGGGGTGACGACGATTGTCCCGCGGCTGAGCCACACTGCGAACTCAAGTCGGAGGCGCGTTGTCGTGAGTGCCTTGTCGATGCTCACTGCGCCTTGGCGAAGCTGTGCGTCGACCACGACTGCCTGGTGCCCTGTGTCGACGATCAAGATTGTGTGGGATTGAACGACGCCCAATGTGACCTCGAACTGAAGGCGTGCCGCAATTGATTCGTGTGGATCCTAAGGTTGCCGCCTCGTGCTTTGCCTCTTTGGTGATCGTCAGCATCGCTGCATGCGGCGTTGACGTGACGTTGTTTCGGCCACCAGGGGGCGGAAGTTCCGCGGATGGCTCGGGCGGAGCCGGGGTAGGAGGAAGTGCAGTGGTCGGGACGGTTGGTGTCGCGACGAGCGGTCAGGGCGCAGCGAGTGGGTCGGTCGGGGCTGGCGGCTCGGGCGTGACAACGACAGCTGGCGGGCAGACAACGACGACGGTTGGCACGGTGACCGCGGCAAGCGGTGGAATGATGTGCGGGCCGGATTGTGCGGTTTGCGGGGTCGGGGAGTGCTGCGCGGAGGACTGCAACGGCGCCTGCGACTGCGTGAACGGCTGTGACTGCTCGTTCAAGTGCACGGGACCGAACTGCGATATCACTTGCGAGCAGGGCACGACCTGTCAGGCAGACTGTTCCAAGGGCAAGTGCGACTGCGACCAAGCGACGAATTGTGTTTTCGACTGCACCACGCCTCCTTGCGACATCAAGTGTGACCAGGCACAGCACTGCTCGGCGAACTGCAAGGGCGGCGGCAGTTTCTGTGAGTGCAAAAGCGGCGCCACCTGCGACTTTGCGTGCACGGGGCCTGGCTGCGACATCCTGTGTGAGGACGGTGCGACCACTTGCGTCGCGGCATGCGACTCTCCCCCATGCAAGATGGCGTGCGCGAAGGGGGCTTCATGCGTGCTTGATTGCAAAAATGCGCTGGCGGATCAGTGCAAACTCGTCGGGTGCCAACCGGTGAATTGCCAGGGAAAGAACATTAAGGTGTGTAACGCGGCGTGCCCCTGAAGGATGGCCGGGCTGAAGTTTCGACAGCCGCTGTTGATGTTCTGTGCGACGAGCTACTTGGCGCAAGGACGCAGGTTAGCTACGTCTCTGCTCGACGCGCGAAGTAGTATGATTGGACCGGGCTGCCAGACACGTGAGAGACGAATCGTTGAAAGCCAGCCGTGCGCTCGTAGGCCCCCGATGTCTCGTTTGGTGATGCGGCTCGCTGCGGGGTGTGGATGAATTCTAACGCTCCTCTATCCTCCCGTTTTCTTTCTGATATTCACACTGGCCTGCAGGAGAATACGGATGGAGAGGCCATGCTTGGCGTCGTGGTTTCGGGCCTCGAACGCCATGGTGTGAACGTGCGGCGGATACGACTCGGGCTTGAGTTACGCCACCCGTCGCTCATGGCGATTTCGTGGCTCTACCAAAGCGAGACGGGGATCACGGAGCATCATGTGGGACGCGACGTAACGACCCAACCCATGTATCTCAAGAGTCCGGTGCGGCCGGTCAAGGAGAGAGATGTGAGGGAGGTTCGCATCCACATCGCCGCTGGTGGCAAGCTCCCGGACTACAACTTGGTTCCCGACCTCATTGAGCAGGGCATGTCGGATTACATTGCGCTGGGTCTTAGAACGACCGGCGCGCGGGCCGATGTTATCACCTTCGCCACGGACAAGGATGGCGGATTCTCCGCGTACGATATCGGTTTGCTCCGGGCCATTCCCGAAGCGCTCGACCTGTACCTCTCAGCGGTGCGCCAACGGTACATCGATTGGGTAAGCACGGCGGGTGAGGGCACAGGCGACGAGTCGGCCCTGGACGGCGAGAGAGGGCCGAGTTTGCATCCGTCGCGACCGGCGCCTGTCTACGATCCGGACGTTCAATCGGACCGGCACGAGCTTGAGGCGATCGCTTTGGAGATGCAGCCGTACCAACTGCTCGCAACGCCTGTTTGGCTCTTCGATTCGGCGCGCCATCAGATCGTATGGGCGAACCCCTCGGCGATGAATTTGTTGAGCGCCGCGAACATCGAGGCGATGTGGAAACGCGATCTGCAGACGGGTATGTCGGCCGCCATGGCCCATAGCGTGGCCAATACGCTCAAGACACTGAGGACGCAGAGCAGTGTCACCCAGTGGACCATTCTCGAGCCCTTAGGTGAGGCTCGGCGCCACTGTTTGGTGATGCGGCTCTACAAGCTGAAGTCAGGGTCGGAGGTGGTCCTCACGGAGACCTTGCAAGAACCCCCTGCCGAACAGCTCGTTTATCACGCCGCCAATTCGGTGCTGCTCGTCGCGCTCTTTGGCGTCGACGGCGGTTTGGTGAGTTCGAACCCCGCCTTCCTCGATCTGTTCGGCGCGCTGAAGCTCTCACTGCCCGACCTGTTGAGAGAAAACTGGAATCTGGAGTACTTTCTCGACACCCTCTCAGAGGTCCGCGCGCACTCCGTCGAGCTGCCCTTGGACACGGAAAAGGGCGAGCGGTGGTTCCGGGTCGAGCTCCGCAAAGTCAGAAGCGAACGTGGTGACCCGCTCGTATTCGGGACATTTTTTGACATCACGGAACATCGCTTGGAACGGCAGGAACTGCAGCGCCTCGCCCGCACCGACGTCCTGACACGGATCGCCAATCGGCACGGCGTGATGTCTGATGCTCAGGAATGGCTCGATGCAGGGCGTTTGCACACCGTGATGTTCTTGGACCTCGACGGGCTCAAGGTGGTCAACGACATGCACGGTCACCATTTCGGTGATGTTGTGCTTCAATCGGCTGCCGAGCGTATTCGTAACAGCGCAGGACATGACACGCTCGTCGGACGTATGGGCGGGGACGAGTTCTTGATTGTGACGAATCGGCACGACGCGGGTTTGGGCGAACGAGTTCGCCTTGCGCTCGCTTCTCCGTTCGACGTCGACGGCGTCCATCTCACGGTGACGGCGAGTCTAGGCGTGGCGGTGTTTCCAACTCATGCAGCCACGCTCGAGGACTTGGTGAACTGCGCTGACATGGCCGCACTCGGGGCGAAGAGGTCCGGTCGAAACCGCGTGAGGTTTTTCGCGGCCGACATGAAAAAGCACTCGGCGCGCACACGACAGCTCAATCGGCTCGTGCGGCACGCTATCGCGAACGACGAACTTCGCCTGGTCGTGCAACCGATCGTGAGGCTGCCGGAGGCTCAGATCGTGCGCGGTGAGTGTCTGTTGCGTTGGAACAATTCTGAATTGGGTAACGTGCCCCCCAACGAGTTCATTCCCGCTGCGGAAGAGGCTGGTATGATTCATGATATTGGGCGTTTCGTGACGGAAAAGGCGTGCCAATTCATACGCGAGGTCGAGGCTGAGACGGGGCGGAAGGTGTCCCTTGCCGTCAACGTTTCCGCTCGCGAGATTAGCGATCCAAACTATGTACAGAACTTGCTCAACATCGTAGAGGCGGCCGGCGTGAGTCCGGGGCAACTGGTGCTCGAGATGACCGAAACGTATCTCATCGATCGATTGGATCTGGCCTCCGAGACGCTCGCGACGCTCAAATCCCATGGCTTCATAATTGCCTTGGATGACTTCGGAACCGGGTATTCGTCGCTTTCCTATCTTCAGCGGCTCGACTTCGACATCATCAAACTCGACCGCACGTTGATCATGGATTTGCCCGGCGAACGGGCCTTGGCCATCACCCGGTCGCTCCTTCAGCTTGCGCAGGGCTTGGGGGCCAAGGTTGTGGCTGAGGGGATCGAGACCCAAGAGCAAAAAGACTGTTTGAGCGCGATTGGTTGCCATTACGCGCAGGGCTACTTTTTTGCCCGACCCTTGGAATGGCCCGATTTCCGCAAGGCATTGAA
Source organism: Polyangiaceae bacterium (assembly GCA_029941785.1). Lineage (GTDB taxonomy): Bacteria > Myxococcota_A > Polyangia > Polyangiales > Polyangiaceae > JAPYTK01. Next base: position 6,675 of record JAPYTK010000191.1, on the reverse strand, counting down.
GGTGCAGGGCGAAGTTTGACTGCTCGACGGTCGCCGGCGTTGCGCTAATCTGCCGGTAGCGAAAGACGCGCGGTCTTCTTCTTCTTCTTCTTCTTCTTCTCGTCGTTGTCGACACCTGAAGTCGCGTATTGGATGCTCAGTACGCCTCGGGCGACAGGAACACCGATCCCTTGCAGCACACCTGCATGACCGCCGAGCCCAATGGTCAGCTCAGGCGTGGCCCGAAAGCGGCCACCTCCACCGACCTCGAGCGGATTGCTGGCGCTGTTTGCGTCGAAGCGCGTTGCGCCGAGTCCCTCGGCGTAGATCGCGAAGCGATAGGTTGCATCAAAGCTGGTGGCAGCTCCCCAACGAAATTCCGATCCCGCGGTCCCCACGCCGAGATCAACTGTGGTTCGGTACAACCCCCGCAAGTTGACGGCCGCCGCGAAGCGCCCGTGTCGAATGTCGACGATGCCTCCAAAGCCAGCTGACACCGGAGGCTCGTTGCCAATGAATTTCCCCTGGGCCGAGAGGTGTCCGAGTGGCGCGGCGATATGAGCGACGGCCGCTAGGGTTACGGTGTCGTGAGGCGCGCCGAAGATCCTGACCTTTGCCTCAACGGCCATGTCGCCTGCCGCCGCGGCGGTGTCGATGGGGTTGGCGTCGGCGCTCGTGGTCGTCGACGAGTTCACTGGCGTCGCGGGGATCTCACGCCCTCGGGCCAAGACCACAGGCACGCGCAAACCGATTTGGAAACGGGGTGTTGGCGTTAGCGACGCGAGGACGCTCCACGTGAACATGTCTTCAACGATCGAAAGGTCCTCGCCGCTTCCGGCGGTGCAGTCTGTTGCCGTCGCGCAACTGCGCAACACGAAGGGCTTGCGTGCATAATCGAAAACCAATCCGGCCGACCAGGCCCAGTGGCCGTCGGTGCGTGCACCTGCGACGCTCGAGAAGTTTCGCGGTCCGATGGCGGGCTCGAAGCGTTGTACGGAGACATCGCCAAAGTTTGTTTGGGCCCAAGCCTCACAAGGAGCCGAAGCAAGGCCGCACGCAATCGCAGCGAGCGCGAACCGGAAGAATCTATCGTGAATATGAATCGAAAGTGTCACGACGCGACGCGACGCGCGCGAAGAATAGGGTGCCAAATGCCCACCTTTTGACCCACCTGACCACCTGCTCGCCGGTTTCATTACACTTGCCTCCAATTCGACTAGTGAGCATGATATGTAGTTTGCCTCCACATAGTCTAGTGTGAGATTATTTGTTTCGTTCATGAAGGGGTGAAGCCCGTCGTGGATGTTTGATGCCTTCGGCAACGTTGGCACACTTAAGCAAGACACACTCGATGCCCTAGGAGGGCGCCATTCTTCGACACGACACGGCGGCTCGCGCCGGTGCCCTATTCTTAGGGTGCTCGGTGCTGATGGTATCTTCAGTGGCTCGCGCCGAACCTGCGACGTGTGCGTCGGGTGATCCGAACGACTGGCCTCAGCCTTCGAAGCCTTACATTCTCCTCGCGGTCGACACATCGGGATCGATGACGGCCTGCACGACGCCCGCCACGGCATACCCCGAGGAGTGCGACACGGCGGCGAATGGCTACAAGGTCAACTCCTGCGGGCTCGTGCCAAACCGCATGAACGATGCGAAATGCGCGCTGCGGCAAACGATTCAGGCTTTCAGTGGGCAGGTGCACTTTGGCCTCGCGACCTTCGCGATGACGTCCAAGAATTGCCCGATGAATTGCACGAGCGAGTGCTCGCCGTTCAATGGGGGCACGTGCACGGGCGATAGCAATGGTTGCACCACGGGTTGTTTCCCGCAGGAGACCGCGACGACTTCGCAGTGTATTGGTTGTGGTCCGCGGCCGAGTGATGCGACATCGCGGGCGGGCGGTTTCATCCGTGTACCGATCGTCAGAGATCATCCGTGGCAAGCACCGCCGGAGCTGAGCAACACGACGGAGTTGCTCGAGTGGTTCGATGGTTCTTGCAACAACGACCGGGAGCTCTTTGCCTTTGGCGCGACGCCGCTGAATGGAATCTTGCGTGACGCTTCGCGTTATTTTGCGACAGGGTGGACGGCGCCCGACAACTCTGTGTCGTTCACCACGCCTCTGGATGTTGCAGATCTGACGGGACCCGGTGTCAATGGAGGGACGGGTTGCCGTAACGTGAACGTTCTGCTCCTCACGGATGGTGACGAGAGTTGCGATAGTCAACAGGATGCGGTGAACGCGGCGGCGGCCTTGTACGGCAACGGCGTGACGGTTGGCGGTAATAGCTTCAAGATCCGCACGCACGTCATCAACTTTGCTGGCGGAAACCCGGTGAACACCGACGCCATTGCGGCGGCGGGCGGAACGACGCAATCGGTATTCGCCACCAACGAAGTCGAACTGGCGCAGGCCATGGCGAACATCGTGGCCGGAGCGGTGGCGCCAGAATTTTGCGACAACCTCGACAACAATTGCAACGGCTGCACCGATGAGGGCTTTAAGCACTACTGCAACAAGGGGCAAAGTTGTTGCAGTTGGAACGATTCCTTCGGCCGTAATGCGTGCCTAGCGGCCTATCAGAATTCGGTGAACAACAATCCGCCGGATGGAAACTTGGAGCTGCTGCCATGCGTGACGACGGCCCAACAGCAGACGCCGAGCGATTGGCTTTGTTTCGATCCCGGCGACACCTGTGACGACGCGGACAACAACTGTCAGAGCGGCATCGATGAAGGGCAACTCAAATGCGGAAAAGTTGCGCATTGTCCGACGGCCGAAGTGTGCAACGCGGAAGATGACGATTGCGACGGACAAATCGACGACGGCGGAGTGTGCGGTGGCTGCATTGCGACGACCGAGTTGTGCGACGGTTGTGACAATGACTGCGACGGTGTCGTCGACAATCCGCCCCCAGGTGGCTTCGCGACGAAGGCGTGCGGTCTTCCCGCTCCAGCGAATTGCCTGGGCTCAGTCAGTTGCCAGGTCTCGCAGGTCGTGGCGGTTGGCACCTGTGTCCCTGGGGCAGGCTACGGGACGTGCAACAATTCCCCGCAGGTCGAGGTGTGCGACGGCATCGACAACGACTGCAACAAGGTCATCGACAACGGCATTGCGTCTGTCGCTTGTGAGCCGCCCAACAATCCAGTGGGCGCGGTGTACGGCGGCAACAGCCAGTGCACCAAGGGCGTGACGCAGTGCGTTAACGGCGCCACCAAGTGCATGGGGGGCACCGGGTCGAGCGTCGAAATCTGCGATGGGATCGACAACGACTGCAATGGCCTCGTCGACGATCAGACGGTCGGAGAGGGAGGCGCTTGTGGAAACAATACGCCGCCATGCCAGCCAGGCCTCAACGTGTGCCTGAACGGGACCATGACGTGCGTGGGCGGGGTGCCACCACAAGCCGAGGTGTGTGATGGCGTCGATAACGACTGCGACGCGAAGATCGACGAATTTCCACTGAGCGATGCGCCCGCCCCGAACAAGGGTGGTTGTTGGAATTTGCCTGGCAACTGTTGCAGCCACGAAACACTCGATTGGTGTCCGCCGGCCGGGGCCAATTGCTACGATGATGGTTCACTGGTCGCGCCCTGTTCCAAGGGCGTGCTGCAATGCGACGGGGGAAACGGTTGGATTTGCGCTGGATCGGCCGAGCCTTCGGTCGAGGTGTGTGATGGCCTCGACAACGACTGCAATGGCCAGACCGACGAGGGTAACCTGCCCAATGTCGGTGACAAATGCGGCACCAACGTGGGCGAGTGCAGCGAGGGTAGTCTGGCATGCCTCGCTGGCACGCTCGATTGTCAGAACGAGATTTCGCCGACGGCTGAGGTTTGCGACGGCCTCGACAACGATTGTGACGGGCAGACCGATGAGGGGATCCCACCGGGCGGTTCGTGCACTGTCGCCTATGATACCCAGCTCTATCCGGGCGACCGGAGCGCCGTTCCATGTCAGCTTGGCGTGCTGGAGTGTGACGGGATGGGCAACTTCGTGTGCGGTGGTGGTAAGGCGCCGTCGCCTGAGATTTGCGACGGACTCGACAACGATTGCGATGCCCAGGTCGATGAGAACGGTGGGCAACCCGACGGCATGGACGGATCGGCCAACCCCTTTGCGCCGCCCGTAGCCAATCTCGGTGATGCGTGCGGTATCGGTGATGGCGAGTGTCAGCCAGGCGTGTACAGCTGCATCAACGGCCTCTTCGCGTGCGCTGGCGGTGCCGGGCCCATCGTCGAGCAGTGTGATTGTGTCGACAACGACTGTGATGGACAAACGGATGAATTGGCTGATCCCGGCGATCCTGCTCTCTGCAGCCCCGGCAAAGATTGCGTGACGGGTACGGAAGGGTGCCACTGCGCCGCGCCGTGCTCGAAGGGCGAGTTTCCGTGTCCCTTCGGCCAGAAGTGTGAAATCGCGACCGTGAGCGGCAGCATGCAGAGCGGCTCCTACTGCGTGCCGGACTACGATGCGGTGTGCGGCGACTGCGCCGTGAAGACGGTCAAGGATAGTCAAAAGCAGGTCGTGTGTGCGCCGAAGGGGACCGATCCGCCGGGTTGTATCTTGACGCCCGAGTGCGTGTGTCGCGGGCAGGTCGGCTGCCGCGAGCCTTGCTTCAACGTGACATGTTCGAGCGGAACGGTCTGCAGCAACTTCGGACCGAACGCTGGGAAGTGTGTCGCGGATGTCTGTTACTTCACTGGTTGTCCTGGCTGCAACAAGGCGTGCCACGATGGACAATGCGTAGAGAATCCGTGCAAGCCCGACAGTTGCCCACCCGACCAGGTGTGCAAACCCGACGCAAGCTTTGCAGGATTTACCTGCGTCCCGAGTTGCGCCGATCTCGAGTGTCAGAAGGGCGAGCTCTGTATTGACGGTGTGTGCACACCAGCATGCGATCCACAGTGCGCCGCTGACGAGGTGTGCGATCCCTCAGTCCCAGAATGCGTGCCTGACCTGTGCGCCAACGCTGAACCTTGTGTCAATGGTGCGTGCTGCGATCCCATCACCGGCTCGTGCGGTGATTGTCCGTGTGAAGGTGTTGTCTGTCCGCAAGGGCAGGAGTGCGTCGATGGAGAGTGCGGCGAGGCGGCCGATTCTTCGACGACGACTGTTGGTGCCGGCGGCGGCTCAGCGACCTCGACGGGAGCTGGTTTGGCGACCGGTCAAGGGGGCAATGCGCCTCGCGGGGAATGGCGGCTACCGACCGGTGGTGGTGGGTGTGCGTGCCGGGTAGGATCTTCGGCCCCTGACGAGCAGCGCTGGCCAGGCTTTGGCCTCGGGGCCTTGGCCTTCTTATGGTTACGGCGACGTCGTCGCGGTGTGACGCGAACGGTCGGGGGGCGCTCATGAATCGCTCTGTGGCGGTACTGCAGGTACTCATGCTCGGCGGAGCGTTGTCCTTCGCCGCTTCCGGGTGTCAAACAGAGGCGTCCTGTTTCGGAGATTGCTCCGATGGCGTGGGCGGCGGTGGCGGCGCGCTGCCCGTGACGACGATCGGGTCGGGGGGAGATATTGGCTTTACGACCGGCACGGGCGGTGAAGATTGCGTGGTGTCGAACAACGCCATCGAGATTTGTGACGGAATCGATAACGATTGCGACGAGCAAATCGATGAAGAGACCGATTTTGCCCACATCACGACTTGCGGCACGTGCGAAAACAACTGCTACACGGGCTTGTTGAACGTCGATGCCTCGACCATCAAGTGCGACTGGGGCGGGCAGCCCGGCGAGGCTGGGAAGTGCAGCTTTGATGCATGTGCACCCGACTATTTCGACCTCGATGGCGACGAAATCGATTGTGAATATTATTGTGTGAAGTCGGCTGACGACGACACGGTCTGCAACAATCGCGACGACGATTGCGATGGCTTCACGGATGAGGACATCAACTTCTGCGACGAGGTCGACAATTGTGGCGTGTGCGGGCGCAGTTGCACCGTCGTTCATGGCGAAGGGGAGTGCGTTGACGAGTCGAAGTTCCCTTGTACGGCTGCCAATACCAGTTGTGCGATTGCGAAGTGCGACGACGAGGATAGCGATGGCTGGCCTGACTGGTGGGACCTCGACAACGATTACACCACGGGTTGTGAGTACAGTTGTACACTGACTCAAGGCGGCATCGAAGTTTGCGGAGATGGTATCGACAACGACTGCGACGGCATGATCGACGGCGCGGATTCCGATCTGTCTGGTGACCCGCAGATTGGCCTGATTTGCTTTGGCGACCCGGATGGATTGTGCGCGACTGCCGCGCATTCGGGTCTCACAGAATGCCAAGGGCAGAAGGTCGTGTGCGTCGGGGCGAACGTGATCAAGGAAAACGACGTCGCGGAGACGTGCAACAGCGTGGATGATGACTGCGATGGCACGGTGGACGACAGCGCAATCGATGCCGGTGGCAATTGTGGCATAAGCAACGTGTTTCCGTGCAAATTGGGAACGCAGACCTGCGTAGGCGGGATGTTGACGTGTCTTGGTGCTGTCGATCCGCAGGTAGAAACGTGCAACGGCATCGACGACGACTGTGACTCGATGGTCGATTTGACCAACGGTAACCCGCCAGTTGACTCCGTGGGTGACTGCAATGTGCCCACTGCACCGCCCATGGGAGCGACGAGCCCCTGCAAGAAGGGAACGAAGGCGTGCGTGGGCGCGGTCGTTACGTGTCAAGGATCGGTGGGGCCGAGT
>JAPYTK010000190.1 GCA_029941785.1 Polyangiaceae bacterium | reverse complement strand
GGTGACGTCAGCCTTTCGGACGAAAAGGCCTGAGTCATCGCGCAAGGGGAAGTACCGCTGGCCACGCCGACGAACGGAACGGTCCACGATTTCAACCCATGCCTTGGGACCGAAGGTACGCGCCGCACGAACGAAATCGCCGCTCGGCTCGCGCTTATAAAAATGCCGTGGCCGGAGACTCCTGTTCCAAGCCAACGGAAGGGAGACGTCGTCCTGCTGCAAATTCACACCTACGAACTCGGAACGACGCATCACCTGCATGCGCTCGGCTGGCACCACCATCAAGTCAGGTGTCAGCAGCCAAACTCGACCGTGCATGGCGACCGCGCGCGCATACGCCAACATCGAACCGTTGGGGATCGTCTTCCACTTCAGACGTCTCGGGTCACGACTACCGCCGCCAACGTGGCGTTTCCCCCCTTCGAAGAACCATGGCACCGCGTCGGTTGCTTCGATGGGAGAGTCTGCATCGAGCAATTCTTCGTGGCCTTTCGCCCAAGCGCCGAGTTTCTGGTACCGCCCGGCAGGAAGCATGCCCCGCTCCGCCTTCAACCACTCTTCTTGGGTGGGTATGCGGCTGTACATCGGTGCCCCACGTGAATAAGCGTAACGATAAGGCCACACCACGCCCGGTTTCGGCGCAAACTCGCTCAACGCGCGGTAATAGGGATTGTCCAAGTCGAGCGTCGTCCGCCTGTTGAGGCATACGTGGCCACGGGGCTTTACGCGGAACCAACCGCCCTTGCACCCCGAGCCTCTGATCGCGTCGGGCTCCTTCAGCATCACCGAAGTCCCGAGGCGTACCTTGCCCAGGGCCAGCCCCTTTCGGCTTGGTTTCGGCATGATCCAGACGTGGTGTTCGAGGGCACCGATACGCGCTTGCGGCGGGGGGGTCGGTTCGGTCGCAGCGGCCTGGGCTGCCGCTGCCCGCAAGGGTCGTGACGCCGTGGCTTCCGTGTCCGCGACGGGAGCTATAGGCGGTCGCAGCGCACGCTCGGAAGCCTTCCGTGTCGGCGGCTCGCTCGGAGGCTCGGGCCCAGGTAGCGTCAGGGCGACTGGCGCGCAGGCAGTCGCCACGCACAGGGCCACGGCCGCCGAGAATTTCGACGCCGGTTTCCATTCCCGTTTCGGACGGCCATTCATAGTGTGGATCGTGCCTGTTATCGCGTAATACGGCCAAGATTCGGGTCCGTACACTGCACGTTCGACACGCCTAACGAGCTTTGACGAGATTGTCCAATCCCTGGCAAATCGAACACAAAACTTAGATCGCGGCGTGAGTTTACGTAGCATCATCATCCCGATGCCGACGCTTCGCCTCGTTGCTTCTACCCTTCCGGTCGAACCGGTCGAGACCGCTGTCTTGGTGCGTCCGCTGACGCCCCTTTTTGACGACTTTGAGTGGCTCGACGGACTGGACCACTCCGGTCTCCGCGCCCTCGTTCGTGAGACAGCGTTTGCGGTTGCCTCGCTGTCGGTCGGCGACTGCCATCGCGTCGTGGTTCCGACGGAGGCGGCCATGCGCTCGAGAGGTGGCGCTACAATGAAGGGGGCGGTGTGGGAGCTCGGTCTGGTCCGTGACGGATCCGACCTGCTCATCAGTGTTTTTACCTCGGGCAGCCGCGCCCGTATCGTGCAGAGCGGCCGCCGCGTAGCCATTGAGGTCGTGCACGACGCGCTCCTCCTCGCTATCGCGACCTGTGACGCCATGACTACGGAGCCTTCGGACGTGCCGGAGAGTGGAATCGTAGAAATGGATGGCGTGCGGCCCCAAGATCGGGGCTTGGCTATCGCACATGACAAACTCGTGGCGGCTCGCAGCGCGCGCGAATTGCAGCCTCCGAGCACGCCGCCTTGGATGGAGGTTCGTGTGGAGATGCCTCAGGGGGAGCCGTTACGCATCAGCGCAGAGTTTCCGATGCAGGAGCATGGTCTCAAGGTGGGCGCTGCCGTGAGGCGCTCCGATCTGCACGCGCTGCTGTACCGAGGTGTGGTTCAATTTGAGCGAGGTGCGAGTGCGCAACAGCTCAACGACGTTCACGTCTTCGTGTTGGCCGAGCAGTTCTTACATCTCGTGGCGGATGCCATGGAGACGCTCACGCTCGGTCGTGGACTCGTCGAGCGACGTCGCGTGGGTGATCTGAGCTGTGGAATCGAGCTGGACCAGCGCGGCACCGCGAACTTGGTCATCGCCCATGCTCATGCTGCCGACGGCCCTTCGTGGCGTTTGCCGCCGATGCTGCTCGATCATTTGGCCGCCGCGGCGCTGACCTTCGGCATGGCTTTGCACCGCGAGATCCTCGCGCACGACCCCTCGCAGCAGAGTAATCTCCGACTTGATAGTTTTCAGGAATCGCTCGGGCTTCTGCGCAATCGACTTGGCGCGACGCGACCGCCGGAACCCTTGCTCAACGGGCAGCCTGAGAGCTATCGTGCTTTCGCGGAAAGCGATGGCCAATCTCGTCACACCAACGATGATGGACGCGGCCTTTCCGACCCGCAACCCGTCCCGCCTGCGAGCCAGGCGAGCAAGTTACGATTCAGCGAATCGTGGCGGGCCGTCGTGCCGGGAATCGACCTTCGCTCCCTCTACCTGTGTGGCGACCGCCTCATTGTAGGGTGTGCGCGCGAACTGGCGTGCATCGCGCGAACGAACGGCCAACTCATCTGGCGTCGACGTGCGCGGCGCGCGGTCACTATCATGACACCGGTTGGCGTCGCGCGGCTCGGGGCGGACGGCCTGCTCCGCATTCACGATATCGACGATGGTGAGGTGGACCTCGAAATGCAGCTCGGCCCTTGCGTTGGCGGCACCGCTTCGGGAGCGGTCGTCAATTCACCGGGCTTGCCCCACATGCTGCTCGTCACTGAGGGCGCCGATCAACTTGCCGCCATCGATTTGGATTCAGGTGAAATTCGCTGGCGACGTAGCATTCCCTCCGATGACCAAGGCGTCCGACGCGGGCACACTCGTCTTCGGCGCGCCGGTAAACTCGTCATCATCACCGACTCGAGCCATGATCTATGTGCCCTCGATCTGTTGAGCGGTGAGGTCGTCTGGCGCCAGCGTGCTGCCGAGTGTTTCAGACACGGTGTGACCTTGGATGGTGTCGACTTGTTTGCGGTCACTACCAACGGCGCCCGCGGGGCGGCGACTCTCCATCGCTACGAGCCATGGACCGGGGCAGAACTGTGGCGAGCACCTCTGCCGCAGGATTACCGTGTCGCAGGGCCGCCTCGCGCCGCCCGCTCGACGATCGTCACCATGGTCGACGAACGCTCGAGCCAGGGTGAAGTGCTGCGGTCGGGGATCGTCGCCTTTGATCGGGACACGGGCGCGTTGAAGTACGACATGTCCGGCGGGTTGTGCGTCGGCGCTGCAGCCTCATTGATGGTGGACGACCTGCTCGTCGCGAGTGGCGAGCGAGGCGAATTGGTCGGCATCGAGATCGACGACGGCAGTACGCGGTTTCGCCACGTGTTCGCTCCTCAAGCCGCCGATGTGCCAACGTCCCTGCAGCCCGTTCTACGGTCCGGGGCCCTGTTCGTTCCGCAAAACGAAGTGTACGTGGTGCGCCCGCGAGATGGCGCGGTCATTGGGCGCGTAGCCACCGACCTCGTTCCCGATTGCATACGGGTAGACGAACGCTGCGGGGTGTACGTGGCGGAGTTGAGCGGGTACGTCGCGGCGTACCATGCCCTTCCGATGCTCACGCTCGTCTCACCGACCTAGTCGGCTTAAGCACATGAGCGTGGGGGGGGAGATTAGGGGCGTAGCGCGAAAAGCTTCTTCAGCTTCATGGCGAGCATCTGGTTGCCCTGCACCTTGAGCTTGCCGGCAAAAAATAGCTGCATGCCATTGGCTTCCGGGTTCTCGAGGAGCTTCTGGAAGTCGTTGGAGGAAATGTTGATCGTGCAGTCAGCCGAACCTGGGTTGCCTGACTCGGCCTTGGGGCCGTTGGCCGAACAATCGAGGTACCATTCGCCGCCGTCGTCTCCGGCGATGTTGATTTGGTACGTCGCGCCGATTTCGGTCGCGGCGTCTGGCTTGTTCTGCATTCCGGTCGGAAGTTCCTCGTTGAACAGCTTCTGAATATCTACGGCCATCTGTAAATTCCTCGTCATGGTGGCGGCGAGCGGGTAACGCGCGCTAAAAAACGCCAATCCTTGGAGGCCGTGGAGTACAGAGCCACTCTGCTGGCGTCAACCATCCGGTCGGTCGGTTTGAACGGAGCGCGCGCGGACGCAGATGCCGTTCGCGGTCCCTGAAGCTCAGACTGAAGCCCAGAAAAGGTGCAACATTGGTCACATATATCGTGTGTTATGTGCCATAATTACCTATTATTAGGTTTGCTGCGTTTGTGTCCTTGGCTCGATGTGGTTAGGGTCGGTTCGTGGGTGGTTCCTTAAGCTGTTCGCGCTGCTCGTTGGCGTGCGAGGAGAGCTACAGTTTTTGTCCGGGATGCGGCGCGGAGGTGCGGGCCGAGCCGTCGGAATCCGCTGACGCGCTCATTGGCGTCACCCTCCCCGCCGGCGTCGTCATTCGGGAGCGTTTGGCGGTGGGCGGAATGGGGTGCATCTATCGTGCAGAGCAAACCACCCTCGGGCGCACCGTGGCGGTGAAGGTGGTCCACCCCCATCTTCTCGGCGACTCGACCATCGAGAAGCGTTTCGTCACCGAGGCACGCACGGCGAGTCGTCTCAATCACCCCAACTCCGTGAGCATCATCGATTTTGGAGAGTTCGAAGGTCGATTCTACCTCGTCATGGAGTACCTCCGTGGCCAGGACCTCAGCGTGGTCACCCGAGACGAGGCGCCGATCGCCCCCATGCGAACCGTCGACATCTTGTTGCAGGTTCTCGCGGCCGTCGAACAAGCGCATGCGCTTGGCATTGTGCATCGTGATCTCAAGCCAGAGAACATCATGGTGGAGTCGATGCGCACCGGGCGGGACGTCGTCAAGGTGCTCGACTTTGGCTTGGCTCAGGTCCGTGAGCAGTTGGCCCGCACGACGCTCACTCGTCCCGGTGTCGTGTGCGGCACGCCTCAATACATGGCCCCGGAGCAAGCTCGTGGCGAAGCGGTGGACGAGCGCGCGGATCTGTATGCTTGCGGTGTCATCGCCTATGAGATGTTGACCGGTCGACTACCTTACGAAGCACATACGCCCCGTCATTTGGTGAGCTTGCACTCCGGTAGCCTGCCGTCGGATCCGCGTGACTTGTGTCCTCAGTGCGATTTCCCCGATCAACTGATCGAGGTGCTGATGCGTGCGCTCGCAAGCGATCCGCGGTCCCGTTACCACACCGCCCGCGAGATGACCGAGGCTCTCACGCTCGCCATCGAGTCAGAACGCGAACCGCCCCCCAGCAGCGCAGATACCCGCCCGTGTATGCGGTGTGACGCCCCCGTTTTCCGTTCTCAGCGATTCTGTGGGCAGTGCGGCGAACCGGTGGTCCGTCGGCGGCTCCGTCCCAGCACAGGCACCACGCCTACCACTGCCGAGGCTTCACCCTCGGAAGGGTTTCCACTACCGCTCCGTGCTCGCGACGGCGAACTCGATTGGCTCTCGGCGCGGCTGGACGCGACCGATGGTGGTTTCAAGGCAGTGTGCGTCGCAGGTGGTGCCGGTGTGGGCAAGACACGACTACTTACGGTATTTGGTGTTCTTGCGGAGCAACAGGGTGCACGGGTCGTGTGGGTCCGCCCTGATCCCTGGTGGGCGAAGGCGGGCTACTTTGGCTTGCGCGAGGCCATCGTCCAGCTCGCAGCTCTCCCCGCCGAAAATATTCAGCCGTCGAGCTGGGCAGGGGCATTTCCCGAGGCGAGAGCCGGACTTGCGGCAGTATTCTCCGATCCGGAAACGGCACAGCGCGAGCGTGACAGTATTCGGCCGTGGGCTCAAACACCGCCCGAGATGCCGGCGCCAAGTAATCACCGCTTGTTGGTCGCGGAGGCCCTGCGATGGGCCATCGAGCAGGCTTGCGCCACGACCAACAAACGCGTGGTTCTCATCGTGGACGACCTTGTGCACATCGATGGCGCTACACGCAACGCCCTGGCTGATCTCATCAGCGAGCCACCGTTCGAGTCGGTCATGCTCGTTGCCGGCCATGGTACGAACTGCGATCCGAAGTGGGATGGGGCCGAGACGTTGTTGCTCGGAGGGCTCCCGGCTGCCGTCGTGGACAAGTTGCTCGATAGTGTGCCGGCCGCGCGGGAACTCATGCCCATCGAGGATGACGTCCCGCCGCTCTATGTTGAGCAGTTGATGCGCTTTGCTACCGAAGGCGGAGAATCCGCACCACCCCGTCTGGCTGATCTCATTGCGGCCCGCATCCAATTACTTGCTGTCGATGCACGTCGGCTTCTGCAAGCCATCGCCGTCGTGGGAGATGCGGCTCCCGCCGCGCAGATCGTCGCCTTGGTCCCGGATCTCGGGGATATGCGCCGCCACCTTCACACTCTTCGTCGTTGTGGCTGGATCGAGATGGATGACGATCGCGCATCTGTGGCACACCCCCTCGTTCGAGCCGTCACGATGGCCACCACGCCAGTGGCCGTTCGGAGGCAACTCCACAGTCGAGCCAGGCATGACTGCGGACTCGACACCCTGCAGATCCCCTTGGAGGCCCATGCCCTGCACGCGTGCCACGCGGGCGAGCCCTTCGAAGCGCTCGTTCTGCTCGAACAATGCGCATTGCGTGCTGGCGCACGGGACGACGACGACGGCCTGCTCAGCGCCTTGAGAAAGGGGCGCGAGATCGCGCGCGAGGAGCTGAGGCGGGGCGTTCTCGACGAACCCATCGATGCGGTCGTCATGTTTTCATGCAAGCTGGGCGATGCCCTCGCATCCGCCGGAATGCACGCTGAGGCCACCAAGGTCCTCGAGGAAACAATAGCTGACATTAGCCCCACTGACGTTCTTCGTCCTCGTGTCCTCGCCTCGATGGCTTCCGTGGCGAATGCGGCCGGGATGACCGGCGAGGCAGACTCTCTCCTTCGAGAGGCGCTCTCTCTGGCAAGGCAACATGAGGACGGGCCGATGACGCATTCACTCGAGCGAATGAACGAGTCATGGCGAGATCTCAGCCCATGATTGCCGAGACGTCACCCGCGCCGTTCATCGCGAGGTGGGACCTCGACAAGACCTATCTTCGAACGAACTTCGACACGGTGCGAGACCTCTTGCGGACGGCAATCGAGCGACCGGACCAGAAGCGCACGGTGCCTGGCGCAGCTGCTCTCATGCGGCAACTTGGCGATGCTGGAGCCGACATTCACATTCTTTCGGGAAGTCCCGAACAACTTCGCGGACGGATCATCGAGAAGCTCCGCCTCGATGGCGTCGCCTACGCCAGTCTCACGCTGAAGCCAAATCTGAGCAACCTTCTTCGCCTGCGTCTGCGCGCGGTGCGAGGACAGCTCGGCTATAAGCTTCCCGCTCTGCTAAGGCGACGCTGCGAATTGCCGACTCAGCGTGCACCGGCTCCCTCTGACGAACTCCTCGCTGAGGTATTGTTCGGCGACGATGCGGAGGCCGACGCCTTTGTTTACTCGCTTTACGCTGACGTGGGCACGGGTCGGATCGACGGAGAGCAGCTTGCCGCCATCATGCGGGCTGGCGACTGTTATGACGACGACATTCGGGATGCACAGCGATTCGCGAGCTATATTGTGCCGGGGCGATTCGTGCGCCGCATTCTCATCCATCTCGATAGGCAGTCCTCGCCACGGGCGTTTGAGGTTTACGGTGGCCGCGTGGTTCCATTTTACAACTACCTGCAAGCGGCCATCGCGCTGTACGAGGATTCGTTCATCCCTCCGCGGGGCTTGTTGGCGGTGGCTCAGGAGCTTGCTGCCAGACATCACTTCGATGGCGATGCTTTGGCCCAGAGCTACTTCGACCTCGCCCGGCGGGGTCACGTTCGGGGCACGGGCTTGAAAACGCTGCGCGATGACTATGACGGTTGGGTGCGCAGCGAACGCTTCGCCGCCGCCAGCGAGATCGGTGAGATGCTCACGCTCATCGAAGCTCAAGCAGCAGAGTTACCTCCACGCTCGGTGCCTCAAGATAATCACATCGACTACCTTCGTGTCGTCCACGAGCACAACCAGCGCCGACAGCGGTAGCTACACTCAAATCCAGGCGTTGTTGAGAAGCTCCCCTACTCCGCCCGCACCGGGCACGATGTATTGGGTGTCGTTGAGACCCTGTTCTTCATCGGGTCGTTTGCCAGGCGCCTCGCGAAGCGCTGCAGCACTCGACAAGCCCCGATCCAGACGAAGGGCGTAAATTTCCACGTCCGGGTGGGCCTTACGGACATTGCGCACATATTCTGGCGTGACCATGAGATGCATCGTGATGAGCTTGGTCGGCGTTCCGTCGAGCGCCGACTTGTAGTGGTCGATCGCGCTGATAATCGACGAGCCTGTGGCGCCCATTGGATCGGGAAACAGCACGTAGCGGTCCTCGATGTCGGTGCCAATCTTCGCGTCGTGCCAATCGGCCCCAATCACTTGCCCTTCGTCGTTGGTCTTTCGGCTCATGAAAAGGTGGTCTTGCCGAATGCATTCCGGGTCGAGGACCTCGTGGAGCATCTCGAAAATCCCCTGTGACGGCACCGTGCCAGCGCGCGCAATCGCCACGGTAACGACTTTCGCTCGGCAATCAATGGCGACCCCCCGATAGACCGCCTCCGGGTGATTGCTGGCCATCCGAGTCGGCACCTCAATTCGCTCCTTCGGCAATTCGGCCGCGATCACCGTCCGGGCCAATCCATCATAGAGAAAGGCGATGAGACGACCGAAAAGCGGCTGACTGGTGTCGGGTGAACAGACTCGGGCGAGGACCGACCAAGCCATGGGATCATCCAAAAGATGAACTTTCTCCCCGTAATGATGTTCGATCTCGGGTGGACGGTAGCGGCTTTTGCTATAAGCGTGGTCAGTCATCGCTCTTTTCGCTGCACAAGAGGGTGGTGATGAGAGTCACTTCTTCGTTACGACGTGAGCGGCCGTGGGTCCAGCGGCAGCCGAACAGATTTCATACGACTACCCAACCAAGCCCTGGCCGTGCCTTCGCCAAGAAAGAGGATGAGACAGTGGATGCTGATTTGAGCGAATCCGTATCCGCACTGAAACGGGTGTTTCAGGAGCGGTTTATCCCTGCGAACTTCGTTGCTGGCGATCCGACTATCCTCGAAGCGTTGAGCAGTGCGCTACCGCTTCCTGACCGGTATTTGGCCTTTCTCAAGGGTGCCGATCCCGTCGATGTCGAGACCGCTACGCCGCCAGAGCGTGTACGTTTGATACCGGCCGCCGAGCTCGAAATGGAGCAAATCGGCTACAGTCGCGGTGACGCGCAGAATCCCGCTACCAAAGGTTGGCATCCCGGGTGGATCGTCATCGCGCACAGTGCGCTGTTGGGCGATCCCTATTTTCTGGATACAACACGTCCCGACGCCGAGGGCGATTGTCCGGTGATGACGGCCATGAGTGGTGCGGGCCTCAATCCGATCTTGTGTGGGTCCAACTTCGTGTGCTTCATCAAAATCCTGACCGCGGCCATGGAATTGGCTAGTGATTTCAGCGATGAATCCCACGACCCTGACGACGAGTTCATATTTCGAGAGGCGTTGGGCTCGAGGATCAAGGTGATCGACCACGCCGCACTGCGTGATAAGCACTGGACGACCTGAATCGCGGCTTGCGATCACGCGCAGGCTTCCCTTGCCCCGTCACGATGGCAGCGTTATGCGCAGGATCATGCGGGGGAGGTGCATTCCCCCGATAAGTGTCTAGCTTTTTTCCTTTTTCGTAGCCGGTAGGCGACGCCACCGTACCTACGCCAATCGTGACACCTCTGGGGAGTACCTCAACCATGCAAGACAAGTGGCTTCGTTCCGTATTCATCATCGTTAGTATCGCCATATTGGCTGGGGGTTGTGCGGCGGAACGCGAACCCATCAATCGTGTCCAGGCGGACGCACTCGCCAAGTCCTTCTTCGTCGGCGACCTGCTTCACGACAGTTCGGACGATCCCGAGTTTTGGACCCAGGCGACCTTGATCGATGTCGGCTACGGCGCCGCGCAAAGCGGTCTCTTCACTTCAACGTGGACGCAGCACGTGTCGCGCATCAAGTGGGTGGTCACCGAGGATCTCCTGCTTGGACGACTCGCGTACGAGCTCATCGATGGCAGTGACGGTAAGGGTGTGGGCCCGGCAAGCAACGACGGTCAAGTCGTCGTCGCCTACCGCATCGATAAGCATTTTGACATTCGGCGTGCGTACAACCCCAGCACGGGCGAGGAATACAACGTCATCGAAGAGAACGTCAGCGATCGTCCTTGGAACGACCGCGAGTACATGCGGGTGGATTGGTCGAAGAACATCAACACCGGCGCCTATGACTTTGACACGCTCGCGATGCTCGGCGTGTTCGGTGTGAAATATTCGCCGCTCGATTACTACGTCAACGATCCCAAGGATCCCGACGCTCCCTTCTTCGACACCAAGTCGGGCTACTTCGACATCACGAACAAGGCCTTTGCGGAGCCCAAGCTCATCGATGTCAGCGATTTGGGCTGGTGGATTACCCATTTCCCGGCGTGTTGGACGGATGCCGATTTCAAGGGGGGCAGTTTCCCCGCAGGCAACTGCAACTCCGTGGAGGTCACGGTCCGCCATGGTTTTCGCAGGGTGGAAGATACCGACTACGAACCGGCCGATTGGGATGGCTTCCGCTTTCAGTCCTACGGTGGGTTTTACACGGAGCGCTACGGCTATGCCCGAAACTACGGGATGAGCGACGACAAGTGGCATCGCTTTCTCACGCGGTACAACATTTGGCAGCGTAGCCACGCGTACGGCGAAAGCTGCGACACCACCTGCGAGTGCCCGGCAGCGGGTAGTTCGAGCGCGGACTGCGCAGGCGAAGAGGGCGAGGATTGGGATACGTGCGTGGCCGCCAGCAAGGCTGCGCGCGACTCATGTCTCGAGGACAACAGCGCGTGTTTTGACAGCTGTGTGGCGGATGCATCCGAGGAGATGACCGACGCCGTACAGTGCTTCGTTCCGAAGAAAACACCCTTCGGCGGGGATCCCGGCCGCGACGCGGACGGCAACGGCACCGACGACGAGTGCGAAGCGGTGACCGATTTGACCGGCTTCGGTGGGTCGCGATGCGATACCTTCAAACAGCGCTGTACCCTTCCCTTCCGCGCCCGAAC
>JAPYTK010000189.1 GCA_029941785.1 Polyangiaceae bacterium | reverse complement strand
CAGCAAGCATTCGCGCTTGGCCATGTAGGCAGCTTGGCCTGCCGGGTATTGCGCAGAGCACTGCTCTTCGCACGAGGTCGTGATGTCGTCGCCCTCGGCCACCGGTGTCGGTGGGGCGGGAGTGCCGGCATTTTCCGCGGCCAGCGTGAGCAGTGAGGATGGGCCGTCAGGACCGGGCTTGTAGCCGATTTGCTGCTCACGAACGACCATGTCTCGCGGGTTGACCACCGTGATGGTGGGCGTCCCGTTCGATCCGCCCATCATGGTCCCCGCGGGATCGGCGACGACGGCGACGTTCTGCAGATTGAAGTTGTTTTTCCACACCGCGGGGTCACCGTTCAACAACAGTGTGACGACCCCGACGTTGTAGCCTTGGCTCTTCCAGTTCGCGATGTTTGCTTCGAAGCTACCTGCTTCTTGTGAGCAAGCTGGTCAGCCAAACTGTGATGTGTCGAAGATGAGGGCATGAAACCCTTTCGACCCATCGCAATCAAAGAAGTTGGTGACAGGAACAGTGCCCGGGGCCGAACTCTGAATGTCGAAGCCTTGCCACGCCAAATGCGAAGGGACTGTGGCTCCCTCCGTGGCACCAGGCTGACTGGTATTGGGATAGGGGCAGGCCAGGGTGGTGGGTGCAGGCGTCCACTCGACCGCGATGCGTGATGCGTAGTCGATGGACTCGCCCCTGTTGCTGTCACTTGGGGGCCCTTCGGCGCTGCCGCAAGCGAGAAGCGTGAGTCCGCCTGCGAGGAGCGGCGCGAATCGAAGATAAGGTGTGGTCATGGGTGCATCTCTCGTTTCATAAAGTAGGTGGTCCGATTTTAGCTCAATTGCTCACGAAGTGCGCGTTGAAAACCGACGAATCCGCAAATACAGAATCAGCGAATTTGTCGCGCAGCAGCGGACGCAGACCGGTCGAAAATGGCAGCGATTCCGGCTTGGCCGCGTTATGATCCGCTCGTCGATGAGGTGGTGGGCGAAATGGTGGTGGAGCCGGACTTCCGGTCGGCGTGTCCTGATGGCCTTTGGGGCCTTGATGGTCTCCAATATCCTGTTTGCTCGTTTCCATGCTGTCCTCGAGGGCGTGGCACCCGGTCGAGGGACTCCGGATCTCCTGCCCTTTGTTGGCGCCAGCGAGCTGTTCGCGTTGCTCGAATCGCTCGGCTCTGCCGGCCGGCAGGCGTATTTACCGATCGCGAACGTCGACATGGTCTACCCGCTCGTCTACGGGAGCTGCATCCTCCTGACCCTGGCGTGGGGTTTGGGAGAGCGCGTGCAGAGCAGCGCCTGGTGGCGCGCGGTGTTGATGTTGCCAGCGGTGGGCGTGGCGGCCGACTATGTCGAGAACGTGGCGGTTCGTGTGATCGTCAACGGCTGGCCGCAGCCCGCCGATGCCTTGGCGACGGTTTGGGTGTACGCCCACGGCATCAAATGGCTGACGCTCTTGCCGAGCATCGTGCTGGCTCTCGGTGTGCTCATCTACGCGCTGGCCCGCATGCGGCACAAGTCCCGTTCGTCGCCTTGAGGTTTGAATCGCGAGGTGCTGGTCAGTAAGTGCTGACGACGATCTTGTCGATCTTGGCGTCGGCTTGGCCGTACCACCAGACGCGCGTTTCCATGACGTGCCCTTTGCGCCCGAGCCTATCGGCGACGAGGCGAAAGGGTTGATACAGCTGTGATTGATTGAAGTGCTTGCGTCGAATGACCGCGCTGCCGAGCGCTTCTTGTGTCGTGACGTCGAACAGATCGATGGCGACCACCGGATCGTCGTTTGGCGTGGCGTTGTCCACCATGAGATGAAATTGCGCGACCGCCGACTGCCCGCCCCAGTCGCTCGCGTATCATGGCTGTGGAGTCGAGGCGCAGCCCGTGCTTTTCAATCGATTGGGCTAAGCTCGAGCAACAACTCGCCGGGCTTCAGAACGTCGTCTTTGCTGATCGCGATACGTTCGATTCGGCCGCCGATCGGGGAAGCGACAACGGTTTCCATTTTCATGGCGCTCAACACGACGAGCGGATCTCCTTTGTCCACCTCGTCTCCGATGTTGATGCGCAGTTCGACGACGGTTCCGGGCATGGGGGCCCCGATCGACCCGGGGTTCTTGGGATCTGCTTTTTCCCTTTGGGCCACCTCACTCACGGCAGACTTGTCCCGGATCATGACGCGGCGGGGTTGCCCATTGAGCTCGAAGAAGACGTTGCGCTGACCTTCCTTGTCGAGTTCGCCGACGGCTGTGAGGACGATCACCAGCGTTTTCCCACGCTCGATTTCGACGGTGAACTCCTCGCCGACCTCGGGGGCTGCAAGGAAGTACTGCGTCGGAACGAGGGACACGTCGCTGAACTCGTCGCGAAATTCGCGATACGCATCGAAGACGGAAGGGTAAAGAGCTGCGCTCGTGACGTCGACCTCGCTGATCGGGGGGCCCGGCCGGGCCTTGAGCTCGCGCTCAAGTGTGTCGAAATCGAAGGGAGCCAGAGATGCGCCCGGTCGACCGACGATGGGCTTGTTCCCCTTGAGCACAAAACTTCGCAGCGGTTCGGGGTAGCCGCCGAAAGGCTCCCCTAGTCGACCGCTCATGAAGTCGACGACCGATTGTGGAAAACTCAAGGTCTCCGCATTCGCCAACACGAGATCCTCGGACAGGTCGTTTTGCACCATGAACTGCGCCAGATCGCCGACCACCTTGGAACTGGGTGTGACTTTGACCAGATCACCGAGCAAGCGATTGGCCGCTGCATAGCAACGCTTGACGGATTCCCAGCGGTCGGCCAGACCCAGTGCTTGGGCCTGAAAAAGTAGGTTGGTGTATTGGCCGCCGGGAATTTCGTGCAGGTGAAGGTCTGGCGCATAGCCGGTCATCCCGGTTTCGAAGGGGGCGTACAGACCTCGCGTTTGTTCCCAATAGGAATTGAGCGCGCGGATCGAGTCGTCCGTGATCTCGATTTGCCGACCGGTATTTTTGAGGCCTGAGGCCACGGCCGCAATGGTCGGCTGCGAAGTGAGACCCGCCATGGCGGGCAGGGCCACATCGACCACGTCGACGTCCTCTTCGGTGCAGACGAGCATGGAGGCGACAGCCGTACCGCCCGTGTCATGGCTATGCACGTGAATGGGAGTTTCGGGGAAGGCCGCGCGTAGGGCACGCAGGAGTATGCGAGCGGCGGGGGGCTTGAGCAATCCTGCCATGTCCTTGATGGCGAGGATGTGCGTTCCGAGTTTGACCAACTCGCCAGCGCGATCGATGTAGTACTGGAGAGAGTACTTGGTGCGGGAGGCGTCCGAAACGTCCCCTGTGTAACAGACGCAAGCTTCGATGACCCCGCCCGCTTCGCCGACGGCATCGATGCCAAGCTTGAGGTTCTCGGTGTAATTGAGGGCGTCGAACACGCGAAAGATATCCACGCCGCGTTCTTTCGCTTGGCGGGTGAAGCGCCGCACGACGTTGTCGGGGTAGTTCGTGTAACCCACGGCGTTGGCCCCTCGCAGCAACATCTGAAAGGGAATGTTGGGGACCACTTCTCGTAGGCGCTCCAGTCGGTCCCAGGGGCACTCGTGCAAGAAGCGCAGAGCGACGTCGAAGGTGGCGCCTCCCCACATCTCGAGGCTAAATGCGGGCGCAAAGTGCTCGGCGGTGGCGGGCGCGATCAGCCTCATGTCGTGCGTGCGGACGCGGGTTGCGAGCAAGGACTGGTGAGCGTCGCGCCAGGTGGTGTCCGTGACGAGCAAGGCGCGGTGCCGCCGGACCGCTTGGGCGAAGGCAGCCGGGCCGTCGTCGAGGATGATACGACGCCAGCCTTCGGGTGGCGGGCCGCTCGACAGTGGCTCGGGGACGATTGGAAGGACTTTTTTGGAGCGAATGCCGGGCGTCATCCCTGGTATGGAGGGGCCGTTGACCGCGAGTTCGGCAAAAAAGTGAAGCAGGCGCTGTGCCCGATTTCGGCGCCGTGGAAAGCGAAACAGCTCGGGCGCCTCGTCGATGAAACGAGTGTGGACTTCACCTCGAAGGAAGCGTTCGTGCCTCAGCAAATTGTGCAAGAACGGAATGTTGGTTGGGACACCGCGTATGCGAAACTCCGCGAGCGCGCGATACACCTTTTGTGCAGCGTTGGAGAAGCTGGAGGCGTGACCCGTGACCTTGACGAGCAAGGAATCGTAGTCGGGCGAAATGACCGCACCCGAATAACCTGCGCCACCGTCGAGCCGTATCCCCATGCCTGCGCCGCTGCGAAACACTTCGATTCGGCCCGTGCCTGGCTGAAAGCCCTGGGCCGGATCTTCGGTGGTCACGCGACACTGAATCGCGGTACCGCGTACCGAGACTTTGTCTTGTGCCAAGCCCAGATCCGCCAGCGTCTCGCCTCCGGCGATACGGATTTGGGCCTGCACGAGATCGATCTGGGTGACCTCTTCCGTCACCGTGTGCTCGACCTGGATTCGCGGGTTGACCTCGATGAAATAGTGCTGCCCGTCGGGGCTGACCAAGAACTCGACCGTCCCCGCATTGCGGTAGGCGACGGCTCGAGCGAGCTTGACCGCGTCGGCGCAGAGGGTGTCGCGGAGAGCGGGATCGAGGTTGGGCGCGGGAGCGATCTCAACGACCTTCTGATGGCGTCGCTGCACCGAGCAGTCTCGCTCGTAGAGGTGGATCACCTCCCCGGTGGCGTCGGCCAAGATCTGAACCTCGATGTGCTTGGGCTGTTCGACAAAGCGCTCGATGAACATGGTGCCGTCCCCGAAGGCGGCCTGCGCTTCGGAACGAGCACGATCAAACGCCACCGGGAGCTCAGCCATCGTTCGGACGATCCGCATCCCGCGCCCTCCGCCCCCCATGGCCGCCTTGATGATGACGGGCAGCCCGATGGTCTCGACAAAAACCGCCGCTTCGTCCACGGAGCCGATGGCGCCTTCGCTTCCGGGCACGACGGGAAGTCCGTTCTCGATGGCCAACCGGCGTGCTGCGGTCTTGTCACCGAGCCGCTCGAGGACCTCGGCCGGCGGACCCACGAAGGCGATGCCGGCTTTTTCGCAGGCTCGACTCAACATGGGGTTTTCGGAAAGGAAGCCATAACCGGGGTGGATGGCGTCGACGTTGGCTCTGCAGGCAACTTCGATGAGTTGGTCGATCGCGAGATAGGCACCGACGGGGCTCAGGCCCGATCCGATGAGGTAGCTTTCGTCGGCCTTGTAGCGGTGGAGTGCGACTCGGTCCTGATGGCTGTAGATCGCCACGGTGCGCACGGACAGCTCGGTTGCGGCTCGAAACACCCGAATCGCGATTTCGCCGCGATTGGCGCAGAGGATTTTTTGAATCGGCCGTAATGGCGTGCTCATGGCGTGGCCCATGTTGCCGCGCTCCGGGCGACGATACCACCCCCGAATGACCGAGCAGCCAATTAGGGCCTGAAAGTTACCCACTGGTAGAAAACCGCGTGTCCCGGTATGGCAGCGGGCGTGTTTGTCGTGGACCCTGCGTTGTTGGCGGTTGCCTTCGTCGTGACTTTTGTGGCGGCGACGGTTCAGGGAACCGTGGGATTTGGTTTCGCCGTGCTCAGCGTGCCCTTGCTCGCTCTCATAGACTCTCGCCTCGCACCTGTCCCGCAGCTCTTTTTGTCTCTGCCGTTGTGCATCTGGGTGGCTTGGCGGGAGCGTCGGGCGATCAAGATCGCCGAGGTGAGCTGGATCCTCGTGGGCCGCTTACCCGGGGCGGGACTCGGCGTGGTGCTGTTGACCACCCTGAGCAGCCGCTGGCTCGATGGCATGATCGCCGCAGTGGTCGTCGTCGCGGTCGTCATGATTGGCTCGGGTCGGGAGGTCGCGCGCACCCGATGGACGAAGTTCGGTGCCGGCGTCGTGTCGGGCACTTTCGCGATGGTGGCATCAATTGGAGGCCCTCCGTTGGCGCTCTTGTACGGAAAGTCCAAGGGCGAGATCTTGCGGGCCAACCTCGCCGCGGTCTTCGTGCTGGGCCTGCTTGTTACGATTGCGGTCCGCAAGGCCGCCGGGGCGATCCACACGACGGACGTGATCCTGGCAGCGTGGTTGCTTCCGGCCGTGTTGTTGGCAGCCTACGTTAGCGGTCCACTGAGTTCGCGTGTCGAAGGTCCGCCATTGAGGCGGGCGGTGCTTCTCATATCGTCCTTGGCCGCGATCGGTCTGCTGCTACGTGCTCTGTGGTGATAGCTTGCATGGCGGCCGACACCGATGAAAGCTCGCTCCACCATGACTGAACCGGAAGGCGTTGAGACGGACGAGGAGTCGTCGATGAGCTCGGAGCGGGCTGCGCCGAACGACGAAGGTGGTGAAACGCCGGTGAGGTGGTGGCGCTGGCTGCTCGTGAGCATGGTGCTTGCTGTCATCGGACTGCTCGTTTGGTTTGCGGTCGACCAACGGCAGCACGAGGGCCGCGTACTGCGCGGTGTGCTCATTGCGGGTATCGACGTGGGTGACCAGACGGTTGAAGAAGCGAAAGCTCTACTCGCTCCTCTCGAGAAGCGACTCCTCGGCGTTGAGCGCGTGGTGACGATGCGCACGGCCCGACGCCAACTCCGACCTGTCGACGTCGGTTTCACGATTGATAGCGAGACCACCGTCGCGCGGGCGATGGCCCTTGGCCGCTCTGCAGCTTGGCTGGATCGATTCGGCTGGTGGTTGGGCCGTTTGGCGAATCCCGTCTTTATCGACCCTGTGGGTCGCGTGGATCCCGAGAAGCTCCGCACGATGCTGACGACTTGGGCGAGCGAGGTGATCGAGGACGGGCCCTACGAAGGTGCCGTTATCGTCGAGGCCGGAGCGGCGAAGCCCGATCCCCCGCGCGTGGGCACGGTGGTGGCTATCGATGAGGCGCTGAGCGGGCTCGCCCTTCATCTGGCAAAAATCACCAACAAGCCGTGGCCGGTGCCTCTCAAAAAGCGCGCACCGCGGCGGGACGCGAAGATGATCGAGGCGGCGACGAGGCGCGCTCAGCGTTGGCTCTCCGCAGCGATCACCTTGCGCGTCGTGTTGCCCTACGAGGAGACCGACGACGAAGGAAAAAAACGCAAGCGTGGGCGGAAAGCCAAGCGCGAAGTCGAGGGCCGGGAGGTCGTGTTGAATCTCAGCCCCGACGTTCTCGCGGGGGCCCTGAAGAGCAGGCTGACCGAGGGATCAACGCCAGGAGTAGCGATCTACTTCGAACCCAAACTCGTGGATTTTGCCCTCGAGGAGGCACGACGCCAGATTGAACGCCCGCCCCAGGATGCGCGCTTCATCATTTCTCGGGCCGGGAAAATATCAATCGCGCCAAGTCGGCCGAGCCGGGCACTTCACGCCGAGAAGGTGGCTCTCGCTCTTCAAGCGGCTGCAGACACGGAAGAACGCAGCGGAGAGATTCCGATCTCGGAGGGCGCCCCTCCCCAACTCACGACCGATGAAGCTCGCGCGCTTGGCATCAAGGAGCGCGTGTCCAAGTTTACGACCGTTCATCCGTGCTGTCGGAATCGGGTAAAGAACATCCACCGTATCGCAGGCATCGTAGACTCGACGCTCCTCAAGCCTGGCGAGACGCTCAGCATCAATCAACTGGTGGGCGAGCGACGACCCAGCGGGGGATTCTTGCCCGCCCCCACCATCGTCCACGGCAAGATCAAAGATACCGTGGGAGGAGGGATCAGCCAGTTTGCGACCACGATGTTCAATGCTGCGTTTTATGGAGGCTATGAGATCGTAGAGAGGCAGCCTCACACCTACTACTTTCGCCGTTACCCGATGGGGCACGAGGCGACGCTCTCTTATCCCAAGCCGGATCTCATTATCCGAAACGACACCAAAGCGGGCTTGTTGATCAAGTGCGACTATGGCCCGACCTACATCACCGTGAAGATGTATGGTGACAATGGCGGCCGGAAGGTGACGCGTAAAGTGGCCCGGCTGAAGAACATCGTCGAGCCGCCCTTCGTCTTTGAGGGCGATCCGACGATGGATCCTGAAGACGAGAAGGTCCTCGAGCGGGGGCAACATGGCTGGAGCGTGGTCGTGTCCCGCCTGATGACGATGCCCGATGGTGAAAAGAAGGTGGAACGGCGGCGCGTCACCTACAAGGCACGCTCACGGAAGTTGCGGGTACATCCGTGCATGATCCCCGCGGACCAAGAGGGGCACACCGGCGAGAAGTGCCCGGTCGAGGAAGAGGATGAAGACTCTTCCTCTGATAAAAAGCCGGGCGACTCTGAGGGCGCGAGCGAAGTTCCCCGCCCGGATGCTCGCGAGCCGGCGGCCGACTCCAAGCCCTCGGCAACGGCGACCAGCAAGTCCCCGTCCGCCGCTCCGTCGGAAGCCGCGGAGCCCTCGGGGTCGGAGGATGCTGCCGATTGAACGGCGGCGGAGTCAGAAGCACTCTTCGCGGGACGCTTGCGGATCGGGGTCGAGCGACGGCAAGATCTCGGCGAGGTAGGCGTAGTTGTGCGCGCAGAAGGCGCCGGGCGAATGCCCACGAATCTCGGCGCGTTCCCTAAAGCTGCGTTGCGAACCTTGGTCCATGAGTGCGGACGGAAAGTCGTCGCCATTGTGAAAGCCGGAGCCGCCTGGGTCGGCCAGGCCGAGGGAGTGGGCGATCTCGTGGGCCACCGTCGTGCCGATCAGCGAACCGAGGGACCACACCGCGCACGCAATGGCCTCGTTTCGGGCCGTGGCCGGGCAGGCATCCCCGCTGCTCAGTGGGGAGAAACTGACGAGCTCTTTTGCCTCGATGGGTCGATTGGAGACGTCAGGTCGGAAGGTGTCAAACAGCCGATCGAAATCCGCGTCGGTAGGGTCGAGCGGCTCGGCCAGGGATTGCGGATGCTCGCTGAAGCCGAATAGAGACTCCACGAAGATGCCTCCGTATCCAGGGTACCCGTCGTCTTGGGTGAGCGCGTTGACTCCGCCGATCTTGTCGTACAGGCGAAGGTTGCCGTCGTCCTTACCGGGCGTGTTGTCGTACCCGATCAAGCCGAAGCCGTTGGGATCCGGTCCGGCGATTTCGACTTCCGAGACCAGTTTGAAGTCGGTGGGCTTCTCGGTGCGGATCTCGAGGTTGATCCCCCCGTAGGCGTGGCGGACCACGGCGATGATCCGCTCGCGGATGAGTGTGTCAGCAACCCGAAGGCCGAAGCGCCGTAGACTCTCGACGTAGGCGGGCAAGAAACGCAGCCACACGACCTGCTTGATTGGAGCGATGGACAGGGACAGGGACGAAGCCGCTCCGTCGACGGTGTCTGTGCCGTAGCGCGTGCGCGGCAGAATTGTACCCACCAAGGTCCCGGTTCCCTTTCGCAGATCGACCAGTTGCCCGAGCCCATCATCTTCGTTCATGACGTAACGCGCGAGCTGCCCGTGGGCGACGTCGGTGATGAGTTCGAGTTGAACGGCCTGGGCCATCTGGCCGGAGGGTGTCCAGTCGCCATCGATCACCAAGGTGGTCACGGCCTCGCCACCATCCTCCGCCCCGACGAAACCGCCGCCTTTGATGTCGACGAACTGTCCCAGACTAGCGCTTGCCGGCGATGTCGAGGAGATCGACGGTGCGATGACCTCGTGTTGCAGTGGCAGGGGACCGGTGGGGTGTTTTACGCCATGGCTGAGCGCGCCGTGAAGATTGATGAGGTGCACGCTGCCGCTAAACTGCCCGGGCTGGATCCCGGCGACGCTGGGGGCGAAGGGAAAGACGACGCGCGTGCGGTCGTTGGCTTTGAACGGTACCGCCTCGATTTGCACCGGCCCTACGGCGGTGGAGACATCGCTTCCGGTGACCGTGTAGCTGCCTTGCACGACGGCGACGGTGTGGCCCTCCGCACCGCCGAGCAGGAAGTTTCCACCGATCGCGAGGATCGGATCGTTCACGAACAGCACCTCGTCCACAATGCCGTCGAGCCGAGGTACGAGGTCAGCCACGAGGGCCATGGCAATGGGGAGTCCACCCGAGACGTGCACGCGCCCGTCGAGCACGTTGTCTGCCTCGATGTTGGCGGTGCCGATGAGCACGCCCGTCTCCGTGGGCAGCCCGAGAGCTGCTGCCCCGGGCCAATCGACCTCGTAGCGATCGTAGCTCGTGAAGTGCAGGGGCAAGGAGAAGTCCACGTCCGTGTCGCTCAGCTGTCCGCGAAATCGCAGTCGCGACGGGCCAGCAAAACTCGGGACGAAGGCGCTACCGCGAATGACGAGGGGCGTGCCAGGGAGCACCACTTCCGGCTCGACCGCGGTGAGACCGATATCCATGATCGGTGGTGGAAGCGAGATGGGATCGGGGCCGCAGGCGGTCAGCAAGCTAAACAACACCAGAGCGAGAATGCGTGGCGACAGGTGATGCATGGCAGGGATCAGGGACACTGTTGCGCAGACAGGCCGATGCAGATGTCATAGCTGTTTTCAGCTCCGTTCCAGCCGTGCACGACCACGTAATAGGTACCCGTGGCGTTGATCGGCCAGCTGAAGGACTCGTTGGACGTGCCGCTCTGCCCGTTGCCCGAATCACAGCCACCAGGCGTTTGCTCGGTGCAGCCCGTCAGGTTGTTCCCTTGGTCGTCGTAAATGTAAATGTCGAGGTCTTCTGCGCTCGTCGTCTGAGTGAAGTTGAGCGTGCTATGGAGGACCTCGTTCTTGAGCAAGAACACATCGAAGAAGTCGTCGTCGCCCGCGCAGATCTCATTTCCCGTCGCGGTGTAGGCCGAGTTGCCGAGCGCGACGAATCGTGCCTGCGCGATGTTGTCATCGTCCTCGTAGACATCGTCGATGCAGCTCAAGGCGCAGGAGCCAACACTCTCGCTGTAGTCGAGGGTGTAGCTGTTTTCCGAGGATCCCCAAGCGTAGACGTGCACGAAATAGGTGCCGGGCGTGAGACAGGTCGATACCGATTCTTGTGAACCGAGCGAGTCTGATTTCGTGATCATGGTGCCGTTGTCGTTGGTGAGGGCAATATCCAGATCGGTTGCCCCGCCACCGGTCAATGCAAGCGTTACGGTTCGGTCGCTGCCGATCGTGATCTCATACCAGTCTTCGTCATCTCCACTAGGCACAGCTGGGCAGCTCTTGAGCGGGCCGTGCGATCCTGGAACGAGGAGCGGGGCGAGCTTCGCTTGGGCGATGGTGTCGTTTTCTTCGTAGCTGTCGTCGACGCAGGTGTTTGAATTGCCCCCATTGTCGCACTTGTAGTCGGTCGGTAGACATTGCCGGGCTTTCACGTTGTCGATCGAGGTAAACTGCGAAATCGAGCAGTAGTAGCCACCAGGGCAGTCGGTATCGACCGTGCAGGCCTTGCCGC
>JAPYTK010000188.1 GCA_029941785.1 Polyangiaceae bacterium | reverse complement strand
GTACGGCGGTGAAGGTGGGCCCCCAGCAGTTTCCTCGGGTGCACGAGATCGCGACCCATTGTGCCGATACCCTCGGCATTGCTCCGCCGGCGCTCTACATCCGGAACAATCCCACGATCAACGCGATGACCTACGGCACGAACGACGACGCCTTCGTCCTCGTGCACTCTGCGCTCGTGGACCACTTCAGCGACGAGGAATTGCTCACCGTAATCGGCCACGAGTGCGGTCATATCCACAACGACCACGTCGTGTACCTCACGGCGATGCACTACCTGAAGACGATGGCGGGCGCGGTGGTGCGCTGGGCCGTGGCCCCCGCGATGTTGGCACTCAGTGGCTGGTCCCGCCGAGCTGAGATCACCTGCGATCGTGCCGGGCTCCTGTGCAGTCGCGACTTGGAGGTCTCGACCCGCGCACTGGCGAAGTTGGCGCTGGGCTCGACGAAACTCTACGACGAGTTCAATCTCGATGCGTATATCGATCAATACGAGGAAGGCCTCGAGGGGATCGGTCGGATCAAGGAAATCATGGCGACCCATCCTTGGTTGCCCAAACGGGTCAAGGCCTTGCGGGTGTTCGCCGGGAGTCAACTGTATCGAGACCATATCGGCGAGAGCGGCGGCGCGGATATGGAATCGGTGGATGCGGAAGTACACTCTATCATCAAGGTTCTCCGATGAGCGTCACGTCTCCTTTCCAGGCTCTCACCGCGCGCCGAGACGTGGTCATTGGCGAGCTGCTTCGCACCGCCGAACTGGCGAGCGAGGTCGGGACCAGTAGCTTGCGCGATCGTATCGAGCAACAGCTCGTCACCAAGCTTCGCGCCAACCGATTTCACCTCGTGGTCGTCGGCGAGTTCAACCACGGCAAGAGTTCCCTGGTCAACGCCCTGCTGGGCGCAGCGGTGCTTCATGTCGGAGTGACGCCAACCACCGCGACGATTCACCAACTGTCTCACGGTGACGAGCCCTCGGCGGTCGTCGTTCGTGAGGATGGCAGCGAGACCTCGGTCCCGTTTTCGTCGCTGGCCGATTACGCAGCTGATGGTGAAGGTGCCAGCCCAGTCGAGGAGGGCGCCGCGATTCGTCATGTGGCCGTGAGTTATCCCTCCGATCTGCTCCGTGAGGGGATCACCCTCATCGACACCCCGGGGGTCAACGACCTGTGCTTGCAGCGGGCGGACATTACCTACGAGTACATTCCTCAGTCAGACGCCGTGCTTTTCGTCCTCGATGCGGGCCAACCCCTCAAGGAGAGCGAGCGCGTTTTTCTCAAAGAGAAGCTGCTCGCCAAGTCCCGCGACAAGATCATCTTCGTCGTGTGCAAGGCGGACATCTGGAGCGAAGACGAGCGCGGCGAAGCGATGGAGTACATTCGCGACGAGCTCGGCAAGCTCGTCGAAACGCCCACCGTGTTCGCCGTTTCGGCTCAGCGAGCCTTGGCCGGCGAGGCGGAGAGCAGCGGCATGGTCGAGATGCTCAGTCACCTGACGACCTTCTTGGCCGAGGAGCGTGGTCGAATTGCGCTCGACAACGCTTTGGGCGAGGCCCTTGGGGTGTGCCAGACCTTGAGTCATGCCCTCGATGCTCGCCGTCGCGCGGCGCAGATGAGCGCCGAGGAGATCGCCCGTCGAATCGCCGTCATCGAGGACGACTTGGCGGGCCACCGGCAGACCCTCGGCGAGCGCCGCTCAGCCATTCGGGAAGAGGTCGCCGCGATCAAGGCTTGGTTGCGTCGGGATCTCGACCGTTTTTCAGACGATGTGGTGCGACAGCTGCCCGCCGCGGTCGAGCTGGCCAGCGCCGACGAACTACGCCGCCACTGGGTGGGTTTTCTCGAGTCGACCTTCGCCTCCTGGGCGAACGAACAGTCGACCGAGGTGGCAAGCGCACTCGAAAAGCTCGCGGACAAGACCGTGGCGCTGATGCGAGAGGACGCCCACGAGGCGGCGGCACGTCTGAGCTCAGGCGTGGGGGCCGACTTGCCTCCGCCAGACATCAAGGTCGACACCTTCGCCTACGATCTGTCCGTCGCGGCGTTATTCAGCGTGGGGATGGGGATGGTGTTCAGCAACTTTTTGCTCGGTGTGGTCATGGCGGGGGCGGCGCCGGCGTTGGCCTATTATCTCAAGGGAAAGATCGAGATCGAAACCCGGGACAAGGCTCAGCAGCAAGCGGCTTTGGCCGTCCACGAAGCGGTGTCGGCCGTTTCGCCGAAGCTCGACGAGATGATCGACGATTTTGCCGAAGGCCTCGACCGCTGGATGGTCGAGACGGGCCGCGAACTGCACCGTGAATTGCTCGACGTACTGCGTAGTTGCCAAGTGAAGCAGCACGAGGGAGAGGCTGATGTGGGGACCTTGGAGGCCGACTGCGATCGGGTGGCCGGAGAGTTGACCGCCCAACGAGAACGTTTCGAAACTATCCGCGGCGAGCTTTGGGGCGCATAATGGTATGCTCTCGCCACGATGAAGCTTGAGCTTCCGTCACGCGAAGTGTCCCTGAAGTTTGTTTACTACGGGCCTGGACTCAGCGGTAAAACCACCAATCTCCGGGCGCTCCACGAGCGCATGTCCGAGGCCAGTCGCGGACAGCTGCTGACGCTCGACACCGCCGACGAACGAACCTTGTTCTTCGATATGTTCCCGCTGAGCTTTCGGGTTGCCGAGAGTCATTTTCACGTAAAGATTTACACGGTGCCGGGGCAAGCGATCCATGCGTCCATGCGCTCGATGGTGGTCAGTGGCGTCGATGGTATCGTTTTTGTCGCGGATTCGCGACGAGCGGCCATCGTGAGCAATGCGCACAGTTTCGAAGAAATGCGGACGCACTTGCGGGCTCAAGATCTGGATCCGCGCGAGTTGCCCTTGGTGATCCAGTTCAACAAGCGCGATCTGAACAACATTCGTCCGGACGAAGAACTCGAGCGGCTCGCGCGACGCGGTCGCGATTGGGTCTTTCCAGCGGTCGCCAATCGTGGTGAGGGCGTGGTCGAGACGTTCTTGGCGGCGATGCGGATGACGTGGCGCTCGCTTGATGAGCGTTATCAATTGGAGCCGCGACTCGGTGTCACCGAAGCGCAGCTCATGCAGGCCGTGGCCGAGCAGTTGGGCGTGACAGAGCCTGTTGCTCGGCTGCTCGCGACTCGTTTCGGGGTGGCACCATGAGCGACGACGAAGACCCGACCGTCGTCACCGAGGCGGTCGAGCTGGAGTCGATCGTCGATGTCGACGCCGTGCGCGCGCTCGTAGGCTCCTGGCATGCTCTTTTTGGTGTCGATTTGCGCCTGTATTCCGGTAGCGGCACGCTGTTGGCCGAATCGACCGGGGGGGCGGAGATTTGCGAAATGCTCCGTGAGACCGAGCGGGGGCGGAGCGCTTGCCGCGCGTTGCTCGATGAGGTGCAGAGCAAGGCGAAGACGGCTAACAACGGTGAGTGCGTCAACTGTTTCACCGGGGCGCGGTATGACGTGCTCGTGGTGAGTCACGATGCTCGACCGGTCGGCCGCATCGTGCTTGGGCCTTATCGTGAAGCCGGGGCGCCGCTCACCCTGAGCGACGAGGTGTTGGCTTTCGACGAGGCACTCGACCGCTCGCGCGCGCTCCGATTGTTGCCGGATATGCCGCAGCTCTCCGCGGAGCGTGCCGCATCGCTCGCCGAGCACTTGCGGATGGCTATTCAGGCTTTGCTGAAGAGTGGCTACGCCGCCCTCGTGACGTCCCAGCTGCACGTCGCGACGATGCGCGAGAGTTACCGCGCCCTCAGGGACAAGACGAGCGAACTCGAGGCCGCGTACGGCCGCCAGAGCGAGCTGGATGGTCTCAAGACCAGTTTCCTCTCTACGGTGTCTCATGAACTGCGCACGCCCTTGACCTCGATCATCGGTTACTCCGACATGCTGCTCGAGGGGATGAGCGGCGAATTGAACGATGATCAGCGCGAATCGCTGGGGGTCATTCGTCGGCAGGGCGAGCAACTCCTTTCCCTGATCCGCAACCTGCTCGACATGTCGCAATTCGAGCAAGGGTCGATGCCCATTCATCGCGTCGATGTGGATGTGCTGAGCGTGCTGCGCGACGTGGTCGAGATGGTCAAGCCCCAAGCGATGGCTGCGGGGGTCGCCGTCGATCTCGTCGCTGCCGACGCTGCGACCGTTCGCGCCGATCCAGAGCGGCTGCGGCAGGTGTTCACGAACTTGGTCGACAATGCGCTCAAGTTCAGTAGCTCCGGTGATAGCGTGCGGATCGAATTGAACTCGGTCGATGACGACCACGCTGGCGCCGAGGAGATGGGGTATGTCTTGTTTGCCCCGCTCCGACGGCGCATCGAGATTCGTGTGAGCGATGAGGGTCCTGGGATCCCTGAAAACGAACGAGTCCGGATCTTCGATGCGTTCTATCAGATCGATCACAGTCATACGCGCAAACACACAGGGGCGGGCATTGGCTTGAGCATCGTCCGGTATCTGGTCGAGGCGCATGGCGGCTCGGTCACTGTCGAGGCGGGAAAGACTGCCGGTACCGTGTTTGTCGTGCGACTGCCGGCCCACAATCGCTTCGATTCGGAGAGTGTGCCGCCTGGTCCAATTCGGGGCAGAGCATGAGCACGGAGCGAGAGCGCATCGCGATGATGGAGCGCATCTTCGGGCGAAGCGCTCCGGGCGTGCCACTCGGGATCGGGGACGACGCGGCCGTGATCGACGCGAGGGAGGGCTCTTGGGTGTGGTCTGTTGACGCGTCGATCGAGCATGTCCACTTTCGTCGGGAGTGGCTCTGTTTCGAGCAGTTGGGCTACCGCTCCACCATGGCGGCGCTCAGCGATCTGGCGGCCATGGGCGCGGAGCCATGCGGCGTGTTGTCGTCGCTGGTCGTGCCGGACGACGTCGATGATCGGGCCTTGCAAGAGTTGGCGCGAGGTCAATGCCGCGCGACCCTCGAGGTTGGGACCGTCGTCTGCGGCGGCAACCTTGCGCGCGGGGCGGCTCTCGGCATTCACACGACGGTGCTCGGCACGGTCGACCGCCCCCTTCGACGTGACGGGGCCCGCTCCGGTGACGAGGTCTTCGTGGTGGGCGCGAGCGGGCTTGCGGCCGCCGGCTTGAGGCACCTGGCTGACGGTACCGAGGGGGAGCCGACGGCGGCGATGCGGGAGGCGCTGAAGGCATGGCGCGAGCCGCGGGCGCGGATAGAGGAGGGGATGGCGGCGGCGGGGCGGGCTCACGCGGCCATCGATCTGTCGGACGGTCTCGCAGCCGATACCGCGCAGTTGGCGTTGGCCAGTGGTGTGGCGATCATGCTCGATCCAGCTGCGGTCCTTCTCGGCCTTCCTGCTGATGTGGCGGGCGAGGTGGGCGCCGATCCGCTCGACCTCGCGCTGTACGGTGGCGAGGACTACGCCTTGTTGCTCACGGCGCCGCCCGGTTCAGAGCGCGACACGTGGCGCCGGATCGGTCGTTGTGTGGCGGCGGAGGGGATGGCGCCCGCTGTTTACCTCGAGCGAAAGGGCACTGTCGAGCCTATTGAAGTGCGGGGCTTCGATCACTTTGCGCCGAAAACTTAGTCCTAATTCAGGGCGAAGCTCGTGGATCCGGGATACACTGCTGGTGTGAAGTGCTGCAGCGCCACCGCCCAGCCTGGCATGAGACGAGCGCGACGCTTAGGCGCGTCGCTTGTCGCTTCCGGGCTGATGGCCACCGTCGTCGTCGCGGCATGCGACGGGGCGGGGCGCCGCGCGCCTGGTCGCCTCACCGGCGTGACCGTCTCCACTGGCGGTGCCCAGAGTGGGTCGGGAGGTTTTGGTGATCCCGAGCCTGGCGATTGTGTGGAAGAGGGCCTCTGCGGCAACGAAATTCACATGCTCAGCTTCGATGTACCGAACGTCTATTTCATCCTCGATCGTTCAGGAAGCATGGAGGAGCCGGTCGAGGAGGGTGGTGATAGTCGGTATAAGTTGGTTCGCGAGGCGATGCTCGGCATGGTTCAGTCTCTCGGCACGCTCATCAATGTCGGGGCCGCATTGTTCCCCAAGGGCAAGACCGAAACCGACCCTTGCAAGGTCGGAGGGCAAGTGTTCACGGTCAAGCCGGGGGATCCCATCACCGGAAGCGAGGGGGCGACGACCTTGGCTCTTCGCCAAGCCACCAACGTGACGCCCAAGGGGGGCACGCCGGTTTCCGCGACGCTCGAGGCCCTCGAGACGAAGCTGTCGACACTCGAGGGACGCACCATCGCGCTCTTGCTCACTGATGGGGGCCCCAATTGCAATGCCGACGCGGCGTGCGGCATCGACGAGTGCATGCCCGCGATGGAGGGGTATTGCGTGGTGGACGACAATTGTTGCGAAGAGGGGGCGATGGAGTTCGGCCCTACGTTTTGTGTCGACCGTCCTGCCACCGTGAAGGCCGTGGAGGCTTTGCATAGCGCCGGTATCGATGTGTACGTCATCGGCATACCTGGCAGCGAGTATTACGGCTCGGTGCTCGACGAGATGGCACTCGCTGGCGGTGTTCCGCAGACCGGAGAGACGAAATACCACCGCGTCGACGACATCGACGCTCTCGAGCAGCTCTTCGCGGGGATCGCAGCGGATGCGATTTCTTGCGAGTTCGTGCTGCAGGATCCTCCGCCCACCGAGGATGAGACGAACGTCTACCTCGACTGCGACGTCTTGCCGCTCGACCCGGCCAATGGCTGGACGTGGAAAGATGAGCAGACCGTCGTGTTAAATGGTTCGGCTTGCGTCGATCTCAAGACGGGCAAGGTATCGCAGGTTCAGATCGTGACCGGCTGCCCCACGGAAATCCCGAAGTAGGGGGCGATGAAACACGAAAGGCGCCAAGCGTGGCGTGCAGCCATCGTCTTGGCGCCAAGGTTGGGGCGCTCGCGCGCGATTCAGTTAAAACCGCAGTTTGATCGCGAACCCGCCGGTGACAAACATGAAGTCGCTCCCCACTTCGCTTGTTCCAGGGGGATTCATCATCAGATCGAAGCCGCCGTGCGGCTGCAGGGCGACCATGTCACTCACCACGAACTCCAGCCCCATGCCCGCCCCGACGAAGTGTGCCAACGGAGCCGAGTTATCACCCGCGATGCCGACCAAGCCCATGTAGCGCGGCTGCAGGGTCAAGCGCATCCAATCGGTGAACACGATGTCCATGGGCACCGGAATGGAGAAGTCAATGTAACCGGCGGTTCCTCCAAAGGCGGGATTGAGGGCCAAGGCGAAGGAGTCAGTGTCGATGAAGTTGATCTTGCCGTCGACACGCAAATGACCCCAGCCACTGAAAACGACGCCGAGATCAAACTTGTCCCCAATGCCGCGGCGGTAGCCAAGCGCCACTTCCGGGACGTTCAGCCGTGCGGCCACCCCGGCCCCTTGCGCTCCGAACGCCGCTACGGAAACCCCGGTAAAGCCAGGAGAGATGGCGATCTCATTGACGCCATCTCCCACCGTTTTGGCTGTGGTGAGCGTTGGAACACTCGGGCAACCTGTGCAGATGATGACGACCGTGGCGAGACCCAAGAGGGCTACCACGCGATTCTGTAGAGTGCGTATGAACATGGTTCACCCTAACCCGGATCGCTCTGCAGGGTCTAGTTATTGCTTCTTCACTCGAGGTCTCCCGGTGGCTGTAAGTACCTGAAACAGTGTGTTGTTTTCGATCGATAGCTGCAGATCGCGAGAGGCCCTCGCTGGCGCGGCCCGCCAGCGCATGTAAGATCCCCTCGTGTTGCGAGGTCGTCACGTGGTGTATGCAGGCTTTTCCGCGCTGCTGTGGAGCTGCACGCCAAGCGCCCCACCCGGACCGACGACTGGCCACCTCGCCACCCGTCCTGCGGTGCAGCCTTCTCCCGCAAACCCGTCAGCCTCTCGGCCGACGAAGAGGGGGGCCGTTGCCACTGTTTCTTCGTCCGGGCGCGACCACGTCACGGCGGCGCCCTCGGCCAGCGCAGCTCTGCCGATCATCAGGGGCCCCGCTCCGATTTCGGTCGCGCGGGCGGGGACGCTCTTGTTCTTGGACGAAGCGCCGCCCGAGGCGGCAGCCTGCGCGAAGGAGTCGAGCGTACAAGCTGGCGTGAGCTGCCTCATTCGCTTGCGTTACGGCGCGCACCCCGGCGCGCTGAAACTGGCGATCGAGTGGTACGCGTCGACAGGGAGCGTGGCCGGCGTCGAGGAGGCGCACGTGATGGACGGCGGCTGGCGTGGAAAGCTCAGCTTGGTTCCCGAGCTACCGGTTCGGCATCATCGCCGTCATTTGGCGTGGATCGTCTCGGCCTACGCGGACTTCAATCACTTCTTCGAGGCGTTGGGCGAGCCCGCGCAGCGCCGCTATCACCATCAGCCGATCGCCTTGCGCTTCTTTCGGTCCGTCGGTCGCACCACCCCCTCGGCCTACGCCCATCCCTGGGTGATCGCGTACAACGTCTCGGGCTCCTTGCACCGCGGTCCCGACGCGGTGCGCGAGACGCTGTTTCACGAGATTTTCCATTTGAATGACAGCACCCGCGGCGACTGGTCGCGAAAACACCTCACCCCGCACTACGACGCGATCGTCGCCCGCTGCACGGGACAGGGCCGCCTGAGCACACCGTGTCTTCGACCGTACGCCCCGGGCGACACGGTGGTGCGCGGCGGCACCTATTATGCGTTTCAACCGGGCAACGGAGTGGGCGAGTACGCCGCCGAGATCGCCACCCGCTATTACCAAGAGCATCGCCGCCTGCT
This sequence comes from Polyangiaceae bacterium, assembly GCA_029941785.1. Classification (GTDB taxonomy): domain Bacteria; phylum Myxococcota_A; class Polyangia; order Polyangiales; family Polyangiaceae; genus JAPYTK01. The sequence goes on along the minus strand of JAPYTK010000188.1, from coordinate 2,579 downwards.
CGCCGGGAAGGCCCTCTCGCGGCCCCCGTTCAAGTGCGGGCCTAAGCCCAACGGGCAAGTGTGGTCGATGTTCGTCGATGAGTTCTTCGGTGGCGTCGACCGCGTTGCAGCCTGCCCCTGAGGCGTTGGGATCTATCGCGCCGCCGCCGCTCTGGTCATCGTCTTGCGCGCCCCGATGGGGCTTACCTGGCGACCTGACCGAGCATACTTGACGGGGCTGGCGGTGGCCGGTACGCGAAAGCCCGTGTCGACCCGCGCCATGCACACGCTCCCGCTCGCTCAGCGCGACGATCTCGGCAACGGTTACTACGTCCTGTGGTTCGACAGCCCGGCGCCCGTGGCCGCGTCCGCGGGGCAGTTTACGATGGTGCGCTCCGCGGAGTGGGGGGTGGCGCCGCTCTTGCCGCGCCCCATGAGCTTGCTCAGTGGCGGATCCCGCCCGTCGATGCTCATCAAGGTCGTCGGTGAAGGTACGCGCCGCATGGCCGAGGATCCGATGGGGCAGCCGTACAATCTGCTCGCGCCGCTCGGTCACGCCTGGACGCCGCTTCCGGAGGGGCATCGCCCCGTGCTTGTCGCGGGCGGGGTCGGCGTGGCGCCCCTGGTGTACCTGGCCGAGGAGCTCAGCGCCGCGCCCGACGCCCTCGCCCCGATCAGTCTCTACGGGGGCCGCACGACCCGCGATCTTCCACTCGCCGAGCGCCTCGAAGCCTGCGGTGAGCTGGCCGTCACCACCGAGGACGGCTCCCGCGGCCGGGCGGGGAGGGTGACCCTCTTGCTGGACGAGCTGCTCGCCAAGGCGGCGGGTAGCGGCGACAAACTCGCGGTGTACACCTGCGGTCCTCACGGCATGATGCGCGCGGTGGCCGAACGCGCCGAGGCCGCCGGGGTGTGGTGCCGCGCCTCGCTCGAGGCGCCGATGGGTTGCGGCTACGGCGTGTGCCTCGGCTGCCCGGTCGCCAAGCGCGACGGCTCCTATTTTTACACCTGCGTCGACGGACCGTGCGTGGACGCGAAGCAGGTCGACTGGACGAAGGAGGTCTTCTGATGACCGACGCGGTCGACATGCGGGTGTCCATCGGCGCGCTCGAGCTGAAGAACCCCGTGCTCACGGCGTCGGGCACCTTCGGTTACGGCCTCGAGTACGACGACTTCTTCGACGTGGCCGTGCTCGGCGGGATCTGCACCAAGGGGCTGAGCCTGGAGCCGCGGCACGGCAACGCGCCGGCGCGGATCACCGAGACCTCAGGCGGCATGCTCAACGCCATCGGTCTCGCGAACGTCGGCGTCGAGGCCTTCTGCACCGACAAACTCCCCAAGCTGCGGGAGCGCGGCGTGACCGTGGTGCCCAACATCTTCGCCACGAGCGTCGAGGATTTCGTCTCGCTCGCCGAGCGTCTCGACGGCGAGGAGGGGGTCGCCGCCCTCGAACTGAACGTGTCGTGTCCCAACGTGGATCATGGTGGACTCGAGTTTGGTTGCGATCCCGTCGCGGCAGCGAGGGTGACCGCGGCGGTGCGTGCAGCGACCCGCCTTCCCGTTTGGGTGAAGATGTCGCCCGAGGCGGGGGATCTCGCCGGCGTGGCTCGGGCATGCGAGAGCGAGGGAGCCGACGCGCTCACCGCCATCAACACCATCCGCGGCCTGGCCATCGACATTCACAGCCACCGCGGCAAGATCGCGAACCGCACCGGCGGCCTGTCTGGACCGGCGCTCAAGCCCATCGCCCTGCGCATGGTGTGGGAGCTGTCGCGCGCCGTGAAGATTCCGATCATCGGGATCGGGGGCGTGAGCACCTGGCAAGACGCGGTCGAGTACCTGCTCGCTGGGGCGAGCGCGGTGCAGGTGGGCACAGCGAGTTTCGTCGATCCACGGGCGGCAAAACATATTCTCGATGGCCTCGCGAGCTATTGCTCGCAGCGTGGCACCACGCCCGAGCAGCTCACTGGCGCGATGATCTGAGCGCGATCGGCTTCTCGCAGCATGTCTGTGGCCGCTGCGGACCGTCTTCGCGTCCTGGCCGGACGCCCGAGCGGGCCGAGTTTCTTTGTCGGGGCGAGCTTTGCTCCTAACGTGCGTTCGTAGTCATGGCGATCACGACGAAGATGGAATTCGAGGCGGTGCTGAGCGATATCATCTTGCGCCTGGGAAAATACGTCTTGTCCTACGGAGCGAACGCCAAGATCGACGAAGCGCGCCGTGGTTTTCAGTGGCTGAAGGAGCAAGCGAAGAAAGGTGATCTAAGCAAGGAAGATCACTTGCAGCGTCTCGTCAGTCTTACGGAAGTGTGCAGTTCAGAGGTTAGTCGGGATCAAGAAATGTCGGACCAACTCATGGACATGCAGGACTACCTCGAATATCGCTGCTGAACGGCTATTTGCGATTGAGCAGCGCCTGCTGGGCCCTGACGGACATCGCCACGGGCACCTTGCCCCCGATACTGAGCGGAAGCTGCAGCAGGCGGAGCAGGGTCGTTTTCTTGAGCACGTCGCTGTCCTTGAACATGGCGTCTGACGTCTTCATTCCGGTTCGCAACTTGACGGACACCACGCCGATAGGAGCGTTCTTGTCGTCGGTGC
>JAPYTK010000187.1 GCA_029941785.1 Polyangiaceae bacterium | reverse complement strand
TACAAGCTTTCCCCGGCTACGGTTCAATGTTTAGGTGTCTTACATTGTCGTTTGTCTCTAGGAAGGACCAAAAAATGCAATTTATCATCTCTCTGTTCTCTGTGGTTTTTCTGTGCGCCATGGTCACCAGTTGTGGCGACTCCCACAGCCCGCTGAACGTGGGGGATTCTTGCAGTCCTACGGATGACTGTCCCGGAAAGTGCCAGCTTGGCGGTGGCTTCCCGGGTGGGATCTGCACCCTGGAGTGTGACCTGAGTTCGGAGTGCCCAGAAGGGTGGAGTTGCGTCACGAAGAGTAGCGGTATTTGCCTGAAGAACTGTGACTCGACCGCCTCGTGCCAAAGTGAGTTCGGTGCAGAGTGGGTCTGTGATGACGAGGATCTTCAAGATCCCGGAGTCGGTGACGGTTGGGTGTGTATCGGTCAGTAGGAACAACAGGCATCCTCGGATGGCCTGGCTGGAGGAAAGCCTGCAAGAAGGTGGCGGGATGACCGCTACCAGATCGGACACGGTGACAAACGGGGATGCCGGCTTGTGAGAACCAGTGAGAACAGTAGGAGCATGTTTCAAAGGCGGAAGAAGAACCTTCGTTTCCGTGTTCCAGCGGAAACTCGGTGACAAACGGTGAGAGTGATTTTGAAAGTCGCGGATTTACCGATGGTTACCAAGCAGACTACACTTCGGTTCAATGTTTGAGCGAAGTGAGCAGTGGCCAGGGTGAGCCGGCTCGCCAGTGATGTTTCAGGAAGTCGAAGCGTTGAATGGAGATTTTTTCGATGGAGAAAGGGCAAGAGCCGCCGGACAACACCAGCAAGCGGTTGCGTATTCTCGTCGCCGGCTCGACGGGCTACCTGGGTCGCTACGTGGTTCGCGCACTTCACGCTCGGGGGCATAGGGTCCGGGCTCTGGTTCGAGATCCGGAACGACTTGGCGCAGCTCGCGAGTCTGTCGCCGAGGTCTTCGTAGGTCAGGCGACTGACGACGCCACACTCGAAGGCGTGGCGGAGGGCGTCGACGCAGTCATCTCGTGTCTGGGCAATCGAACCTTCAAGCGGCGCCCCACCGTCTGGGAGGTGGACCGAGACGCCAATCTGAACCTGGTTCGCAGGGCACAGCGAGCGAAGGTCTCACGCTTTGTCTTTGTCTCTATCCTGGGCGGGCAGGAGGCGCGTTCTCGGGTGCCACAGATCGAAGCCCGGGAACAGGTGGTGGAGGCTCTAAGACAAGGCGACATGCCCTGGACCATCATCCGACCCTCGGGCTTCTTCAATGACATGATCGAGTTCCTCGACATGGCGAAAAAGGGCACCGTTTGGCTCATTGGCAAGGGAGAATCGGAATTCAATCCTATCCATGGTGCCGATCTGGCCGAGTACATCGTGGACCGACTGGAAGAGGAGAGCGCAGCAGGAGAGGAGTTCCCCGTGGGAGGACCCGAAACGCTGAGCCAGATAGAGGTCGCCGAGCTTGCCTTCTCAGCTCTCGGCAAACAGCCTCGGACCCGCAGCACACCTAGCTGGTTGGTGCCGATGACAGCAAAGATAATCCTCCCATTCAACGTTAACCTGGGAAGCTTCCTGGCGATGCTGGGAGATCTGAGTAGCAAGGCGGACGCCACCGCGCCCAGCACCGGCGTGCACCGCCTGGGCGACTTCTTCCAGGAACACCTGGCGACGGGCGGAACCGGACTTCGGGCCAAGCGCTGAGCATGAAATCTCGGGGGTCCGCTGAGGCGGGTCCGAGAATGGAAACGACCGATAAAGACGGGGACAGCAGCGGGCACAGGGATCTGGAAGTGTCGTGATTGCATGCGCTTACGAAACACGTCACACTTCGGTTCAATGTTTAGGAGATCAGTCTTGTCTGCAATCAGATACCTCAAGTGTCCGGCGATTGCCGTGTCCGTCGTCCTCATGCTTGTGAGCTGTACAAAGAAGGCTCATGACTCACCGGTAGTCGAGCAGGCAGGCCCCACGCCGAGCGCAAGCCCACCTCCTGTCTCGGTGGCGGTTACGGTGCACGGTGCACTGCGCGAGATCATGCATATGGGACGGACCGAGCGGCGCGTGGACCTCGCGCCATTCGTTGGCCGAAAGGGCCTCTTCGGCCTGGGCGCACTCGAGGGCCTCGGTGGCGAAGTCACCCTGTGGGACGGTCAACTCTGGCTATCGACTCCCGATGGTCACGGAAGCGCGGTTGCAGGTCAGCACAAGACCACCACGGCCGGGGCGACCCTGCTGGTCACGTCCGTTGTCACCGCATGGCAGGAGCGATCGGTCACCCAGGCGGTCGCCTTTGCCGAACTGGACGCCTTCATCGAGAGGGAAGCGCTGTCGTCCGGGGTGAACGCAAAAGAGGCGTTCCCGTTTCGCATCGAAGGAACGCCTACCCGCCTCGACTGGCACGTCATCGACGGCAGCAAGATTCCGTCGGACGCCCACGGCCACGAGGCACACATGCAGACGGCGGTGCGTGGCAAGCTTGGGGGCAAGCCCGCGCGCCTCATGGGCTTCTACTCGCCGAAACACCACGCGGTCTTCACGCACCATGACACCAACAGCCACGTCCACGTCATCAGCGACGCCCCGTTGGTCACGGGCCACGTCGACCATGTGGACATCAGCAAGGGCTCCCGGCTCTTTCTGCCGGCGCCTTGAGCCGGGTACAAGAGGGCGGACTTCCTTTCACCATTTGTTGACGGCCAGAAGACACCATCGAGCTCTTCTGGCGAAGGTTCACGCGCGAAGTGACAACCTTCGGCGCATGAACGCCGCCAAGCCCAATAGCAGCAGCCACGCCCCCGCGCGCCCTCTGCTCGGCCCCGACACGCTACATCCCGAATCGACCGTCTCGCCACCACCGCCTGAACTCGTGCTCGATGCACCGCCCGAACCCGCGGCAGGTGAGCCGGCGCCCGCCCCGCTGGTCTCACCACTCGAGCCGCCCGAGCCCCCTGCGCCGGTCGCTCCACCTGCACCGCCACTGCCGCTCGACGGATCTGCAATCTTCTTGAAGCCAGCACCCAGCGTCCAGCCAGGATTGCCCGCGGCATCAAACACGTAGGCTCCCACGTCCAAGGCGCCATCGCGCGGCGTGGTGTTGAAGTCCTCATCGTTCAGGTGCGCCGACTCGGCCTTGCCGATGAGCGCCGAGCCCGCCGCAGGGAACACATCGTTGGGCACGCCCCCCAAATAATCCGCCCCAACGAAGTCCGCGGTGATGTCGCCGCTGGCATCGAAACCTGCGCTGACACCTTGCGTCCCGCCAACACCGACATTGCCGGCCACGACGACTCCGCTGAGATCCCCACCGACTCGAAGTGCGTTGCCTTGTTGGGCATAAAGCGCGTTGTTGGCGATCACGACCGAGCCGCTCGCCCCGTTCACGCGAAGAGCGTCCTTGTTCGCCATGAGAATCGTGTTGTGGCGGATGACCAGTCCGCTCGGCGACCCGCTTTGATGGGGTTGGCAGCGAATGCCGTCCTGCGCCGCGCCCAAGATGATGTTGTTCTCGATGACCGCATCGGCCGCAGACTGAATGCCGTGATCGCCGCAGCCCCACATGACATTGCCCTCGATGCGATTGGGCGCGCCGTTACCGCTGGTCGAATAGGTCAGGATGCAGGGGTAGTTGGTGTCGTGGATCACGTTGTGCCGCACGACGTTGTTGTAGCTTCCTTCTTTGATCTCGATCCCGTCGCCTTGCACGACATCGCCTGCGTTGGTGTGATGCACCCAGTTGTGTTCGATCACGCTGTCGAACATCTGACAGCCATTGCTGTTGCAGCCGAGGTACATGCCCTCGCCTGTCCCGCCCGTATCGTGAATGTGATTGCCCACGATATGCAGCCCCTCATACTTGCTCCCGGTGTAGTTCGCGCTCACCGCGACGTCGGCCATATCGTGAATGTCGCAATCACGAATCGTAATGAAGCTCGAATCGCGCATGCGTATGCCGTGCGAACCGCCCACCACCTCGAGTCCACGCAGTTCCAGGTACTTCACGTATTCGATGTTGATGGTGTTCTGTTGCGCGTCGTTTCGCTGAATGACGGGCTTCTCGCCCTCTTTGGCTCGCACGAGGATGGGCGCCTGAGCCGTGCCGCTCACGCCGATGGTCAGCTTGCTCTGGAGCAGATAGGTCCCGCCCGCGAGCACCAGCTCGTCGCCCGGCTCGCAGGCCGCGATGGACGCCCCCAGATCGGCCCCTGGTTGGATCTCGGTCACCTTGGAGAGCGCCGATGAACTCACGGTGAGGGTGACGGCGGTGGCGCCGAAGATAGTTAGATACGCGCGGAGCTTCATCATGGTGGTCCTATTGTCATCTTCCGGGGCGCGGAACAACTTCGAGAGCGTGAACCCGGATCGACGCCTTCATGCGTCATGTTTGCCAGCATAGCAGCAGGAATCGTGCCACGAAGGAACCGGGCCGGGTCCCGAGGGCCCTCCCGCTGATCCACCGATAAAACTCCTGATCCCCTCACGCCTCATGTCGCAACAACGCGCATTGACCGTGCAGCACATGCGCAGACTTCGTACACCTTTGCCTCCTCAAGGTATCGCTGGAGAGTTCACGAGCAGTGCCGTACACAGTTCGCCTACCGACGCGTAGCGAGGGGCCGCATCGTAGTCAGGATAGATGCCGAAGGAATCGATGAGCACCGCTTCGAGTCCGGCTCCGCGCGCGCCGTCAACGTCGATGTCGGGCAGATCGCCGGCGTAGAGACAATGAGCCGGCGCGATACCGATTCTGCTGCAGGCCCGCTGGAAGATCGCCGGATCGGGCTTCCGCAAGCCTTCGCTGTGCGAGTCGACCACCACCGAAAAGGCATCCTGCAAGCCCACATGGCGAAAGAGTTCGTCGAGCTTCCCCTCGGAGTTGCTGATGATCCCGATCGCGATCCCTGCATCCCGGACCGCTGCCAAGGCCTCCATGAGACCGTCCGGAACGTCGCGCCAGAGGTTGAGCCGATCATGTTCAGCGCGGGCGAGTCCTACCGCCGTGCCCACCTCGCTCTCAGGCACACCCGCACAGCCCAATAAGGTCGACATGAAAGAGGTCCAGCCGTCCTCATGGGCTGCGCCCGCCGTCACTCGGTCCATGTAGGCGCGATTGGCCGCCGGCAATGCCTCACGCAAGGCTGCCGCTTCCACGACGACTCCTCCCTTGCGGAGGACGGCGGAAAGGCACTGTACGTCCAGAAAGACCACGGTGTTCCCCGCATCGAGAAGCAGAGCCTTTGGGATGAACATACGCGCATCATGCCACAGCCAGCTCGCCTCCGGCGCTACGGCGAATCAGATCTTGCCGGCACGCCCCAAACCCGCCTACCTTCGGCCGCCATGCGAGACCTCGATTGCGACAAGGCCGTCAATATTCTCAACTCCATCATGGAGTACGAACTGGCCGGTGTCGTGCGTTACACGCACTACGCCCTGATGGTCACGGGCCCCAATCGTATCCCGATCGTGGATTTCATGACGGCCCAGGCGACAGAGTCCCTTCTGCATGCTCAACGGGCCGGCGAAATCCTGACCGGCCTCGAGGGGCATCCTTCGCTCGGCATCGCCGCAATCGAGGAGACTCATCAGCACTCCGTCGAACACCTCCTCAATGAGAGCCTGAATCACGAGGAGAATGCGCTGTCGCTGTACAAACAATTGCTCGACGTGGTGACGAACGCGAGCATCTACCTCGAAGAGTACGCGCGGCAGATGATCGGAGCCGAAGAACTTCACGCCGTCGAGTTGCGAAAAATGCTCCGCGACTACACCCCTCGCGAAAAGCTGTAGCATCGCCGCGGCAGCAGCCAGCGCGACAAGAGACCGTCACGTTCAACGGCGACTTTGCTCGAACAGTCGGTCCAAGGCGTCGCAACCCTCGAGCGCGCCGCGCTTGCAACCTTCTTGGTACCATTGCGCCGCGATTTTCGCACGGCCCAACCTCTCCTGCGCGAAGCCAAGCCGCAAACACGCCGGCCCATAGCCGAGACTGCACGCGGTATAGCCAAGCTGTATGGCTCGCTTCCCGTCTCGCGACACGCCCGTTCCGTCGTCGTGCATGACAGCGAGCGAATCACACGCTCGCGGGACGCCGTGCAAGCAAGCATAGTCGTAGAGTTCAGCGGCCCGCGTCGCTTGCGCAGCCTGACGGCGATACACATCGGCGAGGTTGGCGCAGGCATGCGCATAGCCGCTACGACAGCTCCCGGCGTACAGATGCCAGGCTGCCCGCGCCGGTGCCGCCGCCGGCTTGTCCGTCTCTTGCAGCACGCCGAGCAGACTGCAGGCACGCGCGTCATCCTGGGCACAGGCGCGAACCAGCACCTGGCTCGCGCCATCGTGACGGGCACCGCTGCGGAGGGCACGCTCGGCGCAGGCCGAGGAGTTGTATTTCGGCGCCTCTGTCGAGCTCACGCGCTCAGCACAGCCAGGCATCATCAGGAACAGGAGCAACCCAAGGATGGCGAATTTCGACTCTTGGCGTGGATCGGTCACACCTCTTCTGTTGCGCCACGGACGCCTACGTTCAATTCATCCGTATTTCTCATCGCAAGTGCCTCATTTCCAACACATGAAACGAGATACCAGCGCGTCGGCGGAAACCACGATCCCAGTTGCTACTCGCTCACTTCGCGTCGTAACTTCAGGCCCCGCTTCTTGAGCAGCCGATACATCGTCACCGTATTGATCCCCGCCTGTTCGGCAGCCCGCCGGACGCTGCCATCGCACTGATCGAGCAATTGCCTCAGGTAGCGCTTTTCGAGCGGAGCGAGCCAAACATCGCGCAGTTGCTTGAGTGTCCGCGTGTCTCGTGAAGTATGCCCTGCAGCAACCGAACCCGCTGCCGCTTCTCGCGGTGCGTGGTTGATCGATTTTGGGAGGTCGCCCGGCCCAATGGACTCGCCCGTGCACATGATGGCAGCGTGCTCCACCGCGTTCTTCAACTCGCGCACGTTTCCCGGGTAGTCGTACGCCAACAGAAGCGCCATCGCCTCTGCCGAAAACCGCGGAGCCCGAACGCCATGGTGCTGACACGCCTGCTGCAAGAAAACATGCGCCATCGTCTCGAGGTTGTTGTTCTTGTAGCTACGCAAAGGAGGCAGCTCCATCGTCATGACGCTCAGTCGGTAATACAAGTCGTCCCGAAAACGTCGCTCGCGGACCATCTGCGCCAAATCACGGTTGGTGGCGCAGATAAACCTCACATCCACATGCGCGGGCGCCTTGTTGCTGCCGAGCGGCTGAACCTCGCCTTGTTCGACGGCGCGCAATACTTTCGCCTGAAGCGCCATGGGAAGTTCCCCGAGTTCGTCGAGAAACAAGGTACCGCCGTCCGCCTTCTGAAACTCTCCGATCTTGTCGAAACTCGCGCCAGTGAATGCGCCACGCACATGGCCGAACAACACGCTCTCGAGCATGGTCTCGGGGATCGCCGCACAGTTGACCGTCACGAATGGCTTGTCGGCGCGTCTGCTGTTGAAGTGCAAGGCACGAGACACCAGATCTTTGCCCGTGCCGCTCTCACCGTGAACCAGCACCGGCGCTTGCGTCGGGGCAACCTGCTCGAGACGACGCTCCACCTCGGCCCACTCCGGGCTGAGCCCCTTGATGAGAAAGGGACGCCCAGCATCGTCGCGTGTCGCGTGATAAAGCTGCGCACGACGAAGAAACTTCGCGGCCGCCTGCGCCAGCTCGGTCAAGCGTGTGATGTCTTCGTCGCCGAACGCATCCGTCGTTCGGGAAGATATCGTGATGACACCGATCGGACGGCCTTGGTAGGGGATCGGCACCGCCGCAATGGAGGCGACGTCGAGAAAGTAGCGCGCGTAGTTGGGATCCTTCCGTGCATCGCCTGACAGAAACGCCTCGTTGCTGTCATGCACCGCAAAGGCGATGCCATTGGGCCGCCCATCTCGCCGGCGGCGCAGCAACGCCCCTGGCAGAGTCACGACGAGGCCTTCGACAACGTGAAAGTGAAGTGCGAGGCCATCCTTTTTGTCATCGTGCAAAAAAATGGCGCCGTGATTGGCGTTCGTCGCCTCGAGCGCAAGGTCCATGATGCGACGCTCGAGTTGTTTGATGTCGTCGACTTCGTGTAATTCTTGTTCGATTCGTAGGTTCATTCGAGCCTCACTGACCGCCGCTGGCACTCCCTGTTGCTTCTCGTAATGCGATCGTTGCATTTTTGCAACAAGCGTAGAGGAGCGGCTCCCGACCAGCGCACACGTTTTGGCCCCCGAGAGCGGTGTGTTAGCAATGCTTCGGCACGATGAGCAAACACGACGGATCGGCGGAACTGCTTCGCATGTCGGCGCTCGAGCAGGCCCAAGCCATTGCCGCGCGACGGGTGTCTTCGGTCGAGCTCGCGCGAATCTATCTCGACCGCATCGCCCAGTTCAACGACCGACTCAACGCGTTCGTGACCGTGACCCGGAGGCGCGCCCTGCTCGCCGCTCGGCGGGCCGACCGGGAGACTCTCCGCCGACCAGGAACGCTACCGCTGTTTCACGGCGTGCCCGTCGGCATCAAGGACCTCGTTCCAACCGCCGGTGTGAGAAGCCAGCTCGGTTCCCGGTCGTACAAGTACTTCGTGCCGCCCATCAGCGGAGCCATCGTCAAGCGCCTATCGGCGGGCGGATTCGTGTCCCTCGGCAAACTCGCGACCTCCGAATTTGGCGTGCTCCCCACAACCGAGCCAGACATCCACCCACCGACGCGCAATCCCTGGGACACGAGCCGATCGAGCGGCGGCTCGAGTGGTGGTTCAGGCAGCGCCGTAGCGGCTGGCTTGCTGCCCATCGCCCATGGATCGGACGGAGGCGGCTCGGTGCGCATCCCGTCGGCCTTCTGCCACTTGTACGGCTTCAAACCGTCGCTCTCCCTTCTTGGCAATTTGCACGGCGAGGTCAACAAGCTCGGCACCAGCGTGATGGGCCCGCTCGCCCGCTCGGTGAGAGACGCCGCTGCAATGCTCGACGTGATGGCCGGCCGGCCGCGCGGGGGCAACGACACCGAGTCGTGCCTCGCGGCCTGCCAGCGCGATCCTCGCCCCATGCGCGTGCGCATGTGCCTCGAGCAACCCATGGGTGACGTCGATCCCGAGATTGCCGCGGCAGTGCGCCAAACCGGCGAACGACTGCAACAGCTCGGCCACGCCGTCGTCGAAGTACCGATGATCGCTGCGGATCTCGATACCTTTCTTCCGGTGTACAAGTACATGGTGTCCCGCATTCCCGCCATCTCCGACCGCTTGCTACGGCCTGTCACCCAGTGGCTCCGCGCCGATCGGCCTGCAGTGAGCTTTGAGGTCGCCAAAGAGGCTCAAGACGTTCTGTGCAACCGCCTAGCCAAACTACTCGGCGATGCGGATGTATTGCTAACGCCCACCGTAGGGGTCGCGCCGCCACGACTTGGTGCATTCGAAAATGCCGACCCCGCACGGTGGTTTCGCGCTGCAGCACAGCTCGGCGGCTTTACGGCGGGATTCAACCTCACAACCGGTCCGGCCGCGAGTTTGCCCATGGGCCTGACCGACAGCGGGCTGCCCTATGGCGTTCAAATCGGCGGCCGAACTGGGCACGACCACGAAATTCTCGCCATCAGCCGGCAGCTCGAAATAGACTCGCCGTGGCACGACCGCTGGGCGCCTGATTACGCTCCGTAACCGCTATCGGTCGTTCCTCGTGTTGCCGACCGCGTCGATCCCGTGGTGCCCGAAGTCATGACGAACAGTGCGTCGCGACTCAGTCCTCGTCAAAATCGAAATCGTCATCGTCGTCGTCGAAGCTGATGTCGTCAGAGAGGTCGATCGCGGCGGCCATCTCTTCTTCGGTGGGAATACGAATGGTAGGCCGCACGGGGGACGTGATCTGCGGGGGTAGTGCACCACAATAAACGCGGGGAGTACCTACCCCATGGTAGTGCTTGAAGAACGCTGACGCGATCTCGTTGCAGGTCGATCCGGCCCCACAGTTTGCCACATAGGCGTAGGAATGTTCGTGCTCCGCTACGCGGTACTGCCAAAACGAGGCTTGTTGACTGATCGCTGCCGCGGGCGCCTCGACCCGCTTGAGGTACTTTCGGCGACCTAGGATCCACCCGACCTTGTCCCAGGGTTTCTGCAAGATACGCTTCTCCCAGTCGGGATAACGCACAACGACCTTCGTCACCTCGAAGCGCGCGCCTGCCCCCCGCAATTGAAGCGCGCCATACCTCTCCTTGCCACCGGTCAGGTGAATGCGGACCGGTTGATGACGCCAGTCGAGTTGTTGTGGCCTACTTATCTCTTTCCACGGATCGGGCAGCGGCTCCTCCTCGCCCTCCTCATCGGTGTCCGTCTCCGCTTCGGCTGTCGTGGTGGTGACCGCTTTCTTCCCATCCTTCGGCCCGTCGGCTGCCTTCTTTGCGTCGCCGGAGGTCGAGGCCTTCGGCGAAGCTGCGGGTTTGGAGTCGACGGTCTTCTCTTCGCCCTCGACGAGTTCGTCCGCCACCTCGTCCATCTTCTTCGGCGGAAGCTCGGCGAAAATCTGCAGGGTCGACACCCCCGGTCGCCGTGGCTTGAACCAGACATCGACGTACTTCAGCGCGTAACCTCGCACCGGTTCCTTGGTCGTCTCGTCGAGGGGTCGGCCGTCGTCGATCGGAAGATCGATCCGGCTCGTGCGCTCCTCCGACCAAAAGAGATGCCAATAGGCCGGCTTGAATTCGCGGCTGAACGTCCACCAGCCGAGCACGGCGTGGGCGTTCTGACACTTCGGCGCGGTCGTCTGAACCTGCGTGGTTTGTGCGCTCGCACTCGATACGGCGAGCAGCGCGGCTAACAGCATCATGCTTTTCAACACGGTGGGCTTCATCGGTGAAGCCGAACCTATGCGATCCTCAGCCCCGTGTCAGCCCCACAACAACATTCACGAGCACGCAAAGCCAACCCACATGCGATGGCGCCTCGACCTCGCCGAATCGAGAACCGATCAACTACGCATAGCGTGCACCAGACGTTCGATCAGAACATCGAAGTCCATGCCAAAGTCGCCGCGCGCGAGCGCTGCCCGCAGGCGTTCCACCTTCGCTTGATCGACCTCATCTGTCGAGCGCGCACGACGTTTCGTACGCACCCCCTGAGTACGCCTTTTGCTTCCCATAACTCCAAACCTGAAGCACCCGCCAAAGGGCTCCACACAGTATTACGGCCACAAGCTCGAATTCTTTAGGCCTCAGTTATGAGAAAGCGCCAAGGAAGGCGGCATTTACGACGCCCCTTGAGCCGCTCACTTCACCGCGACGCGCAATCCGTCATCAGCAAACGACAGCTTCACGCCTTCGGGGGCCTCGCCGACGAGTCGCTCCGCCGCCGCCCGAACCTCGGCGTTGAGGTGAGTGAGCAGCACGTGCCGGGCGCCGATGGTCGTAAGCTCGACCTTCCAATCGTCCCAGGTGCTGTGCCGGCCACAGGGGTGTCGCATGGCAGAAC
>JAPYTK010000186.1 GCA_029941785.1 Polyangiaceae bacterium | reverse complement strand
CCTCACCACCCAATGCAAAAGGGGCCCAGCACTCTCTTTGTTCGCTCGCCATGAGCCACGAGCTTAGATCGGAACGAATCCGAAGGGGGAGCAGATCGCCATGCGGCAGCTTGCCCCGGTGTCAAAACCTCGCTAACAGGCGCCACCATGCGACTCGACAACATCCTCACTTGGCTGCACGTGACCGGCAACCTGATCTGGATCGGAGCCATCCTCGCGGTGGGCCTGGTTCTGCTCTCCCCACAAGGCGACGCAAAGGTACGGGGGGAGCTCGGCAAGCGGATCTATCTGTACGCGGCGACGCCCGGTTTCTTGGTCTCTTTCCTGTTTGGCATGGGCCGATTGCTCATGGATCCGAAGCATTACTTCGTCGAAACCCACTGGATGCATGGAAAACTGCTGTTCGCGCTGATCTTCATCGGTCTTCACCACGTCATCGGCGCCCGCGCCAAGAAGATGGCGAGCGGTGCTGTCGCCGACGCCGGCCCGACACGCGGACTGCTGATCGGCATGCTCGTGTGCGCAGTCGGTGCGACATTTTTTGCGCTCGTGCTGAGCGCCACAGGAATGTAAACCTGGGTGTTTTTGGGGGCTTCCGCGAGTCAGCACACGTTACCTATACCTACATAGACCGACGTCAGCGCACCTAAGATGTCACGATCAGTCGTCCTCGGCCTTGGCGGATAGACGCAGAACCGTTAAAACTATGTCAGCTGCATAGTGTCGTGCATCGCACATTGAGGCCCCATCACGTGGTCTAAAGGTGGGGGAGAAGAGTTTCGTATTTCGTGTCGGCCAACCGCCACAAACTCGTCCGGGAAGCGCAACGTCTCGTTGCGCGAAAGAAGTTCAGCAAGGCTATCGATCTGTATCGTAAGGTCGTCGCAGCCAATCCCAAAGACGTCCGCACTCTGCTCAAGATTGGCGACCTCTACCTCAAGCTCGACAAGCACGAACGCGCGCTGTCGACCTACGAGCAGGTCGGCGAGTACTATTTCCGCGAAGGCTTCTCCGTCAAAGCCATTGCGGTCTACAAACAGATCCGCGGCATCATCCAGCGCCACGCCAACCACCTGACCTCGCGTTACGGGCACATCGTCCCACGGCTCGCAGAGATCTACGCGCAGCTCGGACTCACCAGTGATGCGCTCGCTGCCTATGACGAAGTCGCCGGCCAATTGCGCGCGCAAAATCGTGAGATCGACGCGCTCGAATTCTTCAAGAAGATTCTCGATCTCGATCCGCAGAATCCAATCGCCCATCTGAGGGTCGCCGATTCGCGCGCGCGGCTTGGCGACCTCGACCCTGCGATCGAAGGCTTCGGCACCTCCGCTCAGCTCATGGTGAAGCTCGGCCGGCACGACGACGCGCTCAAGGTTTTGGAACGATTGCTCCAATACCGTGAAGACCCACACTGGGCACGTGTTTGCGCCCAGCTCTATCTCGATCGAGGCGATCCGACAGACGGCATGACGGCCCTCAGTCGGCTGCAGATTTCGTTCAAGTCAGATCCCAAGGACCTGTCCACGCTCGCCATCTTGGCGCGCTCCTTCGACACGATTGGACAACCAAAGAAGGCTGTGGAGGTGCTGAAGGAATCGGCACGCATCGCCCAGGAAGAAAAACAACACGACGCCTTCGAGGCCATCCTCGATACCTTGCTGCAGCGAGCCCCCAAAGACAACGGTGTCCAGCAACTCCTGCAATTTCGCGTGGCGCGCGCGACGGGTCGACCGCCCCCTCCCACGATGGATATCGACGTCGATCTCAACGATCTCTCGATTGAGGAATCGATGAGTGAAGTCTTCGAGCTGGCCGACGGCGAAATCAAGACCGTGGGCGAAGACATCAGCTCGATGGATCTCTTCGCCCCGGAAATCACCGACGACGGCAACGCGATCAATCGAGTCATCGAGGACGCCAATGCCCTCCTCGACGCAGGACGCAACCAAGAGTGTCTCTCTGCGCTCCGCAACGCGCTGCACAAATTCGGTGATGCCATCCCCATTCGTGAGCGGCTCATCGAGGTCTTAAACGCGAGCGGACAGCGTGAAGCGGCTACAACCGAAACGCTTCATCTGGCCACGCAGCTGGCCGCCGCGAGCAACTTCGAGGCCGCGCTTCGCCACGTCGCAGAGGTCTTGCAGACAGCTCCTGAGAACACGCAGGCGGTTGAGCTACGCCGCCAACTGACCACCGAATTGAGTGGCGCGACGCCAGCCGTCGATCTCAGCCAATACCACGTGCGCGGAGCCGCGGATGAGGCGGCGCTGATCGCTGTCGACTACGTCCTCGAGCGCGGCCCGACCGTCGAGGCACCACAGAGCCACGGTTTCGATATCAACGCCACCCCCCTCGCCGTGAACCCAACGCCTCCGACACAGGGCAACATCGACGATGCCCTCGAGCACGCCGAACAACTCGCTCAGGGTGGAGACTTGGAGAGTGCTCGGGCGGTGCTCGAAAAGGAGCTCACCGGGCGTCCGGGGCATCCGCTCATTCTCTCGCATCTCAGCGATCTGGCCGAACTCGAGCGTGGCAGCCAACCCCCGTGGTCAGGCAGCGGCGTTGGTCTCGTGACCCCCTCGTCCGATTACTCCCCGCTCCCGGAAGGCGGCCAACAATGGCAAGGTTTGGCAGATCCTGAGACCGCACTAGCCACGGTCGACGGCGACACCTCTGCCAACACATCGGCCCCCTTCGCCGACAAGCTCCATGCCCGACGCGAAATCGCCGACGACGACTACGATACCCACTACGAACTCGCCGTCGGGTACCGGGAGATGGGCCAAATCGAGGACGCGATCGCGTCTCTTCGGATCGCTGCACAAGACGGTCAGCGAGAATGCGTGTGCTTGTACATGGTCAGTCAGCTCCAACTGCAGCGTGGAGAAGAAGACGCTGCCCTCGATTCTCTCCATGCCGCCCTCCGCGCGCAACATCGGACCCGGGATGAAGAACTCACCGTAGGGTATGAAATCGGACATATCTACCAGGCGCGGGATATGCCGGAGCAGGCCCTTCAATATTTCGAATGGGTTGCGGTCGTCTACCCCGATCACAGCGATCCGCGGGGCGCGGTCACAGAGCGCATCCAGCGCTTACGGGGTGGTTCAGGCCCGCTGCGCTTGCCGCTTTCACGGCGAGACGAAGCAGACGAAGCCTAGGCGATCGCGCATACGGCGCCGCACAAGCTCTCGCTCAGTGACTTCGTGGTCCGCGACCGAACTCATTCGTCGCTATCTTCGCGGTATTCCGTTTGCTGCACGACTGGGAGCTGAAGGGCCCGCTCGCGGTCGAGATCGAGTGATCCGAGATGAATGACAAGCGGAGCCTGCACCCACTTAAAGATAGAGCGCGTGAACAGCCGAGAGAACTTGGTCGCCCAGCCCCGCAGATCGGCCGGACTCACATCGGGGAATAGCGAGGTCAAGGCCATGCCGACTTCCTCTTCAGTGAGCTTCTCGCCCGCGTACAAATAGAGGCAAGCGTCGAGCACAGCGAAAGGCATCAGTTCGCTCTCGCCAGACTGGTCCGCCGCGAGTTCAGGTCCGGCGACGGTCTGCAGCGTCATGTCGATGCCTTCAAATCCCAAGCGGGACTGAAGTCGGCGCAAGAGGGCAACGACAACCGTTTTGGGGAGGTTGGCGATCACACTGAAACAACCTTCCAGATCACCGCCCATCGTGGTGTAGCCAACGGCCTTCTCGCTCATGTTCCCCGTCTGCAAGAAAAGCGCCCCGCTGCTGTTGGACCAATTCCACATGCGCGCGCCGCGTAGGCGGGCCTGAACGTTTTGCTTTGTGACCTCGGACACGGGCATGCCGTCGGCATCGAGCATCGTCTCGGTCGCTTCGACCTCCCGACCAAAGGCCTCCTCGATCGCGAGCATCGTGAAGGTCCCGTCGGCATCGCTCGCCAACTGCTCGGCCGCCTTGCTGGTTCCCTCGCTCGAGTAGCGCGTAGGCATGAAGAAGAAGCGCAGCATCACGCGGCGTTTCTCGGCCAATGCGGCCGCGTCCAGATCAGGGTGGAGGATGGCGACGGCCTGCCATGCGACGAGCACGCACAGGCAAGAGTCCCGGCCACCGGAGATCGCCACACCGAACTTGCTGAAAGCACCCGTCTTGCGAAAGTAGTCAGCAACCGCCAACGCCATCGCGCTGAAGAAATCGTCGAGCAAATTGTCGCGATCGCTCGGTCCGGGTTTCACCAAGGCCGGCAAAAAGAAGCTCGGGTACTCGCCCGCATCGACGTGGCCGCCCGTTCCCTGGCACGGTGCGTAGCCCGGTGGCAGCGGGTAACTCAAGGCGCGGCGGTCCGCAGTCGGCTCGGTCACCGCGATACATTCGACCCGCTCGCTATCTCGCCGGAAGCGCTCCGCATCCGCTCGCCAGGTACTGGCCTCTCGTCGACAGCGAACCGTACGGTCCAAGTCGATCACGGTCGCGTGCCATCCTTCAACAAACCGCGGCGCGTCGAGCACGGGACGTCCGTTCTGATTGATGAAGCCGCCGCCGTCGTAAACGATGCCATCGTTGCCACCGACGAGATTGCTGTACATGACCGTCGCTTGGTTGTCCGCGGCGCGCGTGGCGATCATTTCGCGGCGCGTGCCGACAACGCCAGCTCGATACGGCGACGCCGACAGATTCACGACGAGCTCCGCGCCCGAATAGCAGCGACGCCGCATCGGCCCGTCTGGTGACCAGATGTCTTCGCAGACCTCGAGGGCAACAGTACCAAAATCGAAAGACACAACGGCGTCCACCAGAGGTACACCGTCCGCGTCGAGCTTCATGTAGGGGATCCCCCGAGACAGCGTCCGCGCTTCGTAAAAAATATTGTAGGTGGGGAGCTTCTCTTTGGCCGTGAAGCACAATATGCGTCCGCGGTGAACGAGCGCCGCGGCGTTGAAGAGGTCCCCGCCCACGCCAACGATGAGACCGAGCGCGAAGACGGTCGCGAGCTCGCTCGTTTCCTCTGCGAAGCGCTCGAGCTGCGCTCGTTGGCCACGCACGAAGCCGTTCCACTGCACCAAATCTTCAGGTGCGTAGCCGCCGACGACCTGTTCGGGAAAAGCGCCGAGGGTGACATCGGCGGCCGCCATCTCGTGAGCCACCTCGATGCAGCGGTCCACGTTGCTGCGAACCGCCCCAACCGTGGTGTTGACACTGGCAATGGCGAGCTTGATGAGACGCATGGTGATCGGCTGCTCCGGAAGAGATGTCGGTCGATGTAGGTGACCGCCAAGAACAGTATAGTCCAAGCTGGCCCCACATCTGAGCGGCTAAGCGTCGTGAATCATTCGAACTATGGAAAAGCTGAGGTTTTCCGTAAGTTTTTTCGCCCGCACGCCGTCTAATCTACGTGCTGATGCTCAAAAGACCCACCCTCACCTTGGCCCTCGCCGCAAGCCTATTGGGCTGCAGCGCGGAGTCTTCCCCCATTTCACACACCCAGGCTCAACCGGAGTCCTTGGCCTCGGCAAACGCCACCACGTCGCCTCAGGCACCACCGGAAATAGTGAGCTCAGCTGCTGCGACGAGCAAGCCGGAAACGGGCGACCCAGCGCCAAAACGGGTCGCAGACGATACGACGAGCCCCGCCGCCGAGAAGAAGGTCGCCGAGAAGAAGGCCGCCGAGAAGAAGGTCGCCGCGAAGAAGGCCGCCGCGAAGAAGGCCGCCGAGAAGAAGGCCGCCGCGAAGAAGGTCGCCGCGAAGAAGGCCGCCGAGAAGAAGGCCGCCGCGAAGAAGGTCGCCGAGAAGTCCCCCACGAAGCTGACGTCCCACGCAACAGCGACCCTCGATGGAAAAACCAAACCTTCGCCAAAGGCCGGCACCGCCAACGCTGCCGCCGCCAAGGTCGACGTGATCTACGGCCCAGTGAAGAACTTCCGAGCGCGCTTCAAGCAAAAGTACGTCGCAAAGGTGGCGGGCCGAACGAAAACCTCCGACGGCGTGGTGTACATCCAGCGGCCAAACAAAGTCAGTTTCTCCTACAACCTCCCCAACAAGAACCGCGTGGTGTCCAACGGCAAGGTGCTCAAGATCTACGAGCACGAAGGCGGGCAGATGTTCGTCAAGCCCGTCGCTCAAACCGAATACCCCGGCGCGCTCGCCTTCATCATGGGTGAGGGCTTGCTCGCTTCGTTCAGCTTCGCCTTCCACCCCACCGCCAAGTTCAAGGGAGGGCGTGTCTTGGTGGGCACGCCACTGAAGCACAACCCGGCGTACAAGGTCGTGCTCTTCTACATCGATGACGCGCTGCTCGCCGCCGGCGACACCGCGTGCATTCGGCGAGTGCTGGTGCTCGACGCGCAAGGTAACCGCAACCGCTTCGACTTCATCCACGTCGAGGAGCCGGCCCAGATCCCCGCGAAAGAATTCGAGTTCACGCCACCAGCTGGAACCGCCATCCACAAGTAGCCACCGCACCGTCTTCCACGACGCCATCGCGGCCCGACTTGGCGCGTAGGCGAACGCTCCACCACGGAGGCTAACTCCGTTCAAGCTGTGCCAGAGTGTGACAACCGAGTCATATGGGGCGTCGCTCCGCCGGCACACCCTCGCCCATATACCTGAAATTACGTGCGCCGCTCGTCGGCACGCTCTCTGCATTGCACGAGGCGTCGCACACACGCGACCTGGACGAGGGAGAGCGACGAATGACGATGAAGAAGACGACCTGGACTTGCATTGGAATTTGCGCCGCGGCGAGCGCGCTGGGCGCGTGCGGCTCAATGGACGCAATGGGCGAAAATGATCTCGCTGGCTGGGAATCCGGGAGCGGCTACGGATCGACCACGAGCGGCTCCGGCGGCAGTGCGAACGGTCCGTCCTCCGGCACGAGCGTGTCCGCTACCTCCGGTGGCTACGACCCTCCTCCTCCTGTCGAACCGCCTGCCAAGCCCGACGAGCCCCTCGATGTCGCGTGTGAGCAACTCGATCAAACCAAACCACTGAAGCTCTATTTGTCGGCCGACGACAGCAACTCGATGGCCTCCCCCGCCCGCGCGCGACAGTTACTCAATAGCGGTATTGCTCCGACGAACATTCGCACCTACGAGTTCTTGAACTACTACAACATCGACTACCCCACGGTCGACACGGAGCGCTTCAGCGGGCTCGGGATCTTCCCGCAGATGGCGGCCGTCGACGGCGAATTGGGTCAGTACGATCTGCAGATCGGCGTCCGCGCTCCCGAGATGGCCGAGAGGCGCCCCGTCTCGATCACCTTGGTGCTCGACACCTCGGGCTCGATGACCGGCGATCCGATCGCCCGAGAACGAGACGTGATCCGAGCCATCGCGACGAGCCTGAGAAAAGATGACATCGTCAACGCTGTCACGTGGTCGACGACCCAAGCGGTCAACCTGAACCAGCACGTCGTCAGCGGTCCGAACGACCCCAAGATCATCGCTCTCGCCAACAATCTGTCGGCAGGCGGCGGCACGAATCTCAGCGCCGGCCTGAAGCGGGGCTACCAGCTCGCCGAGGCGAGTTACGCCCCCGATCGACTCAACCGTTTGGTGTTGATCAGCGACGGTGGGGCCAACACCGGCATCACCGACGAGAACTTGATCGGCGCCCAGTCCAAAGAGGGCGACAAGAAAGAAGGGATCTACCTCGTCGGCGTCGGAGCCGGACACCAAAACGGCATGTCCTACAATGATCAGTTGATGGACGTCGTCACCGACATGGGCCGCGGCGCCTACGTCTACGTCGACTCAAAGGAAGAGGCCGACTCGATCTTTGGCGAACGATTCAACGAGGTGATGGAGATCGCGGCGCGCTCGGTTCAGGTCGAGCTCACCCTTCCCTGGTACTTCCAGATGTACAAGTTCTACGGCGAGGAGTTCTCCGAAGATCCGAAAGAGATCGAGCCCCAGCACCTCGCCCCCGGCGACGTGATGATCTTCAATCAGGTCATCAAGGCCTGCTCCGCAGAGCTCGTCGATCCCGACCACCCGATCACCGTGAAAATCAGTTATCAAGATCCGCACAGCTACGCCAGCAAGACGAGCAGTTCGGTTCGCACCGTCGATGAACTGCTGAACGGACCGATCGACCAGCTTCTGAAGGGCAAGGCGATCGTGGCCTACGCCGAAGCATTGAAAACAGGCTTGCCCGAGGATCTCAAAGCGGCACAAAACTCCCTCGACCAAGCGGGCGGCGGCAACGATTCGATGCTGATGGAGATCAACAGCTTGCTGCAGCTGCACCCGAACTTCGGCAAGTAGAACGGCGCCCTCGGCGTCAGCTGAAAACGGCCGAGCTCACCTCGTTTGGGGGGAGCTCGGCCAAAGCGTTTTGTGGCTGGACCGGTCATCGATGGCCGCACGCTGAGGTGCTCATCCCGTGACCTTTCGCGCGGGGTGACTTGGTGTGACGATGACGATGGGGTACACCGCGCACGGTGACCCTACCGACGAAACAAGGTGATTGGCTGAAGAGCCTTCGAGCTGCAGGCAAGCGTCGAGACCCCCTCGCTCGCAGCCGACACACCTCCGCATACCGCTGGGTCTCAGGAGCAGGGGACGACCTCCCAGGAATCACGATCGACGTCTATGGCGAGCATCTCGTGGTCTCTCTGAGCAGCGATGAGGCGCTCGCCAAACGCGAACCGCTCCTCGACGCTCTGGCCGAAGTTCACGCCGGAGGTATCTATCTCAAGTTGCGGCCCAAGAAAGCGAGCACGCTCGTCGACACGCGACGAGAGGACGTCGCGCCAAAGCTCCCCGCTCGCGGCCCCGCTGCGCCCGATCCCGTCATCGTTTCCGAACATGGCGTCGACTACGCGGTCAGTCTCGGCGATGGACTGTCGACCGGGCTCTTCCTCGATCAGCGCATCGCACGAGACCATGTACGTCAAATCAGCCAAGGCGCTCGCGTCGCCAATCTGTTCTGCTACCACGCAGCCTTCACGGTCGCGGCGCTCGCCGGCGGCGCAGTCAGCTCGGTCAGCGTGGACAGCTCGGGCGCGGCGCTCGACAAGGCACGCCGAAATCTGGATCGACATGCCGCGGACCGGGACACGCATCGGCTCGCCAACGCCGAGGCCCGCGCCTGGCTCCGGCGACGAGCGAAGAGACCAGCCGAAGATCACTTCGATCTGATCGTGCTCGATCCACCAAGTTTTTCCTCGACGAAGCGGGGCACCTTTCGCATCGCCCGAGACTACCCCGACCTGCTTCACGGCGCGCTCGCTTGCCTGGCTCCCAACGGCCGTGTGCTCGCCTGCTGCAACATGCACAGCCTGCCGCTGCGTAGCTTTCGCAAAAAGGTCCGCGTCGCGCTCGAAGAGGCCGGGCGAGCGGTCGTCTCGATCGAGACCCTCCACATCCCCGAAGACTTTCTGCCGCCTCCTGGCGAAGAGCACTACCAGAAAAACCTGCTCATCACGCTCGAGTGACAAGCTGTCGAGCCCCCGACCCCCCTACCAAGATCGCGATCCCCGACATGAAACGGCGTTATTCCCCTGACAGCGAGCGCCGTCGGTGGCAGGAGAAACCATGAGCCAAGACGCAGCCAAGCTGCTCTTCACGTCGGGCCGCTACGAGTACCTTCGAGCTGCATTCTGCGAAACTGGCACCTTCGACGAAGGGCACATCGAGTCGAAGACCTTCCCAGACGGCGAGGTCTATCGGCGCATCCTCGACGATCCCTGGGGTCGTGATGTCGTGCTCCTCGGCGGCACGCCTCACGACACCGATTGGCTGGAGATCTACGATTTAGGATGCGGGATCTCGCGCGCTGGTGCTCGCTCGCTGTCGATCGTGATCCCCTACTTTGGATATTCCACGATGGAGCGAGCGGTCAAACCCGGCGAGATCGTTTCGGCCAAGACGCGGGCCCGTTTGATTTCGGCCATCCCGCCATGCGAAGGGGGCACCCGCACCTTTCTTTTCGATCTGCACACCGACGGTATCGAGTTCTATTTTTCCGACGCGCACGTCACCCATCACGTCTACGGTTCACCGATCATCACCGCGCTCGCCACCGACGTCGCCGCGGGTCGCGATTTCGTACTCGGCGCCACGGATGCCGGGCGGGCCAAGTGGGTCGAGAGCTTGGCCCGAAAAATGGGGTGCGAGCCCGCCTTCGTCTACAAGCGTCGCGACAGCAGCACGGGCGACTTGACCGTGACCGGCGTCAATGCCTCCGTGAACGGACGGGTGGTCATCATCTACGACGACATGATCCGAACCGGATCCTCGCTTCTCCAAGCCGCGTCCGCATACCTCGACGCGGGCGCCACCGAAGTCCACGCCGTCGTCAGTCACCTCGTCTTGCCGGGGGACGCGCTCGACCGTCTGCTCGACGACGGCCGGATCGGCAGCATCAATGGCACCGACTCCCACCCGAAGAGTGTCGAGGTGCGTGCGCGCGGTGGGCGCATCGCCTCGGTGGCCCCGCTTCTCGTGAGGGGGATCGAACGATCCTGAGTCGCCGACGCTCGCCAGCTTGCGGTCTCTACATCCAGCCTTCGGCGCGATACCAGGCCGTCGCACGTCGAACACCCTCTCGTAGATCGATCTCGGGAGTGTAACCGAAGTGCTCGCCGGCCTTTTCGCTTCGGCAGGTCCAAGCCTCTTGTGCGCTCATCTTGGCCTTCTGCCGATTGAAGAGGCGAGGTTTGCCATCGAACTTCGTCGCCATCTCGCCGCCCGCGGCCGCGACGTTCACCAAGAACTCGGGCAAGTTGAGCGTCTTCACGCGGCGCCCGCTCACCTCGACGATCATCTCCTGGAAGGTCCGCCACGTGATGGGCCTGCGATCGCACACGAAGTAGCCTTCGCCAATCGCGCTCTCGCTCTGGGCCGCACCCACCAAAGCGCGTACGCAATCGTCCACGTAGATCGCTGAAAACCATCGATCGCGGTTGCCAAAATACGCGTTTCGCCCCTTCGCGACCTCGCGAAACAATTGGAAGTAGTCGACGTCGCCCGGACCGTACACGCCCGCCGGACGAATGATGGTCCACGGCAAGATCCCTCCGACCGCTTCGACCGCCTCTTCCGCCTCAAGCTTGCTGCGACCGTAATGCTCGATCGGGCGGCGAGCCGCCGTCTCACGCAAGGGTAGCTCGGCACCAGACGGTCCGAAGGCCGCGAGAGACGAGACGAACACGAAACGACTCAGTTCGGGATGCTCCGCCTCGAGGGCACTGAGAAGATGCCGCGTGGGCATCACGTTGGCTCGCTGAAAGTCCTCGTAGCTCACGCCCTTGGTTGCGCCTGCTACATGAAAGACATAATCGGGCTTCTCCTTGGCCATCAACGCTCGGAGGCTCGCGACATCCGAATAATCTGCCACGGCGGACCGACCGCAGCTCGGCTCCGGCGAGCTCGGGCGACGAATCGCGACAACGTCAGCTCCAGCCTCGAGCAGGGCATCGCGCAGACGTCCCCCGACGAAGCCGCTGGCCCCAGTAATCAATACATCCATACAAACCTACTGTTTTTTTATATATTA
>JAPYTK010000185.1 GCA_029941785.1 Polyangiaceae bacterium | reverse complement strand
GGGCACGTGAGTAGAGCTGTTACACAAAGTGCCACCCGCTGATGCCGCCTCTGCTGCTTCGTCGGCAAGAAGCAGCGCCGGTCGCAGGTCCTTTTCGTAGGCTGCTACAGCCGCGCGCGCAATGGCACCGATCGTTTGTTTGGCTTCAGACGTCTTGGCCTGCGCCAAATAACGTTTCACGCCATAGATAGCCAGAGCGGCCAACACACCGATAATCGCGACGACGATCATCAATTCCACAAGGGTAAACCCTCGGCGATTCTTCATGTTCACGATACGCATTTCAGATGTCCTCCCGGATCAAAAAACGCCGGCAACAGGTGGAATCGCTGACTTGAGAACACGGGCCGGCGGGACCGTGCGTCGCTCTTCGTATGGAACGAGCTTCCGATGCGTCGATAGATTCGAGACATGAGTATAGTCACGATGAAGGCCCTTTATAAGACTAACCGAGAGTTAAGGTAATGTCTCTCATGCGCAATCGTTGGGGTAGGCGCAGGTAGACAGCAAACCGACACTGAGCACGACGCACACCCAGAAGAGCATCCCTTAATCCTTATGTCGCCGGCGCGCGCCTGCAAGGTCCACGACCATGAGGGCGTCATGGTCCGGCGCCGCGAACACCCCCGTCCCAGAGTCAGCCGTGAGTATCGTCCCGATGAAGGCCCTTTATGGGACTAACCGAGAGTTAAGGTAATGTCTCTCATGCGCAATCGTTGGGGTGGGAGCAGGTAGAGCACCTGTTGACATACGCGCCGCTAGTCGAACGCGAGCAGTAAGGTGTCCATGCTGGCGAGGCTGCCCGTGTCGTTGCCAGGGTCGCGCCCGCCCACGAAGAGGGTGCCGCTGCAACCGCGCGCGATGGCGTGCCCCTCCTCGTCCTGAGGTCCACCGAAGGTGCGATCCCAAAGGTGCTCACCAGAATTGGTCAGCATCAGCGCGAAGATGTCGTAGCCACCAGCGCTCGCCCTGGACGTCTCGCCGAAGAGCGCCTCACCTCCGAAGTGTCCAGCCACTAGCACGCGGTCGCTCTCGTCCACGGCGATGGGGCGCTTGGAGGGCGCTGCCGAGGGAACCCTACTTTGGTCCGAGTCTAGCTGACGCCATACATCGTTGGGAGGTTTCCGGCCTTAGTCGCTACACACGTCGTACAAACCCACGCCGAAGACCATACTCTGCATGGCTTGGGAAGGGCCCTTCCACCAGCCGCCATCGATGTCGTAGTCGCCCCAGAGCATCGGCAGGGTTGCGTCGTCGAGCGCGGTTTTGCTTATCTCGCACAAGCGTAAGGTGGGATCGAGATCGTGGGCTATCAACAACCCCGCAACCATCTGCGGCTTGTTGGGCGCCAGCAAGAGGTTTGCTTCGACACCGCCTGGGTCGCTCGTGGCTGGGTCGTCGTCGGTTACATCGATGTCGACCACCGTGTAAGGCATGCTGTCGGTGTCCCAACCCGGTTGACCGAGCCAGTCTGCATCAAGCAAAATGGCGGGGCGCACCTCGTCGCTCGGTGTGCTCGGCGCCTCGCCGTCGGCAAAGCCCATGCCTTCGCGGTAGTAGTGCCAGGCGCTCATGGCCAGACCGGCTCGCAACTTACCTCCGACGTCGCCGTAGTTCAGGTAAAACCTCAGCAAGAAGGGCATCATGAGGCTATTGATCATGAACTGTTGGGGACTCACGCAGTCGCACCAATCAGCGTTCGGATCACTGCCACCACCGAAGGGCTCGCACAGGCTGGATTCGGGCGGTTGGATGTCGCCTTGACACAACAAGCCGGTGTCCATGTTATCTTCAACGAGTTCAGTGACGATCTCGAGCAACCGATCATGACAGGCTTGGCCTTCAACTCCGGCGACGAATTCCGCGCAATTGCTCAGTTGGGTGAAATGTTGGATAACCTGCCGCGTCAGATCAATCACACTGACATATTGGTCGCGCTCACCTTCTTGAGCGCTAGGTATTGAGTAGCGGTCGATGGCGGTGCGACCGGCCGCAGCAAAGCGCCGGTTCATCGCATAGTTTGGGCGGATCGCGTAAGCGAGATTGCCGACTGTGTAGGTATAATCGTCCGAGCCCAAGGCATAACGGTGCCATTGGCCTTCTTCGCAGCCTAAGGTCTCGTCACACACTGCGCTATTCAGGGCGAAGCCGTTGCGATTACCGTGAGAATACTCGCCGATGTTGCCGTAGGCGGTGAACAGCTGCAGCCAGGTCTGAGGTAGTGAGAAGTCCCAGGCCCATTGGGGGGCGCCAGTCCTAAAGAACTCATAGCTCTCGGCGCGTGAAGGGTTCCAGTAATTCATTCCACCCGCGTTGTCGCTTGGGCCGATGGCGTTCATGTCATTGGGGTAGCTCGTCGTTTGAATGTCGGGCCAGAGTTGAGATCCGTAGGTTTTATGTCGGGCCCATTGTCCGGTTTCGCCGACCGTCGCGTCGTGAAAGCGTGCCATTATGGCAGTGTAGGCGTCCTTAATCGCCGAGTTGCTGTCGGTGCCCAAGCTGGGGAAGATGCGGGCGTCGTTAATGTCGCTTAGGCTCGCACGTACCAGAAGCCCTCGCTCGAGAGCCGCGGCGTTTTGGCTGCGCAAGGTCTCGAGTTCGCTAACGGCACTCGCGCCAGAGACGAAGCTCAGGCGAGCGAAGTTCCACAAGCCTTTGGCTGCCCCCACGGTGAGCGCTTCACTCACGATGCGAACAGACAAACCGTTTTGGTCGGCGACGAGCGCTTGGGGTTCGCGGAATCGCATCCACGCCAGCTGCGCAGTCGCGGTGACCGCGCTGTCGCTAAGACCTACCATCGGCATGTCAAAAGCCTCGCCAGTCTCGGTGTCGCTGCTTCCCAGCTGTACGCGTGCGCGTCTCAGCCAGGGGTTGCCCGCGCCTTTGCGCTGCTCGACCGTCACATCTTCGCTGCTGTCGGCGATGGGGCCACCCCCAGCGTAGTAACGAGTTGCGGTGGGGGCGAAGCTCAGCGGAAGTTCCCATGACACCTGGTCTATCGTCCGCGCGCCCGGCCATGGGCTGTCCCCACTGAACATGTCGCTGCATTCGTTTCTAAACTGCAGTTGGAGATCGACGTGGCCTTGTCCGCGGGTGAACGTGAGTACGACCGTGAAACCAAGAGACTCGTACGCCGGCACATCGGTGAACTGGTCACAAGAACTGGCCCCGCCCGCATCGACAAAGTGCCCTTGCAGAGCGAAGGTGGCTTTGACCGGGCCTTCATCGATCACCTTAAAGCTACCGCTGTCGACGGTGACCTGGCCGGCCTGGCTGGTGTCGAGCACGGTGCTGCCGCCGCCCATGATGAGTTTCGGGCCAGCACCTGCTTGGTGAGTGTAAATGTCACTGTCACCCAGGCTGATCTTGTCGATCAGAGCCGGATTGGTGGGGTCGATGGTGAACTGAGCAACTCCGGTGTCGACGAGGTACTTCCCGCTGTTGTCGCTCACGGTGAGTGGCGCGGGAGGGGACGCAGCGGTATTGTCGTATTGCTTTAAACGGTAGCGATTGGTCGCCGTCGCCGCGATGTCGTCGATGAGCGCCACCTCCAACCAGCGGATAGGCAGCTTGGTGTCGTCGACGACACCTCCCCAGCGTGCCAGCGGTCTAAACTGAGCGGCCACTGGCTGACCATTCGCATCGGTGACCACCAATTTCTCGGTGGAGCTTAAGCCGATGGTCTGTGCGACGGGGATTCCGGCGAAGGCAGCTTCACCGAAACGGGCGATTGTCCGGTCGTTGCTAACCTCGATGTCCACGTCCATGGTGGTGGGCCCGGTAAGACCAGAGCCGCCTTGACCACCGCCGCCCGTGCCTCCACTGCCGTTTCCGTCAGAACAAGCGCAGAGGCACGCCAATAGGGTGAGGACGAAAGACGAGTTGATCCAGCGTTGCATAGGCCCCCTGAGGGATTGAGCACATCAACTTCAGCACGCTCAGTGGTTGGGCTCGACCCCAAACCCGGGCGTTTACCCTCAGGTCCACGAGTGCGCTTAAGCGACATATTGAAATTTCTCGATGACGGCCTATCGGGGCCTTCGTCGGAACTATACCCTATCGGGTGCGGGTGCGGGCTGGCGAAGCGACGGCGCCATGCTTCTCGTTGCCGCTCGTCTGTCAATCGGTGGACAATTGCGTAGAAGAAACTGAATTACAGACAACCGATTCCCAGCAAGCAGACTGCGCTGAATGTGTTGACGGGAAGACTTGCGACACCCTCCAGAACGGCGACTGCAACGCTGCCTGCAGCACCAATTAGGTAGCGGCTCACCCACGCGTTCAAGAACGCCCGCTCCTTCCCAACGAAGTCTCTTCGCCGGGGTACACGTGCGCGGACAGGTAGGTGATCGCGCCTTGCGCCGCTTCGAGTTGTGCGGAGGCAGAGCAAGTAGCGTAGACTCGCGTGGAGGCGCGCTTAGATGGGCCGCAAGTCCAAGGGCAGCGTGCTCAAGACCCGCGACGGCCGGTGGCAGGCACGGATTACTCTCGCAGACGGCACGCGCAAGAGGCTGCAGCCCTTCCCCAAGGGTACGAGCCGCGCCATGGCCGAGGAGAAGGCCGCGAAGTACGCCGAGCAAGCGCGGCAAATGGGACTGCGGCGAAGCGAGGAGCCGAAACCGGCCGCCTTACCCGACGCCGACGCGCCCTCCCAGCAGCTCGGGGAGTGGCTAGCGATGTTCTTTGCTTCACGAGCGCGAACACTTTCAGGAGACCGCGCACCGAATCACTTCGAGAAGTATGTTTTGCCCGTCCTCGGCCACAAGCACATCGACCAATGGGAGGCCGCCGACATGCGCCGCCTCGTGAACCACCTAGACGAACTCGCGACCGGGGGCGCGCTAAGCCCCAAGACCGCCATGAACGTTTGGGCAAGCGTGAAGGCTGCATGCAGGGCCGCGTGCAGCTCCAAGCTCGAAGTGTTGCGGGTACGGCAAGACAATCCGAGCAACGGTGTCGAGCCGCCGGAGCGTGGCGCGCAAAAGGCAAAGCAGAGTATAGTCCCGATGAAGGCCCTTTATGGGACGAACCGAGAGTTAAGGTAATGTCTCTCATGCGCAATCGTTGGGGTAGGCGCTCTCATGCGCAATTGTTGGGGTAGGCGCAGGTAGACAGCCCGTGGGTCGTGTGTGCCGCGGACAACATGACCGCCTGGATCGCAAGTGCGGGAAGCGGCCAATACCAAGTCAATGACATCTGCGTGGCGCTCGGATACGCGGGCGTCAGTCAGTGGGGAGGCAACTGTGGGGATGTGTGCGGCTATTGCCAGACCGACACGAGTTGTAGCGCAACGGGGAATCCAACCTTCACTGGGAGTGGGGGATGTACCCAGAAGACCAAGGCGACCTGCGCGCTCGGCAGCACGGTCCACTGGGAGTGCTCCAATTAGCGCGTGATCGGTGGACGTACTATTCACCAAATAAGCACGCTCCGGAGATTGCATGTTCCCGGGTAAAGCACAGTCACTACTCGAGACCATCAGCATGCTGGGGCTCGTAGCTGCTTGTACGATTGTGCTTCGGGTCCAGCAGATCAGGCTGAAGGGGTTGCTAATGCAGCTGTCCCCGTGCCATTCACCGCATCGGAGGCGGTGAATGGCAGGGGGGCAGCTGCAACCGGTGCCGCGTCTGCCGGGGGAGGCGGGGCGCAGGGCGGCGACACGTCGGGCAGCGTGGCCGCAGCGGGAGGAGGCACCAATTGCGTGCCCAACTCAAGTTGTGGCAGCCTGGGTTACGAATGTGGAACCTACAAGGACAACTGTGGCGACACGGTCCGTTGTGGCTCCTGCACAACGGGCACCTGCGGCCTGTTGAAGCCCCATGGCTGTGATCTAAGCGCATGCGACCTTCAAGAACTGACCAGCATTCCGCACGGAAAGGTCATCATCTCAAACTCCAGCTCCCCAAGCGGTGAGTACATTTTTCCTTCACTTAGCGTCACGAAATCACTCGATGGCGCCGCCAAGAGTTATCACCTTTACTATGCGCCACACGATGCCGTGAACGGTGGCAATGACTCCAGGGAATCGTGATGGCCACGGCCAACTCTCCGACCGGCCCGTGGACTCAAGAGAACGTCGTAAACGGCATCCACGTGCCCGTCATCCCCAACCAAACGCCCTCTCTCGAGGCTGTTGCGCTTCCGATCGCGTAGACGCATTTCCCCGGGTGCCGAGCAGGACCTACCTCATGGCCAAGTCTCGGCAAAAACTCAGCGGCGCTCACTCTTCGCCCAAACGATAGCGCAGCGGGCTTGTGGTGATGATTTTGCGGGCTGGAAAGCGCCACCCTTACCGTTCTCCATCGATGTGGGCGAACTGCGCATCTCCATCCTCACCTCGCGCCCCGCCGGTAAGAGTGGGCACCAATGGGATGGGGGGCATTGCAGCTTTTCGGTCCAATCGACGGCTTACGAGCCGAAAGTCCATGCCGTCGTCATGGCAGCACCGACGGTGCCGCCCTTCAACGACCTCACCGCCATCGCGAAACAAGGCTCCGCCGCCTGGCTAAACTTGAGCTTTAGCGGCTATGCACGCGAGTTCAACCGCAAAGGATGTCGGGTCGTGGCCGTCGATCTATGCGGGGGCGAGATCCGTTGGACCTCGCCCCACCTCAGCAGCAACGGCCCGATTATGCCTTATGGTGAATACCTCATCACCGCCTATGGGTTCACTGCCGAGCCTGATTTTCTCTTCGTTTTCGATAAACGCACTGGTCGCCAAGTGCAACGTCTCGCCATACCCAAAGCGGCAGACGAATTTGTCGTGGTCGAAAACCGCCTGATGGTGCGAACCTACGATTCCGTCGAAGAATTCGCAATTCTGCAGCCTCAAACCGCGCAGTAACAGCCGCTGCCCGGCCCATCCTGACCGAATGGGCCTGACGACGTGCATGCGTTGCTCGGCGCGGACCTCGACGTCGACTTGCGCGATGACTCCGGCGACGAACTCGGACATCGAGCTCGACGATGAATGCGGGAAAGCTCTAGGCGAGCTTCGGTAGACCGCGAACTTCAACAGCTATGTAACAACGTGTAACAAGCCAGTGGCGTGGCTTGAATGCAGTGACAATCGAGCCCACATTTGGACCGTGAGCTGTGGGTCAAGGGTCGGTGCGGGTTGAACGAACAGAAGGTGTGGTGGCCTGCTGTCCGCGATTCTCTACGTCATCAACTTGCGTTCAACTATCGCAGCGCCTAGCCCACGCCTACTTCAATCGCAAAGGTGACAAAATGCACGGTCTCGTGTCGAAACGAATTCGAAGGCTTTCGCTGGTGTGCGCTGCCGCATCGAGTGTGGCTGGCCATGTTGGCTGCGGCGCCGATGTAGAGTCGGAAGTCACTACTGGTGACGAGGTGACCTGGCGCGCGCAAACGAGTGGCACAGGCGACGATATCTACGGTGCCTCCTTTGTCGATGAGATGAATGGCTGGCTCGCGACATCGGGCGGAGTTCTGGCCACGAAAGATGGTGGCAAAAATTGGACGACGTCATTCGTGGGCTCAGGTTACCCGTTCACCGACGTTAACTTCGTCGACAACATGACCGGCTGGGCGGTAAGCGATTACGGCGTTTACCGAACGAACGACGGCGGTACGACCTGGGGCGTCGCTGCGGAGGCGGGCCTACGCCTCGCCGCCCGCA
This sequence comes from Polyangiaceae bacterium, assembly GCA_029941785.1. GTDB lineage: Bacteria > Myxococcota_A > Polyangia > Polyangiales > Polyangiaceae > JAPYTK01. The sequence goes on along the minus strand of JAPYTK010000185.1, from coordinate 3,910 downwards.
CCGTCACGATGGTCTCGGTGGCCACCGCCCAGGCCCCGCCGCAACGCTACGAACTCAGCCGCGCAGTGCATCAACGAAAGTACGGCGACGTGGTGTACATCCCGGCGGGATTTTGGACGACCGAGGGTGGCAACTACGACTTAATCATTCACTTCCACGGCGGCGCCAACGTGGTGGAGCCGCAGCTGTTGGACTCGGGACTCAACGCGGTGCTGGTTACCCTCAACGTTGGGCTGAGCTCACGCCCCTACCGAGAGCGTTTTCGTCACGCGAAGGCGTTCACTGCGCTACTGGCCACGGTCCAAGAGATCGTGGAGCAGCACGGACCGGCCAGCGGAAAAGCCAGCAGCGAGCTCGGCCGCGTTGCGCTGAGCTCTTGGAGTGCGGGCTACGGCGCCGTCGGCACCATCCTCAGCCACGAGAGCCTCCGCGACGGGATCGACGCCGTGTTTCTCGCCGATGGTGTGCATGCCTCCTTCGACGGCCGCTTCCACCGCAAGATCTTCGAAGGCGCCCTCGATCCTTACGTGGCGTTCGCCAAGCGCGCTGTAAACGGCGACAAGCTGCTGGGTCTCACCCACTCGCAAATCCTCACCTACGGCTACGCCAGCACGACCGAGACGGCGCGAGAACTCATCACCAGCTTGTCTCTCAAACCGTGCTCACCCAGCGGACCGGACGGCATGAAGGCGCTGAGCTGCAACGAGCGCGGCAACTTCCGGGTGCGCGGCTTTGCGGGAAACGACAAGGACGCACACTGTCGCCATGTGTTGAACATGGATGAGCTGGTGCTCCGGCCGCTGAAGGCTCGCTGGGATGGTAGTGCCGGAGCGACGTGATCCTGCGTCGACGTGATACAACGCGCCGGTGACCGGATATCTTTGGGACAAGGACGGCGCCAGCGACGCGTCCATGACGCGCTACACCGGGCCCCGCCGACAGCGAGCTCACCTTGAGCGAGAACGATGAAGACGATCACGCCGCCCTCGAGGAGTACCGTTCTATTAATGGCCGTTTGTGGCCCTCATCGGGACTACACATCTGGCTCGAAGTCGTCGCGCGAGAGTTTGGTCCCAGGAGCAGCCCCCGGCTTAAGGGTTGTTGCAGACGCCGTAGATGTAGGCCTGGTATGTGCCGGTTCCGTAGGTGCAGTTGGCCCAGTTGAGTGAACTGGTGCAATCCTGCGGGGTGGGGCACACTCCCGCTGGCTGGTAGCTGGGTGTCATGATCTCGCCCCAACCACACCCCGGACCCTGTTGCGCCTGGGCGGTGCACGTCATGCCGGTGCGCTCGAAGTAGAGATCCTCGATGATCTTGTTGGTGAACCCCTGCAGGCATGAATTTTTGTCTACGCAGGCATTCGTGAGCCCCTTCTCGGTGCAGGCCGCGCAGTGCGACGCGCTCATGTAGGTGTTGACCTTGTTGTTGGAGATGCAGATGACGATGCCCGGAACCGTGGTCTTCTTGCACCCTTGCGGCACGCCGCAGTCGTTGTCGGTCTGCTCGGTGCAGCCCATGGGGCAGCAAAGGTCGTTGTCGGTGCACTGCGTGACGGCCGAACCACCGGAGTATAGTCCCGATGAAGGCCCTTTATGGGACTAACCGAGAGTTAACACAATGTCTCTTATGCGCAATGGTTGGGGTAGGAGCAGGTAGACAGTCAATCCAAACGGCTGACGATTTCTAGTTCCCAGCTTTTCAATGAACCGGATTGGCCGTTGGCGCCGTCCACGATCTTCAACGACCAATTGCCATTGACGGATTCATCTCCACTGAAACCCACTGGCACGCGGTGAATGGCGGTGAGGTTGGGAGGTGGTGTCTCTTGGCTCCACACGGTGACTTCGTTGCTGGACGGATTGGTCAAGGTGATCGTGAGCTGCGACCAGTCGGGGTGGTTTAGCTCGACCTTGACGATGACGTCGGTGTCGACGGTGGCCAAACCGGAGGCGTTTAGTTGGCGGGTCAAGCCGGCAGCATCTCCGTCTGGAATAGCGCTGAGCACACTTTCGGAGAACACACCGTGCATGGTTATCGGACGGCAAAAACCAGGGGAGAATCGGGTGAGATGGCTACAGATGAGCGATGCACCGCAGAGGTTGAGTTCATCGCAGTTGTTGTCGTCGGCGGCTCCGTTCAATGTGCAATCGAAGTCTGCCGGAACATTCTTTTCGCTGAGTAGCGGGGAACTGTTGAGCAACGGAAACTTGATCAATTGATAGGCCGGCTCAGCCCATTTCAACACCTCGCATCCGTTGCCTGGGGAGCGTAGCTGGGTGGTGATCTTCAGCTCGCCGCCATCCTCGCGCAAGGCGAGCGCCTGCACGGATGCGAGGTGACCAGGAAAGGGCAGCGCGCCTTCGGTGTAAAACAGCGTGCCCTCGGTGGACCAGTTGATCGCGGCCGGGGCGGCAACACCAAAATAGTTTTGAAACGACGCTCCGTCTTGAAACAGAACGAGCTCTCGCGTGGTTCCCACCCATTCGGGCAGCTCGAAGGCGACGCTTTCAAAAGTCAGGGCTTGAAATCCGAAAGAGCCTCCCGCGCCAGTGTCACCGCCTGCTCCACCACTCGAGGTCGCGCCAGACCCTCCCGAGCCGAGCATCGCAGCTCCCGTACCACCAGCGGCAAGCATGCCGCCCGCGCCGCCTGGCCCTCCGGTTGCGCCAGCGCCGGACGATGGCTGACCGGACGAATCGGTCTGATCGCTCTGAGAATCGCACCCGGCAGTCATCGCGAGCAACAAGCCGGCTATCAAGAGAGTCAGTCGCATGGTTCCTCTTTGTAAGGAGTATAGTCCAGATGAGGGCCCTTTATGGCTCTATTCGAGCCGCGAGTCCGACGACACGACCAGCATGGAAGGGTCGATCCATCTCGACTGCAGCATGGAGGGTGGCGGCAACGTCAAAGGAGTCGTGAACTTCGACAACTGCCGGTCGGAATAGCGGCGCCGCGGGATCGACCTTTGGCGGAGCGTGCGGGCTTGAGGGGCTAGGAAATCCAAAGGTGATTCTGGATGTACCCGGGGCGAGAGCAGATTTGGAGCCGATTTGGTGGGAACCAGACCGGCGGCGCTGTTGTCAGTCCAGTCATGCGCATCGTGTTGCTGACCATCGCCCTCGCTGCCTCAGGCTGCGGGTCGGCCGCCCCATCGCCATCCACCGCGCCGACCCAGGGCGCCGCCACCGTGACCATCACGCCAGAGACGGCGGCTCCGTCGCCTCAGCCCGAGCTGGCGGCGGAGCGCGAAGTGACGGACGACGACCTGGCACGACGCTGGTTAGAGGCGATTGCGTCGGCTTCGCCCACGCCGACAGGCCACGCTGCGCCAACCGCCGCCGCACGCGGCCCCATCTGCGTTGGCAGCCTCGCGATACGGTACCCCGGAACCACGAGCTGCCACCTACTGGCCGAGTTGCTCTTGCGCGAGATCCGGGCGCATCACTCGGAGTTCGATGCCTGCCGAGTGGCCTTTCAGCGCCGCAAGCCAGGCGCGTCGGGCCAATTGCGCGTCAGTTTTCTCATCACGCTGTCAGGGGATGTTCCGGGCGCCTGCAGTCGCGGCGCTCCGTCACTGGATGACGAAGCGCTTCTGTGCGTGGCAGTAGCGATGACGCGCCGCACTTTCTCCCATCGTCCGAGCAAGAGCTGCGGCGAAAACACCGTCTCCTATCCTCTCTACTTCAGTCCCTGAGCACATCATCGAGGCGAAGGGCGTGGCTTGGGGCGGTGGTGGCGCTCATGGTCACTCCGCCAACCTGCTCCTACCCCAACAATTGCGCATAAGAGACATGATGTTAACTCTCGAAAGAGCCATAAAGGGCCTTCATCGGGACTATACTCCGGGCGAGCACTCAGGAGTCCTCTACGGCGTCGTCGCAAAGGGCGCAAGCGAGGGAGAACAATTCAC
>JAPYTK010000184.1:8658-11581 GCA_029941785.1 Polyangiaceae bacterium | reverse complement strand
GGCGCCATTGCCATCGCAAACGTAGGTCGTGTCGCAGACGGTACCTTCCGTTTTTACCAAGCACGCGCCAGCACCGTCGCAGGTGTCCCCTGCACAGCTTTGACCCTGCATGCTGGGGCATTCGTCCGCGGGATCGCTGTCCTTCGTGATGGCGCCGCAGCTTCCATCCGTGCCGCCGGTATCTGCCGCGCGGCAGCCCTCACAGATGTTCGCGCATTCGGTATCACAACAGAGCCCATCGCTTGAGGGACAAAAGCCAGATTTGCAGCTGTCATTGGCGGCGCACTCGGTGCCAAGAGCCAGCGTGGGAGTGCACGCACCATCCTTGCAATAGGTGTCAGCGACCTCGCTGCAATGGGCCGTTTCCGTGCACGCAGCGCAGGTCGTCGCCGCTTCGCAAAACCCGCTCACACAGTCGCCCGCGAGCGCGCAGCCCTTGTCGTTTTCACACGGATCGCAAGTATCGCCGCCACAATCGACATCAGTCTCAGCGCCGTTCTTCGCGGTGTCGGCGCACGTAGGATCGGCCGCGTCGCCTCCCGTGCCTGTGGCGGTTTGCCCGCCAGTAGCCGTTTCGCCGCCCGCGCCTGCGCTCGTCGGGGCGGTCGCTCCAGTGCCTGCGCTCGTCGGGGGATCGACACTGTTGGTCACGCTGCACGAAGCGATAACCAAGCCAGGGACGAGGAAGATGCCAAGGTAAAACGACGCCGGTCGTAGAGCCGAAGAGACAAGACGAGATGAAAGCTCAATCATGTTGTAAGTCTAGCTGCTGCGGCGTTGAACACAAGTGTTCGGCTGCCGATTCATCGACGCGACTCGACACCAGGGGCATGGGCCGGCATGGTGTCGATTTGACCGCCCTCGAATCAGATCCCAACGACGTGGCGGCGGACGAGCACCGGCCGCCCGATCCTTTGCAGCGTTTCACTTCGGGTGGCTGGAAACGCGGGGTCATTCGGCTCTTGGTCGGCGTTGTCCTCGTCGTTGGGGTGATCTCCTACACGGGAACGGAGCCCCTCAAACGCCTCCTCGATCCGAGTGTGGCTGTGTTTCTTCTTCTTGGCGCCGTCGTGCATCTCGGGCAACGCACGGCTCGGATCGTCAAGTGGTCGCACGTGATCGACGGCACCGTGTTGGTTCAGCACGGGTGGCCTTACCTCCTGCGTGTTCAGTTGATCGGAATGATGGGAAACTTGCTGTTGCCGGTGTCCGAGGGCCTCAAGGTGTGGGCGGTGTCACGCACGCGCGTCCATGCGAAGATCGGCGTCGAGTCGATTGCGGCCGAGACGGCTCTCCATGCATTTTTCGTTGGCGTGGCAGGCGCGCTGGGGGTCGCAGTCCTGGCGACAGCACCCACCACGCTGAAGTGGGTCTCCGGCGTTGTTGTCGCGGCGCCTCTCACGCTGCTGGTCGTGTTGGCTCGTTGGCCCCGTGAGTCGGCGACGGGCATTCGTGTCATCGATGCCCGCGTCATCGGGTGGTGCGTCGTCGAAACGGCCTGTCAGCTCGTCCTGTATGCCTTGGCTCTTCACGCTCTGGGCGTTTCCATCACCATGACGCTCATCCTCGCACTATCACCCGTGCTCTTTCTCGCCGACCTCATCATGATCACGCCTTCTGGTCTTGGCATGCGGGAAGCCCTGTTCGCCGTCGTCCTTCCGCTCCTCGCCGGCGCTACGGCGGAGACGGGAGTGGCTGCGGGCTTACTGGTTTCCTCGATGCTGCTTGTCGCGACGCTGGTGGGTGGGGGGCTGGCCTTGCTGCTTCCGCGAGAAGAGTAGGGTATTGGCCTTCAGCCTGGAACCGCGCTGGGCGGGCTGCACCGTGCTACCTTGGCAGCGATGGCCGCCGGAGCGACGATACGCACGCTGAATGTTAACTTGTCCGACGTCGATCGGAGCGTCTACGAGGCGTTCGAACTACGGGTCGCGCAGCATCCCTCGGAATCGCTCCGTTACCTTTGGTCGCGGCTCACCGCCTATTGCCTTTCCTACGAGCCGGGCATTCGGTTCAGCAAGGGAGGCTTGTCGACTTCGGAGGAGCCCCCGGTTGCCGTGTGGCACGATGACGGAGGCATGACAACGTGGATCGATGTCGGTGCGCCCTCGGCCGAGAGGCTACACAAAGCGTGCAAGGCCGCGGAGCAGGTCGTGATCTATACGGCCGTGCGGATGGACCAGCTCCGCAAAGAGGCCTCCCGGCGACGGATCCATCGCGTCGAGTCCATCGACGTCTGGTCGTTACCGGTAACGTTCCTCGACGAACTTGGCTCCCGAACCGGTCGGACAATGGCGCTCGAAATGGTACGGACCGAGAATGTGATTTACGCGACGATCGACGGCGCGACGATCGAGGCCGAGGTCGTGATGAATCGGCTGGTATCCCCGTGAGAATGACCCCCGTTCGGGAGTCCCCTCCGTCTTCATGAGGGGTGATGTTTTGCCACATTACCCCGCATCGTCGTGTATCACCGACACAAGCATCAGGACCACCGGCGTAACGTTGAACGGGCTTCACAATGGCGCCGTTGGCGCGGGCGATCTTCAACCTCGTCCGCGTGTTTGCCGCAGGTCCATCACAGCTTCATCGTGAAGCTTGTGGATCGAACCATCCGCTGCGGCCTGCAGGCTCGCGGCTCCTACACTGATCGTCATAAAGGGACCCGCCTCGCCGCCGCCGTGCTCAATCTGCGCGCCGGACACGGATTCCTGCAGCGTTGCGGCGAGCTGCCGAGCCGTTGCCTCGTCGGTGGCCGGAAGAAGGACGGCAAATTGGTTTCCTCCGAAACGAGCCAGCCGATCCCCGGGTCGTTGGATCGCAGCTCGAAATACCCTGCCGAGCTGAGCGAGGACCCGGTTGCCCGCGAGATAACCGTGCCGATCGTTGAAGGCACTGAAGTGGTCCAGGTCCATGAGGATGAAAG
>JAPYTK010000184.1:0-8648 GCA_029941785.1 Polyangiaceae bacterium | reverse complement strand
AGTCTTGCGCCGCTGCGAAGGGCGCGCTCCCACTCTTCCTCGAGCTGGACGATGAACGCGCGGCGGCTTGTGAGCCCGGTCAGCGAATCGACGGCCTGGTTGCGTCGCAGACGGTCGGCGCTGAAGCGGTCGTCCATGATTCGCTTTAGCCGCGTTCGGGCGATCGTGGGGTCGGTGCCGATGGGCAGGTATTCAGCCGCACCGAAGGACAGCGCTTGCAGTTCGAGTTCGGCCGTCGGATGCCGCGCGGCGAGAGCCCAATGGATCGATCGAGAGCGCGCGAGGGAGATGAGGTCTTGCAGTTCCTCGGCCTCAATATGCTCGGCCTCGATGAGCAGAAGATCGGGTACGGCCTGACGACTGAGAATGTCGATCGCGTGCTGAGCCGACGGCGCTTGCAGCAGCTCGCATGAGCTTCGAACGTCGCTCAAGATCGGCCAGAGGTGACTCATCCAACCGCAGATCAAGATCACGGGTTGCCGCTGATAATAACAGACGGCGCTGTCCACAATCCGCGAGCGCTCCTCGAGCAGAAATTCCGCTAGCGTCGTTTGAGTCGGCAGGCCAAGCAGCACCCGGCCACTTTCGGCATGGGAGAGGGCGGGGATGCAGCAGTCGAAGTCGGCCCGTTTCCAGTCGTTTTGCCACGCCTCGATCTCAGGGGGGGCTTCGTGACATAGGTCGAGGAGGGATGTTGGCAGCTCTGTCGTCGAGAGGATGTCTTCCAGAACGGCAGGGTCGCCAATGTCCTGTCCGTCCTGCCAGAGGGCTCGATAGATCTGCCCACGAAAACTGGATAATCGCGCGGGGAATTGTCGCTGCACATGCACGGTGAGGCGGTTCGCCATTGTTGAGCGACACCGGCGAGGCGGCAGACGCAGTTCGATATCGGGCGCTCGGTGATGAACAGCGAACACTTCCTCGGACAAGATTTGTTCATCGTGCAAGTCCGCGTGGTCTACGTTCACATGGGAATCGTGCTCGACCATGTTCCACTGTAGGCCATCGACCAAGCCCCAAGCGGTCATGCGTTCGTGAAGCGCAAAGCAAAATGGGCAGTTGAAGTCGACGAAGCCCACATAGCCCCGCAGTGGCGTGGCTTTCAGCCGCATGAGGTTCGTGGTCCCTACCGAATAGGGTGTCGTGTCAGAATAGGGACCGTGCGCTTCCCAAGACCGGAGGCCCTGCTCGCCTCTCGCAGGGCTCATCGCCGTGGCATGCTGAGGGGCGCCGGCAGGTCCGGATGACTTCGTGGCTTCAGCGTTGGCGGGGGCCTTAGGCACCATCCGACCGCTGCTGACCGAAACAGCAGACGCTGATATTTTCCGCACGCAATCGGACAGCGCACCGTGGAGGTCGGTGGCGCTCGCATAGCGCTGCTCGCGCTGCTTCTCGAGACAGGTCTGCACCAACGCTTCGACGCATGCGGGTACGTGGATGTCCGGATTCATGGACGCAAAGGCCGGCGGGGGATTCTCCAAGTGATCGATCAAGATCGTGATCGCCGCGCTGTGCAGAAACGGCGGTCGGCCCATGAGCATCTGATACAGCATGATGCCCAAGGAGTAGATGTCGCTGCGGCCATCCACGTCTGCACCATTGATCTGTTCGGGTGACATGAAGGTGGGCGAACCCAACATGGCGCCGGCCATTGTCACCTCGTCACTGGCGGCGGTGTCCTTCACGATGCCGAAATCCACAATCTTCACGAAGTCCGCCTCGCCGGCATGCGAACACAACATGATATTCGACGACTTGAGATCCCGATGAACCATCCCCTGCTGATGGGCGTCAACCAAACCAGCGCAGGCCTGCTGAGTGATGTGGAGAGCCTGAAGAGTCGGCAGCGGGCCCTGTTCGAGGAGTCGGTCGCTGAGCGTCTGGCCCTCCAGGAACTCCATGGCGATGTAGTAGGTGTCCCCCCGGTCACAACCGAAGTCGAAAATGCGGACAATGTGCGGGTGCGTAAGCCGAGCGCAAAGTGAAGCTTCGAGGAAGAACCGCCCCCGAAATTCCTCGCTCGCCGCGCCGGCGGAATTGAGAAGCTTGATGGCCATTACCCGCTGTAGCGGTTGCTGCGTCGCTCGATAAACCCGTCCCATGCCCCCTGCGGCAAGGAAGTGCGTGAGCACGAAACGGCCGTCCAAAACCCTCCCAATATTGGGGTCGTTGGAGTCTTTACGAGAGTCGTCCATCGTACGCGTCGAGGCATCAAAGCCTAGGACAAGGCTAACACTGCTTTGAAGGTTACGGGAGTGACTCAGAGGGTTTTGTGCAGCCCTCGCCCGATGCGCCGTGCAAGGACCCGCTCAACCGGAAGAGCTGAGCGCGAAGCCGGCCCGTGCGATTCGTGCCTCGTCGGCGAGATAGTCTTCAAAACCGAGACCAAGGTCAAAATAGTCCTCGCCTCTCAGTTCGATCACTCGATCGACGAGCGTATCGACGAACTGCACATCGTGCGAGCTGAGGATGATGCTCCCTTCGAATTTCAACAGCGCGTTGTTGAGTGCCGTGATCGCTTCGAGGTCGAGATGGTTGGTCGGCCCATCGAGGATGAGCACGTTGGGATCTTGCAGCATCATGCGGGACAACATGCAGCGCACCTTCTCGCCTCCCGATAGGACGTTGCACTCCTTCTGCGTCTCGTCTCCGCTGAAGAGCATCCGCCCCAGAAAACCACGGACGAATTCCTCTTCCATGTTCTCCGTCCATTGACGCATCCAGTCCACCAGGTTGTCTGCGCTAAGAAAGAACGTGCTGTTGTCCTTCGGCAAATAGGCGACGTTGGTGCTGCTTCCCCAGCGAACGGTGCCCCCGTCGGGCTGCACTTCGCCGGCGAGCGTTTCGAGAAAGGTGGACACCGCGACATCGTGGCCGGTGATGGCAATACGCTCTCCGCGCGCGAGGGCAAAACGCACGTCCTGAAACAGCACGGAACCATCGACGGTCTTCGACAGGCCCTCCACGTTGAGGACGTCCTTTCCGAGCTTCCTTTCGGAGTTGAAACGGATGAACGGATACTTTCGGGACGACGGCTTGATGTCGTCCAAGGTGATCTTGTCGAGCAGCGCTCGCCTGGAGGTGGCTTGCTTCGATTTGGAGGCGTTGGCACTGAAACGCTGAATAAAGGTCTTGAGCTCCTTCATCTTGTCGCTCTTCTTCTTGTTGGCATCCTGTCGTTGGCGCAACGCGAGCTGGCTACAGTGGTACCAAAACGAATAGTTGCCGGCGAACAGGGTGACCTTCTGAAAGTCGATGTCCGCGATGTGGGTGCACACCTTATCGAGGAAATGACGATCGTGAGAAACCACGATGACGGTTGCCTTGAAGTTCATCAAGAACTGCTCGAGCCAGAGGATCGAGTCGACGTCGAGGTGGTTGGTGGGCTCGTCGAGAAGCAAAATGTCGGGCTGGCCGAACAGCGCCTGGGCCAACAGCACCCGCACCTTCTCGCTATCGTCCAGTTCCTTGACGAGCAAGGCGTGACGGTCCGCGGCGATGCCAAGCGAATTTAACATGCTTCCCGCGTTGGCCTCCGCCTCCCAACCATTGAGATCGGCAAACTCTGCCTCCAGATCCGCCACCTGCATTCCGTCCTCGTCACTGAAGTCGGGTTTGGCGTAGATGGCGTCCTTCTCCTGAGAGAGCGCGTGAAGACGGGTGTGGCCCATGACCACGGTCGCGAGCGCGGACACATCGTTGTAGGCAAAGTGGTCTTGGCGCAGGATGCTCAGGCGAAGTCCCGCTGGGATGCGGACATGGCCTCCTGAGGTGGTGATCTGTCCCGCCAAGCAGCGCAGAAAGGTGGATTTCCCCGCGCCATTGGCGCCGATGAGGCCGTAACAATTTCCCGGCGTGAACTTGATGTTGACGTCCTGGAACAGCGGACGCGCTCCGTAGGCGAGCGTGAGGTCTTCGGTAAACAGCATGGTGGTACAGGGGTGGGGGGTGGCGCTCCTTAGCCGTGTCGCTCCCGCCGAGCAAGGGGATAGGCGTAAGTGATGGCCTAAACAGGCTCATTCAGCGCATGCCCGCGTGGCCCCATGTTAGACGTCGACGACCGGAGCAGGTTGGACCTCACCGGCACGAAGGGCAGCCTCGAGGGCCCGGTGAACACATGCTGATCCCCCTGATTTACCTCGTTTTGATCTTTGCCGGGATGTACCTCGTCTGCGGCGAGCTGGAGCGGGCATGCGGGAACACAGCCCATCGCCTCCGGATCCCCGAGTCGATCGCTGGCGCAACCTTGCTCGCGGTGGCGAGCTCGTCTCCGGAGTTCTTTACGAGTTTTCTCGGGGCCGTCCGCTTCGGCGTGTTTGAGGTTGGCCTGATGGCGATCCTCTGGAGCGCGATCTTCAACATTACCGTGATCCCCGGGGTGAGCGCCCTTTTCTCCAAGGAGCCGCTCACGGTGTTTCGCACTGTCGTGGTGCGCGACTGCGTGGCTTATCTCGTGGTCACCTTGCTGTTGCTCGGGCTTTTACAGGACGGTACGCTCAGTCGCGTCGACGGGATCATTCTGCTCGGTGGTTACGCGGTCTATATCTACGTTCTGTTTCTCATGATGGGGGACGGTGACAGCGAGAAGGTCGAGCCCATCGAGCAACCGGTGTGGAGAACGCTGCTGGGCTTGCTGGGGGGGATCGCGGCGATTGGCCTGCTGTGTCACTTCATGATCGAACAAGGTAGCGTTTTGGCGAAGGTGGCGGGCATCGATCTGTTGATCGTCAGCGCCTTGATCTTCGCCCCAGGCACTTCCGTTCCCGATCTGCTTCTGAGCTTCATGGCGGCCCGCCGGGGGGCGGGCTCTGCGGCCATCTCCAATGCCTTCGGCTCCAACACCTTCGATCTCACGGTGTGTCTCGCCGTGCCTGTCCTCGTGGTGGGCGATACCCAAATCGCCATGGTCGGGCCCGTGCTGTGGAGCGTGTGGATGTTGGTTGGCACGGTCATCTTCTCGATGATCTTCGTACGCATTGGTTACCGACTGAGTCGGATCGAGGGGGCGCTGCTTCTCGTGCTATTTGTGGCCCAGGCCATCGCGCTCGTCGTTCTCGTGTGAGCCGGCGTCCACGGGCGGCTGCGGTTTTTGGAAGAAGATCACATCCACATCGAGCAACTGGGGTTCGATGTGCCACCGCGCGCCGAGATAGTCGATGGTCTCTCGGGAAAAGAAGGCGATGTGCGTCGGATCGTTCTTGTAGTGCCACTCTTCGAACCTGCGTCGGGGTGATCGCAAGCGGGTCATGATCGCGAGCGTCCCACCGGGATGGATCTGTTGCCACAGGCGATCGAGCTGCGCTCCTGGCGCGCCGAGGTGTTCGACCACTTCCGTCGCGGTGATGAAGTCGTGTCGCTCGAGGAGGGCGGCCTCGTTCGGTGCGTAGAAGGGGTCATGCACCACGGTTTCAAAGCCCGCTTCCACGAGCATGGTCTGAAGCAGCGGACAGGGACCACAGCCGAAGTCCAGGCCCGTGGCCCCCGGGGGCAGAGCGGCGATCAGAGGTGCGCTCATTCTCTTCAGGTGCTGGCGGTACCCTTCATCGTCGGCATCGTTTTGGTGATGATCATAACGGGCCTTTTCGGCCTCGGCGCTCATGCGCTGTGACTCTGGCACCCAGACCAGCGCGCAGCGGGGGCACAGCAGGTAGTCTCGTTTGAGACGCCGTCCGCGGCTTTGCGAAAACGGGCGGCTGCCCGGCGCGGCGCAAAGGGGGCAGGGGGCTTGGAAGTCTGCGGGCATGATGCGGTGGCGACTCGTCTTGTTATTCGGGGCGTGGGCGAAGGCCGGGAGCATTGACCACGGCGGGATCGTGGAGGGTAACTTCCGCGCTTCCGCCGAGCAGACGGTCGACCAATTGTACGCCTTGCATCAAGCTGTGATCCTGATTCGATACTTCGTACTTCCAGGCACCGAAACGCCCCCGACTATAGATCTTCAGCTCGTCCAGGGCAGGCAGGATCTGCTCCAGCAGCGCGTCTCGACCGATCGAGGGGGTGGGGTAGCCGTGCTCGAGCCGGGTTCGCCAAACGCTCGCCACCTGCTCGCGGGCGGTGATGAGGCCCGTGGCGAGCAAGCCATCGATGACGCAGGACTCGAGCGTCTCTTGGTTGACGGGCTTTACCGGGGACTCGGAGACTTCGAGCATGAGGGACCAATGGCGCGCCGGATCGGGAACGTTGTTGGGCGAATAGTTGGAGAAGACCGTCGCCCGGTAAAACGGGCAATCGTCGCCAGCGAAGTACATCCAGCACTGTTTGGCGAGGTGCGGCGGTGGCTGCCCATGAAGGCCGACTCCGATCACGTGCACCGAGGAGTATTGAAGCGCGTCGGAGAGGGGCTTTAGACTGGCAAGCTGGGCCCGGGTGACGAGCGAGTCGAGGGGGATCGTCGAGACGAGCCGGTCGTAGTGGCGTCGCTGCTTGTCCGCGAAGATGACCTCCTGCGCCCGGGTGTCGATCGCGACCACCTCACGGCGAAGGTGCAGTTGAGACTTCGGCAGTCGGGCCGCGAGACGGCGCCAAATCTCCCCGGTTCCGCCCCGCTCGGGAAAACGAAATTGGCGATTGGGCCCCCACGCGACGGTCGCTGCGGCGATCGGGGCGACGCGGTCGGCGATCCAATGATGGGACAGCTGTTCGGGCGGATAGGCCCATACCTTCTCGTTGTACGGCAGCATGAAGATCTCGGCGATCCCTGCGCCGAAGGTCGCGAGGATCCACTCCCTGAAATTGGCCGGGGTCGAGTCGGGTGCCTCGAGGTTGGCGAGGCCTCGTTCGCACCTCTCTCTCATGTCTGTCGGCAGATCGTGCAGATGCTGCTGCAGAGGGTAGGGGACGAGGCGCCCAGCCATCCACACCGACGCGACCCGATCGTGACGCAGCCATTGCCCCTCGAGCAGCTCGTCCATCAGATCGCGAAAATACTCGTAGCGCGAAAACTGAACGTGACCCCCCATATCCCAGACGAAGCCCGCCTCGTCAGTGTGGGAAGCGGCCAGACCACCGACTCGGTCGCTCGCCTCGTACACTTCGAAGCGCCGATGTCCTCGCTCAGCGAGACGATGAGCCGCGCCCAGGCCGGTGGGCCCTGCGCCCAGAATGACCACGCGCTCGTGGGGTGAAAGAAGAGTGTTCATGAGCCGGTCACCGAAACTCTTGCTAGAGTCGTCGCTCGTGGCGCCCGAAAACGAGATAGAGTTGGTCGTCGCCCGTTACCGGGAGGGCGTGGCGTGGACGGGCAATGTGCCCGAGACTCTGCGCGTATCGATCTACGACAAGGGGGGCGATTTGGATCCGGCCACCGTGCCGCGGGCCCAGATCCGCTGTCTGGAGAATGTCGGCTTCGAGGCCCATACCTATCTCCACCACATTCTTCAGCGCTACGACACGCTGCCCCCGCTTAGCGTTTTTTGCCAAGGGCACCCCTTTGATCATGTGCACGACCTCCATCCCTTCTTGCGAGGGTTAGTCGCTGGCACCGAGAGCGTCGACGCCTTTCGTTGGCTCGGGTTCATCATCGACAGTGACGATCCCGAAGGCTGCCGGTTGTTCGTGCCCTGGCGCAAAAACGAGGATGGTCGCAAGCTCGCCCTTCACGGTTTCTGCGAGGCCCTGTTTGATGCGCCGGCGAAGGATTGGTCGCACTTCTACGTCGGCGCCCAGTTCGCCGTCACCGCCGAGCAGATCCGAAAGCGGAGCCGCGCTTTTTACGAGCGCGCGCTGCACTTGGCGGTGAGTTACCCCGATGCCGGTGCCTGTTTTGAGCGGGTTTGGGATCGGGTGTTCGACGTGGTGGGCGTCGATCCACAACGGCTCGATGGAGAGCTGTGTCGTTACCTCAAGCCCATTCGACGCGTTCGCGATGCGCCGGACGGCGAGGTGCCTCCGTGGCATGGCGATTCGGCGCGGGAGGAGCCGAATGGTCACGGCAGCGGCGAGGATCTTCGCGTAAGCCCGAAGGGCGATTGACGGCCCACACCGACCGGGCAAGTGTGGCCGCACGATGGCTGACGACCCGATTTTTCCGAACTGTTACATTCGCCTGGAGTCGTCTGACTTCGCCACTGGCGACATCCAGATCAAGACGGTCACGGGCCGTGAGAGGCTCGGCGAATTGTTCGATTTCGAGATCCTGTTCGTCGCCAAGACGACAGCGGCTCTCGACGAAGCGACTTTGCTGAACACGGGCGTGACGCTCGCCTTCGATCGTAGCAGCGACATCGTGCGGCGCCTGCACGGGCGCATCTACCACGTCCGCCGCGCCTTCGACACGACCCAGGACTTCGATACCTTCACGGTGCGGATCGGGCCGCACCTGCGGGGCCTGGGCTCCTACACGGGACAGGAGATCTACCTGAACATGACGGTTCCGGAGATCATCGTCATGAAACTGAAGACCGCCGGGCTGGAAGAGCAAGGGACCGATTTCGAGTTGCATCTCTCGGACACCTACAGCAAGCGGGACTTCGTCGTGCAGTACGCCGAGAGCGATCTCGCCTTCATCCATCGGCTCGCCGAACACGAGGGGATCACTATTTTCTACGAGCACGGCGCGGCCGGAGCCGAGGGCTGGGATCCGCTCGCCGAGACCGGCGGCGTGGACAAGATCGTGCTCGCCGACAACCAAACAGCATTTTACCCCATCG
>JAPYTK010000183.1 GCA_029941785.1 Polyangiaceae bacterium | reverse complement strand
GCGAGTCCGATGAGCATGACCGCGACGAGCGGAAATCCGCGTGTGCCGCCTTGTTGGTTGCTGGCGGCTCCTGAGGTCGCGAGCGGCGTGTCGAGGCCGCCGTGCGGGTGGTGGGACGGCACGTGGGCATACCGCGGATCGTACTGGGCCTGGTTGTACGCCGGCTGCTGCGACTGAGGCTGATGGGATGGCGGCTGGTTGTACGCCGGTTGCTGCGACTGAGGCTGCTGGGATGGACGCTGATGGGACGGAGGCTGCGACGAAGCCCGGTTATGCGGCGCCTGATGCGACGGAGGCTGCGAGGCGGCGGGCGCCCAACCAGGTCCAGCTTGCGGTGCGCGATCATCGCCGGACAGGGGGCCGGTCGGTGCGTCGAAGTCTTGGACGCTGGCGCCGTAAATGGAGTGATTCGATTCAGCGATGACCGCGGGCGGGCTGCTCGGGGTCGCGACCGCTACCGTATCGCTCGTCGCGTCGGGCAGCGCGGCGGCGTGCTTTGCCTTTTCCCGCAGTGTGGGCGTGGATCCCGTCGTCAATTGTCCGGGTTGCATAGGGCTGCCACCGCTCGATCCGGGAGGGATGCTGCCTGGCGGCGTGCCTTCGACCGGGGGCGTGCTCGACGGCGTGAGAAAGGCGGCCCGCTTTTCGTCCATGCTTCGCTGCAGCACCGTGCTCAGTCCGTCGCCGAGCTCCGCCATGCTCGTGAAGCGAGCTGCCGGATCTTTCTGGAGCATCTTTGCGATGATGCGCGAAAGATCTTCGGGAAAATCCGGGATCATCTCGTGAAGAAGCGCGGGCTCCGTGGTGAGCACCTTCATCAACATCGGCCGAAGCTCGAGCTTCTCGCCAGGATCGAGCAGGGCGTGGCGACCCGCAAACAGCTCGTACAAGATGAGCCCCAGCGCGTAGACGTCGCAGGCAGGCTCGATTTGGCCGCTGCCGGTGATCTGCTCGGGCGACATGTACGCGACGGTACCGAGGGCCATTCCCGCTTGCGTCGCCTTGACGCCCCAGTCGCGGTATTTGGCGATCCCGAAATCGAAGACCTTGGCCACGTCTCCTTGCACGATCGCGATGTTCTCCGGCTTGAGATCGCGGTGAATGACCCGCAGCTTGTGAGCTTCGTCCACCCCTTGGGCGATTTGCCGGCCCCAGCGGACCACCTTGTTGATCCGCAGTTTCCCGCCCCGTTCGGTGATGATCTCTCGCAAGGTTCGTCCCGCGAGAAACTCTAAGGCCACCCACAGCATCGAGCCCGCTTCGGTGTCGAGGACTCCTGCGTCATAGAACCGGACCACATGCACGTGATCGATGTAGCTGAGCAGCTGCACCTCACGTCGAAAGCGGTCGGCGAGATCGCCCTTGATGCGGGCTTTTGGGAGCAGCGTTTTGACGGCGCAGGGATCCCCGAGCGGCGTCTTCGCCTTGTAGACGACGCCCATGCCTCCGCGCGCAATCTCCGACTCGATGACGTAGCCGCCTATCGAATCGCCGGGCTCGAGAAGCGGTTGAGTCTCCATGGTGGGCGGTGGGCTACGACGAAAATCGTAGTCCGTTCAACGAGATCATACTGTGGAGGGGTAGCAGCGCAAGGATCTTCATTCGCGCCCCATCGGGCGCCGACCCGGCTGTGGACCGGGCCATCGGGCTGGTTGGCGGTGGCCGGTGGCCTCTACTCGGTGGGCTTGCGTTCCCAATCGAAGGGGTAATCGCTCCACAGTTGGTCACCTGTGCAGTCGAGCTTCTCGTCGCCGTCGTCTTCCTCGACAGCGAGGCATTCCATCTTAAACTCGTCGGCCTTCGTGCAAATCCCCTTTTCGCAGTTCAGGTCAAAGTCGAAGGTCTCGCCCTCGTCCTGCCACACACCTTCGAAACGAAACTCGACCCAGCTTGTCGGATCCGCCACCGGCGCCGCAAACACGGTGGCCTTGACGGTGAAATCTCCATAGACCGCGAGCTGGTTTCGTTTGGCGTTGCCTAGCTCGTGGTCGCTCCGCCAATTTCCGACGACCGGAGCATCGCAGGCGCTGAGGCCGAGCAAGCCCACGAGCACGAGAGGCCAGGGCCCAAGGCGGTCGGGGCGCCGGCGGCCACGAGAAACGCGGCTGGGAGAAACGTGGCGCATGAGCTGCGCGTTCCTACTCGGCCATCGGCTCGAACTCGAAGTAGCCGTAGTCCTTGAAGGGGGCTCGCGCCTCGCAGTCGAGGGCTTCGTTTTCGCCGAGGACGCAGTCCATTCGGAAGTCGACGCTGGTGCCGGAGGGGCAACCGCTGTCGCACTCGAGTTCGAACTCGTATTCGTCGCCATCATCGAGCCAGGTGCCCTCGAACTTGATCTTGGTCAATCCGGCGCTGGGGGCCAGCGCGGTGTACATCTTGAGGTTGGCGGTGCCGTCGCCCAAGACGATGAGCCGATTGCGTTCCTTGTTCGAGAGCTTCTCCCGGGACTGCCACTCACCCTCGACTGGCGATGCACAGCCACCGAGCAGCATGGCGAGAAATGAAAGAAAGAGTAATGATTTCAGCTGGCTCATCGTTGTTCCCCTAAGAATATGTGGCTCGATCTGCCTGTGCAGAGAGCTGCGCGCTCGTTATCCGTACCGCGTGCCGGGCATATACTGCACTAGGGCTGGCCTCGCAAGGCGCACACGTGCCGCCGAGGTTGACGTGACAGGCTAACTGCGTATACTCCCGCCGAAATCTAGCTGGCCAGCCAGCGGGCAACCATGGTGGAAGCTCACGGCTTGGCGTCATCCGCCCAGACAGACCGATGCGTCTCCTGGAGCCGGTACCGAGGAAGAATGATTCATCCGATCAGAAAAGCCGAGATCATCAACGACTATCGTACGCACGACAGTGACACGGGTTCACCCGAGGTTCAGGTCGCGCTACTTTCGCACCGCATCACCGAACTGACCGACCACTTCAAGACCCACAAGAAGGATCACCATTCCCGACGGGGTCTCTTCAAGCTGATCAGTCAGCGTCGCCGGCAACTCAACTATCTCAAGGGCGTCGACTTCGACCGCTACAAGACGTTGATCGGCCGACTCGGTCTACGTAAGTAGGCCCACCCTAACAAATGAGCGTCTTCCTCAGGAAGACCACTTATGCGCATACCGGCGCGACAATGTGTGCCGGTATGTACATAGCACCTGAAAACTGAACCCAACGAGCACCGAATCCCGGCGTCTTCATCTTCGTTTCCTGCCCGTCAGCTGCTTGCCCGATGCAAGCCCCACTCACGGATAGGAACCGAGGAAGAAACGACGACTCGCTGCTCCACCTACAGACCGTTCGCGCAACATGGCGCGAGCGTAAGGAGAGCACATGATTATTCGTGAATCTGTGATGGTCGGCGGCAAGCCGCTGACATTTGAAACTGGACGCATCGCCAAGCAGGCGGAGAGTGCCGTCCTCGTCACCTATGGTGACACCCAAGTCCTCGTGACCTTGTGCTACGGCCCCGCGCGGCCTGGCATCGGCTTCTTCCCGCTAACCTGCGACTACGTCGAGAAGACGTACGCCGCCGGCAAGATCCCGGGCGGATTCTTCAAGCGTGAAGCCCGTTTGCGAGATGACGAGATCCTGACCTGCCGCATCATGGACCGGCCCTGCCGTCCGTTGTTCGCTGATGGTTTCAAAATGGAAACCCAGCTGATGGCGACCGTGATGTCGAGCGACAAGGAGAACAAGGCCGACGTTCTCGCTCTGACGGGAGCGAGCCTGGCCATTCACTTGAGCTGCCTTCCCTGGGACGGCCCCATCTGCGGGATCCGCGTGGGTCGTCTCGATGGCGAGTTCGTGGCCAACCCAACGATCGAGCAGATCGAGCAGAGCGACATAGACATCATCGTCGCGTGCTCGAAGGACGCGATCGTCATGGTTGAAGGTAGCGGCGACGAAATCAGCGAGCAAGAACTGGCTGACGCTCTGGACTTCGCCCAGCAGGCTGCCAAGCCGGTCATCGAACTGATCGAAGAGCTACGGGAAGCCGTCGGCAAAGAGAAGATGGACTTTCAAGCCCCGACGCTCGATGCCCCCATCGCGAGCCGCGTGGCAGAGTTGGTCGACGCGGATCTCGACAAGGCATCCCGTGTTTGCGAGAAGCACGCCCGTTATGCTGGCTACGACGAGCTGAAGAAAAAGATGCTCGAGACGCTCAAAGAGGAGCTCGGCGAGGAGGTCTTCACGGCGAATTCGGGGTTGATCAAGGACGAGTTCGGCGCGCGCAAATCCGCTGTGGTTCGCGGCTATGTTTTGGCCGAGAAGAAGCGCATCGATGGGCGAAAACCCGACGAGATCCGCGCCATCGCGACGGACGCAGGCGTGCTTTTGCGTGCCCACGGAAGTGCGCTCTTTCAGCGCGGCGAGACCCAAGCCATCGCGTCGACGACGCTCGGCACCGCTGGTGACAAGCAGAAGATCGACGGCTTGAACCGCGAATATCACAAGAGCTTCTTCTTGCATTACAACTTCCCTCCGTACTGCACGGGTGAGACGAAGTTCTTGCGCGGGCCTGCCCGTCGCGAGATCGGTCACGGTACCTTGGCCGAGCGAGCGCTGATGGGCATCATCCCCGACCACGACGACTTCCCGTACACGATTCGCATCGTGAGCGAGACGATGGAGAGCAACGGCTCTTCGTCGATGGCCGCGGTGTGTGGCGGCTGCATGTCGATGATGGACGCAGGCGTGCCCATCAAGAAGCCGGTGGCGGGCATCGCCATGGGTCTCATCACCGATGGCACGCGTCACGCGGTGCTTTCGGATATCTTGGGTGACGAGGACCACCTCGGCGACATGGACTTCAAGGTCTGTGGAACCGCGGATGGGATCACGGCCATTCAGATGGACATCAAGGTCAAGGGCTTGAGCCGCGATCTCATGCTCGAGGCATTGGAGCAGGCTCGCGCTGGTCGTGTTCACATCCTCGGGGAGATGGCGAAGACCCTCCCCGCGCCTCGTGAAGAGATGAGCCCTTACGCACCACGTATCGTCACGCTCAAGGTCAAGCCGGAGCAAATTCGCATCATCATCGGCCCCGGCGGAAAGACGATCAAAGGCATCGTCGACCTGACCGGCGTCAGCATCGATGTCGAGGATGACGGTACGGTCAATGTGGCCTCGGCGGATGGTCCGGCGCTCCAGCAGGCGATCGAGATCATCGAAGGCCTGACCTCTGAGCCGGAGATCGGCAAGGTCTACACCGGCACCGTACGTCGAATCGCCGACTTTGGCGCCTTCGTTCAGATCCTCCCGAACTGGGACGGCTTGGTGCATATCTCCGAGCTGGCTCACGGTCGTACCGACCGCGTGGAAGATGTCTGCAAAGAGGGCGACACGCTTGAGGTGAAGGTGCTGAACATCGACGATGGCAAGGTTCGCCTCAGCCACCGCGAGTGTTTGCCCCCTCCTCCCGAGGGCGAGCGGAGCGAAGGCTCGAGCGACGAACCTCGTCGTGAGCGTCAGCCCCGTGGCCGCGATGGCGGTCGTGGTGGTCGTGACGGCGGTCGTGGTGGTCGTGACGGCGGTCGTGGTGGTCGTGACGGCGGTCGTGGTGGTCGTGACGGCGGTCGTGACGGCGGTCGTGACGGCGGTGGGTCGCGTGGTCCAAGTGCCGGTGCCGATGGTCGCCGTTCACGCCGCTCGGCGTCAACGCACACCAGTGGCGAGAGCCCCTTGCCGGCCGGGGACAATGGCGCGGCTGAAGAAAAGCCCCGTCCCAGAACCACCGACTAAAGATACGCACGGTTAAACGGCTCGCCACCTTGGTGGGCGGTTGACCAGAGCCCGGCCTCGCATCTTGCGGAGCCGGGTTTTCGCATTTTGAGGGTCATCGTGGGCCGCCGGGCACCGGCAAAAGAGTTAGGTCCGCCTTGGCGGCGTTGCTATGCTGCCGCGGGCTCCTTGGGGGTACGAGAACCGATACATGAGTGATTCGACAGACAAACGCACCGCTCTCACGATCCTTCAAGAATTCTCCATTCCCCTCATCGCCGGTGTCGTGCTCGCGGTGATATGGGCGAACGTCGATCCGGCGGGCTACGAGTTTGTTTGGGGACATCACGGCTGGTCGCCGTTTGGTCACCACAGTCACCTGAACCTCCCGATTTTCGGCAAAGTGAACCTGCGCGTCTTCAGTCACCTGAACCTGCATTTTTTCAGCAACGACATCGTGATGGTGTTCTTCTTTGGCATTGCCACCAAGGAGATCACCGAGGCGTGTCTGCCAGGTGGTGCGCTCAATCCTCCCCGAAAAGCCGTCAACCCTCTCATGGGAACGCTCGGAGGGGTGGTCGGCCCGATCGGCGTTTATTTCCTGATGATGGTGTTGCTGGGTGACGACCGCATCGCCAGGGGTTGGGGGATCCCCACCGCCACGGACATCGCGCTCGCCTGGCTCGTCGCGAGGTTGGTGTTTGGCAACAAACACCCCGCCGTGAGCTTTCTGCTCCTGCTTGCCGTGGCGGACGACGCCATCGGTCTCGGCATCATTGCGGTCTTTTATGGCGATCCGAACATGCCGGCCGAGCCTCTGTATCTCTTGATGGTGCTTGGCGGCATGCTCATGGCCTACGGACTTCGGAAGCGGGACGTCAAGAGCTTCTGGCCTTACGTCTTGGTGGGCGGATCACTGAGCTGGGCTGGCCTCATGCTCGCGCATCTCCATCCGGCGCTGGCCTTGGTGCCGATCGTGCCTTTCATGCCGAGCCACGGGAGTGACGAAGGGCTCTTCGCCCCGGGGGAGAGCGAGCGGCACGACGACACGCTCAACCGCTTCGAACATTTCTTCAAGACCCCGATCGACTTCGGCCTGCTGATTTTCGGCTTGGCCAACGCGGGCGTGCAGTTCTCCTCAATGGGCTCCGCGACCTGGGCGGTGCTCGTTGCGCTCCTCGTCGGCAAGACGGTTGGCATCGGGGTCTTCTCCCTCGGTGCGGCGAAAATGGGCTTTCCTCTGCCGACGGGCATGGGCGCGAAAGAGGTACTGGTCGCCGGCATTGTGGCAGGTCTCGGTCTTACCGTCGCGTTGTTCGTGGCCGGTGTGGCGTTCACGGATGGGGGCATGCAGGGCGCGGCGAAAATGGGCGCATTGATGTCAGCCGGTGCCGCCGGCTTGGCGTTGCTCATGGCCAAGATCCTCCGCATTGAGAAGATCGAGGGCGAACCGCTCATCGCTGCTGTCGAGGCTGAAAACTCGGATTGAGCGGCAGGCCGTGCTCATCCCATGAGACGGACAACTGGGATTTCTCGCAAAAGGCTTGCATAATTGCCCTGGGGGAAACCGCCCGTGGGGGAAGCGTCGATGGTTGAACGGAATAGAGCGTATCACCGCACTCAGATCGCGAAGTTTGGTGCCGATATCGCCGTCGTGTTTGCCGCGAAGTTCTATCAATCGCAGATCAACGGTTATCAGCCCATCTTGCGCGATCCTCCCGGTGGCGTCAGCACGGGCGGGGGTCGACAACCGCTTCAACACCTCATTTTGCAACCGACAGGGCGCACAGGATCTGTGATCACCATCGGTTCGGTGAACGTCGTGGATCGATCGGCCAGGGTACGCAGTTACGATTGCCTCGAGCGGATGAGTGCCCAGCGTTTCGAGGGCAAGACCGTGCCGGTGCAGCCCGCCGCCTATGGTGATTTGCTCCAGCGGATCATCGAGTTCTTGCACAAGCAAGGGATAGAGGTCGAAGTCGTCGAGGTGCCGCCGCAAATGCCCCCCTCGATGCGTCGGCCATCGATTCGCCCATCGGGTCCCGAGAGCCCCTGGGGGCGATGGCTCCTGGCCTTCGTGGTCACCGCTTCCCTGGCAGCGGCTGCAGTGTGGCTCATCACGAAATAGCCGCACTCGCTCTGATGCGGAGCCTGTCCGTTCAGCGCCGGATGGGTAGCCAACCGCGATTCATTCGTACCGAGGTGAGTTGGGCTTCCTTGTTCTGGCCCGTGACTTTGCCATCGTCGCCCAAGCAACGGAGCGTGACGAGTGGGTCGCCCTGTTGCTCGAAGTGGGTTTCTTTGACGGAGGCGATGAGGGCAGGCTCGAGCTTGTCGATCGTGCGGCAGTAGGCCATGACCTTCGTCTCGGCCTTCAGGATGCCGAAGTGAACCTGAATCCGCTGCAGCACGACCTCTTTACGATCGCTCAGCCGTCGGACCGTGACCGAGGGGCCGTCCAGCGCGGTGACGTAACCTAGTTCGTAGAGCTTCTCGCCTTTGCGCAACGGGGCCCACACGCGCGTCTTGAGAAGGGAGTCGCCAGGGGGCAACCACTCGGAGGTGTCTTGAGCGCGAAGCATCTTGGTGTCGATCCAACCCGCCGCTTTCATCGCTCGAGCGATGAGATCGGCCGGGGCACCGGGATCGATGGTCGCCACGAGGCTTCGTTCCTTGCCCTTCGCGAGCTGCCACAGGCGTGTACCGCTTCGCAGCGTCTCGGTGGGCTCGTTTGACTGAGGGCTATCGAGTCGAAATAGTCCGGCGTCACCGTAGGTCCAGCGTTCGGTTACATCTGCCGACTTGCAGTCAATCGTCTCGCAGCCGATCAAGAAGCGGAGGTGCTGACGCTTTTCATTCAGCGCCTTGGGGGCCTCGTCCTTGCCGTCCTTGGGCCAACCGACGGCGATGAGCGCGTCGACCTGTTTGAGCGCCGTGGCCGCGGGCGTCGTTTGAGCCGTCGCGTTGCCATAGATGCTATCGATGTCCTCTTGGATGGCGACTCGTACGCTCGCGACGACCTTGCTCTGCATCTTTGCGGTCGCCTCGCCCTTCTCGACGAGTTGGGCAAGCTGCGTCATGACCTGGGTGTAGTCATGTTGTTTGAAGGCAGGGCTGATGGTCTCCGTGACGTGGCCGGCCATCGCTTTTCGCACCATCTTGCGAACGGCTTTCAAGGTGTGCGCGGACAGACCTTTTTCTGCGTCCTCGCCGCTGGCCATTTTGTAGGCACCCGCGATGTCACCTTTGTCGATGTGTTTTTCGATGCAGCCGGTGAGCTGTTTGTCGGAGCGGTCGCGGATGGCGGAGGCGAGCATCTCGCTCTTGCTCGTGTAGGTGGCAGTGTAGGCGAGGGCGTCGGCGCATAGGCCATCCTCAATTTGGGTTGCGATGTCATCACTGACCGAACGGGACTGAGCTCGGTTCAGATCGTCGGTGGCGGTGGCCACATCGTGTCGCTGGTGGGCCGCGGCCGCCTCACTCGCGGCGAGAAGAAGTTCTCGCGCCTCGTCAAAGTTTCCGCCTTTTCGAGCGGTGTCGGCTTGGGCGAGGAGCGTGGCTGCTTTTTCGGCATCGACGCCGGCTGGCAGTGTCGCTTTGGGAGCGGCTGCGGCGCAGCCGGTCGCGGCGATCGTGATGAGAAGAAAGATGAGTCGAGTCATTGCGATATCCCCCGATGATGCGTCGAGCTGGCTTAGGTCGATCGTGAAGCTGACCGCGCCCGTATACCCCGGGGTTGGCTGTTGCCACAAGTGGCGCGGAGGGAGGTGCTGAGACTCCTTGGCGCCCGGTGCGTCGCTGGCCGTCGGTACCCTCGGCCACCGGAGCGTGCTACATGCCCGCTACGATGGTCCGCACGGCGATACCGATCGACGCGAAAGTAGCTGCCCTGGAGCGGCGTCTTGCCCAGCTAGGCTCGACGCTGGTGTGCTTCTCTGGCGGAGTCGATAGCGCGTTCTTGTTGGCCATGGCGACCCGTGTACTCGGCGACAGGGCGATCGGAATGACCGCGGTGTCGCCTAGCCTCGCCGAACGCGAACGGGTCGCAGCGGTCCAGCTCGCTGGGCGCATCGGCGCGACTCATCGTTTGGTCGAGTCCAATGAGATCGAAGACGATGACTACGTAAAGAACGCACCGGACCGTTGCTTCCATTGCAAGAGCGAGCTTTACCGCATCGCCGCGGAGAAGCGCGTCGAGTGGGATCTCGCCACCGTGCTCAACGGGACGAATCATGACGACTTGGGAGATTTTCGCCCTGGCCTCGAAGCGGCAAAGGAGGCGGGCGTCATCAGCCCCCTGGTCGAGCTCGACTTCAGCAAACAAGACGTGCGTGATGGCGCGAAATGGATCGGCCTCGAAGTGTGGGACAAGCCAGCGGCGGCGTGTCTATCGAGTCGGATACCTTTTGGAACGTCGGTGACCCGCGAGCGCTTGGCGCAGGTTGGTGGATTTGAGGCGGCCTTGGCCGACCTTGGTTTTCGTCAGCTTCGGGTGCGTTACCACGGTGAGGTGGCCCGGATCGAACTGGGCACCGAACAGCTCGCCCGGGCAGCCGAGCCTGGATGTCGCGAAGCCATCGTCGAGGCCGGTCACGCGCATGGCTTTCGTTATGTCACGCTGGACCTCGGTGGCTACCGGCAGGGGAGTCACAACGAAGTGCTGGTCGGACGTTCGTTGAAGGTGCTCGAGTAGCGAGCCCCGCATCGTTAAAACTCGATGTTCGCTGGGCCGAGCCAGGCGCCGCCGTCAGCGACGACCGTTTCCCCGTGTACGAGCGAAGCGGCGTCCGATGCCAAGAACAGGGCGACGTTGGCGATTTCATCGATGCGCCCGAAACGGCCGATGGCGATGGCCCGCTCGAGTTTCTTGGTCACCTCTTCTGCAGGTGCGAGCCGCTTCATCCCTTCGGTTTCGGCGATCGGTCCCGGCGCGATTCCGTTCACCCGTATACCAAACTGACCCCACTCGAGCGCGAGGCTTCGCGTGATCGAGTCGACGGCAGCCTTGGCGGCTGAGGCGTGCGTTTGCATCGGTTGTGCGCCGTAATGCAGGGTGGCTGAGATGTTGATGATGACACCACCGTTGTCACGTAGCCCGGCGTCGAAAGCGGCGCGGCATACGTTGAAGGTGCCCAAGGTGTCGATGCCGATCACCGTCGCGAAGCCGTTGTACGATAGGCCTGCGGCTGGCGCGAGGAAGTTCCCAGCCGCGCCATTGACCACCACGTCGAGTGAGCCGTACTCCTCGATCGTCTTCGCGAGGGCGGCCTCGATCGTCTCGGGCTGCCTGACGTCGGCGGGAACGGCGAGGCAGCGCTGCCCGGTCTCGTCGCTCAATTCTGCCGCCGCAGCCTGCAGTCGGTCGGCTTTGCGTCCGACGATGGCCGTGCTGGCACCGTGACTCATGAAGGCACGCGCGATCCCCTTGCAGATCCCTGAGCCGCCGCCCGTGATGAAGGCGACTTTGCCGGCCAACAGGTCGTTTCGGTAAACGCTTGTGTGTGTGCTTGCACTCATGGTTGCGGGTTAACCATGGGCTGGGTGTGCTGTCATACCTAAGGTCGGTCAATGTCGTCGTTTTCTTGCCGATGTAGGTTGCTGTCGTATGGTGACGTCGATGGATGCCCGCTGGATGAAGAGTCGTCGCCATGTTCCGATAAACACCAACTACGTTGATGAGCGTTGTGCGCCACGTTTGGCCGTGCAGCTCACCTGCGACCTCATCAGTCATCACGCTGAGCGTCCGGAGCGTCACAACGTGAGCTGCTTGTCGTCGACCGGCCTGTGGATCGAGACGTTTCAGCCGCTTCACCCCGGGGCCGAAGTGGTCGTCAGCTTTGTGCCGCCGGACACGGACGGTCCCGAAC
>JAPYTK010000182.1 GCA_029941785.1 Polyangiaceae bacterium | reverse complement strand
TCGACGTAGGTCTGCATGCTCTCCATCAACACCAGCTGCGAAACGGCGCGCTCGATGGGCCCAGTGGTCGAAAAGTCGGCGACGATGAGATCGTGGCGTTTGCCGAGATGCTCATGCATTCGGGACGAGAACTCCTCGAAAGCCCCAGGCCAATCGTTGTCAGGCTCGCCTTTGCGAAACTCGTCACGGCGCACCTCCAAACGGAGCGTTCCCGTATGGGCTACGAACTGATGGCGGAGTTGCTCCGCGTGAAGCAGAACGTGGCGGGCGAAGCCTTGCGTGAGAACGAGCCAGACTTGATCGGGAGAAAGTTCGAGCGGCAGGTGATCGTTGAAGGCGAATTGAATGGCCCCGATCAACGGATGCGCCTGCGGTACCGCCACGCCGCCTGAGATTTCACTCCAGGCTTCGCAAGGCACCGAGGGATCCCGGCTGTCTTCCAACGACACCGAGCCATCGGGGTTCATGATCATTCCCCGACAGGCGCTCGTCGTGAGGCGGTGAATCGCGTCGGGCACCGCAATGCGCTCGATCCGCCCGCGAGCAGGGTGCGGAGGCGGGACATCCGATACCGGAAAGGTGACGCTCATGTGTCCACGCTAGCACGCGAGTCGGCTTGAGCCGTGCCCTACCTCAGTAGGCCGCCCGCCCCCCGACCAAGTTGGCGTAGGAGATGATCGAGTCGATCTCACCGGTCGCGGTAAGGTTCTCGTCCTTGGAGATCAACCACACGGTGGTGTCGACAACTTCGTAAGGAACCGTCCCGCCATCACCCGCCACCATGCGCCCGTGGGAGTTGGAGGTCGCACCTTGCCCCGTCACGCGATAGCCAGCACTACGAACGGTCTCGAAGAATCGCCCAAGTCCGCTTCCGTCCAAACCATCAATTCTGATCTTGTTGCTCATATCGCTGCTCCTGAAGCGCTGAGTCTACCAGAACAAGTGCCTTTGGGGTGGTACCCTCATGTCGGTCACCGAGGGAAACTTTCCAATGGGGCTGACCGACATGAACATGGCCGTGGGACCAGATGATCGCCGAGACCTCGGGTATACGGCGGCACCCCGCCGGTGACGATTGAGGTCGGTACGCGCCAGAGCGACGTCCCCACCTTCTTCGTCAAAGACAACGGAATCGGAATCCACGAGGACGACCTCGAAGGGGTGATGATGCCGCTCACCCGAGCCGATCACGATGGTCTCAACACACAGGGGACCGGCATGGGCCTCGCGCTCGTCCGCGCCATCGTCGAGCGTCACGGGGGCCAGCTCGCGCTGGAGTCCGAACGGGGCAAAGGAACCACCGTTTTATTCAGCTTGAGCGAGCACGGAAACGCATGAGTCATGGCGACAAGATTCGCTTCTGAGATGGTCAATCGAGTGGACGTATCGACTACCAACGAACGACCCCAAACCGTGCGCCGTCTTGAATCATCGCGATAACGTTGTCATTTTTCCTGCGTCCGTGCGTGCGCGACGGGCCAATATCCACT
This sequence comes from Polyangiaceae bacterium, assembly GCA_029941785.1. Classification (GTDB taxonomy): domain Bacteria; phylum Myxococcota_A; class Polyangia; order Polyangiales; family Polyangiaceae; genus JAPYTK01. Next base: position 10,307 of record JAPYTK010000182.1, on the reverse strand, counting down.
ATTATTCGCTCTGCGGACAACGTCGAAGTACCCCCCTCACTTCACATTTCACCGCAGACAGGTCTACTTAACCAAATGAAACTTAAAGCTTTTTTGTCGATATCCGGTCTTCTCTCCGTGCTGGTCGCCGGTGGCTGCGTCGTCGAAGAGACCGCCGCCAACGATGATGACGGCACATCCGCGAGCAGTGGATCGGCCGGTGAGGGTGGAACCGCACCCATCGATCCAAACCAGAACACCGACGGTGACTGCATGACAGATGTGCAGGAAATCGAGCTCGGAACGGATCCAAACGCGGTCGACTCGGACGGCGACGGGATCAGCGACTGCGACGAGATCGCCTGCGTCAGCGACCCCACGGATATTGGCGAGAAGTGCTACGCCTGCGGGTGGAGGCACGACGATCCCCACACGATCGCGCCCAACGGAGTCGCCATCGGCAGCGTGATGAACGACATCAACCTGACCGATCAATGCGGCGATGAGGTGTCGGTTTGGGACTTTCACGGCCAATATTTCATCCTGTACATGACCGCCGCGTGGTGAGCGGGCTGCACTGTGGAGGCCGGGCGCCTTCAGGAAGAGCAGCAGAAATTCCAAGCCGAGACGGGCTTGCCGTTCACGTTCGTTTTCGCACTGTACGAAAACGGAAGCCACCAGCCCCCCACCCCGCTGGATGCACAGATCTACGCTCAGCAAGTTGGGATCACGCAGTTTCCCGTTCTGGCAGACGCATTCGGCGCCTTCGCCGGAGCCACGCCAATGACCCAACAGACCCACCCCGAGGTGTGTGCGGTCGGACCCGACATGAGGATCATCAGCTGCGGTAGCGGCCATACGTCGTTTCAAGCACGACTCAACGACATCAAAGCGTACGCCGGCCTCTAACAACGCCGGGGTCGCGCGCCTCGCATGGCGGCGCCTCAGCAGTTGGTAGGACAGAATCGTGCGCGATCGGAGAATACTCATCGTTCGTTTGGCTTTCATCCTCTCGTTGGTTTCACTCGTCGCCTGCGGCGGTCTGAAACAAGAACCAGCGAGCACGACGGGCGGCGGCGGGGCCGGACACGGCGGGTCGGGAACGGGCGCGATGGATCAAGGGGGCAGCGCCAACGCCGGTAGCGGCGGGGCAGCGTGTTCGAACAGCCTCCCCGTGTTGCTGAAGCTGCCACCCACCCTTTCAGCGGCCGGCTTGTACGAGGATATCGACGCAAAAATGCTGGGTGACGCCATGCAGGCCTTCACGCCCAGGTTTCAGCTATGGTCGGATGGCGCCGACAAGAGTCGCTGGGTTTATCTTCCAGAATGCGCCGTGATCAACACGAGCGATATGAACGACTGGGAGGTGCCCGTCGGCACAAGGCTCTTCAAGGAGTTCGTGGTGGAAGGCACGCGCATCGAGACGCGTCTGATCACTCGGAGTGGCGCCGGCCCCAACGATTTCATCTTCGCTTCGTACGTGTGGAACGAAGATGAAAGCGAAGCCTCGCTCGTCGACGTGAACGGTCTCACCAATGCCAAAGGGACCGCGCACGACATCCCGAGCGAAGATGCCTGCCGACGGTGTCACGGCTCGCACGCAGCCTTCGGCGGCCGGCCTTCACGCGCGCTTGGCCTCTCCGCCGTACAACTCAGTCATGACAACGGAGGCCTCAGCCTCGATTCCCTCGCAAACGAGGGCCGACTCAGTGCCCCCGCCGCCACCGCTATCGAGGTCCCGGGCGACGCCAACGCCCAAGCAGCATTGGGTTACCTGCACGCCAACTGCGGTCATTGCCACAACAGCACGAGCGATCGCGTCAAACAGGTCGACTTGGATTTGTGGCTCGGAGCGGCGCACGACTCGGTCGAGTCGACGGCCGCCTTCCTGAGCGCAGTAGGCAAGCCCAATCAGCTCTTCAATGATCAACACGTGACGGGCCGGATCGTTGCAGGCGACCCCAGTGAGAGCGCCGTATCGTATCGCATGGGCCAACGGGGCAACAACGCCCAGATGCCACCGATCGCCAGCGAAGTCGTCGACACCGCCGGACGAAACCTCGTCGACACTTGGATCGGAGAGCTGAAATGATCACCAGCCAGCCATCCTCCACCCCACGCGCCTCGTTCGGCCTGAGCGTGCTCGTGGGCGGGCTGCTGAGTGTGCTTGGCGCCTGCTCCGATCAGGGAATTGGCGGATCGACGACTGCGGGTCCCGCAACGACGGTCACGAGCGGCGTCGGCGGAAACGGTGGCGGGAGTGTCAGCAGTGGTGGAAGCCCGGCGAGCAGCTCGACCGGAGCGGCCACCCCGTTCAGTTTCGAGGTCACGGGCGTCGTGGTGGATGGTGACCGCTCCCCTGTCGAGGACGCAATGGTCATGCAGGGCGGCAAGCCCGACGAACACGTTCTCACCGACGCGAACGGCGGCTTTACGGTCACGCTCGAAAACACCGGCCAAGGGATCCCCGCCGTGGTGGCGGCCAAGTTCGGCTACCGCGCGATTGGCGCACAGTTCCTCGACTCACCCCCCGATCCCATCGAGCTACAGCTGCGCCTCGTTCATGGCCCCGACAACGAGAACTACACCTACGAAGAGCCTGGCGACGGTACCGACGATCTTCAAGAAGACTGCACCCACTGCCACAAGACCTTCGTACTCGACTTCCTCACATCAAAGCACGCCGAAGCCGCACGAAACCCGCTCGTTCACGATCTTTTCGCCGGCGTCAGCCGAGCCTTTCCCGACCTCGCGAGCTGTCAAGCCGCCGACGGCGAATGGCGCGCTGGGCTCGAGCCCGGCACCGCATCGACCGCCATCGACAAGTGCTACCTCGGCGAGGGGGTCCTGCCCGATCTCAACGTGAACTGCGGCGGCCCATCGCAAGCCAGCTGCGATGATCCGGCCGCGACCACCAACGAGAAGCCGACGAGCTTCGGCGGCTGCGCGGACTGCCACGCCCCCGGCATCAACGGCGTGGCTGGAGGGCGCAACCTTCACGAAGCCGTCGGACTCGCCTACGACAAAGGTGTCCACTGCGACACGTGTCACAAGGTTCGGGACATCGACATGACCAAGCCTCCCGGCGTCGGCCAGCGCCTCGTCATGGGGCGGCCTCCCGAGCCGGGGATGTTCACCTTCGAATTCGAGCCGGTGTATTTTGGTCCGATCATCGATGTCCCCAACCCAGCGATGAACGGGAGTTTTCAACCGAAGTTCAACGAGGCGGTCTTCTGCGCCGGTTGCCACGAGCAAGAACAAGCCGCCCTGCTTCCCGGACAGTCTCTTGACGCCACGCGCTGGCCCAAGGGCCTGCCCGTTCACTCCACCTACAGCGAGTGGCAACAAGGCCCCTACGCCAAGGCGGGCCTCGCCTGTCAGCACTGTCATATGCCGGCAACGTTTGACGCCGCGAACAGTGTTCACCTCGCCACCACCCAGAATCCGTCGATCACCTTCGGATTCGTACGACCACCCGAGGACATCCGGCAACATATCTTCCGCGGCCCCCTCCATGGTGAGCCCCGCCTGATCGACACCGCGCTTTACGTCAGCGTGAAGGTAGAGACCAAGAGCGACCGCATCGATGCCACGATCAGCGTCAACAACGGTGGCTGCGGCCACGCCGTGCCCACCGGCGAGCCCATGCGCTCCTTGGTCCTCGTCGTCGAGGCTGACTCGCAATCCTGCGGGGTACTCACGCCGTCGGGCGGCATGACCATCAACGACATCGGTGGCGCCTTGGCCATCGGCACGGAAGGCTCGGGAGTCTCGACCCAAGGAACGGCCGTGACCTGGCCCGCTGGCGCGCTGGTGGCAAAGGCGGGCCAGCGGCTGCGTGTCGTGCGCCCAACGGGCCAGTTCGATGACTACGCCGGTATCGGATTCTTCGCGGACGCCAAGCTTCTGCCATCGGAGAAGGGCATGCCCATCCAAACGCCCGTGGCAGACGCGGCCGTGCTCGACGTCAGCAACGACGTGTTGACGATCGATCAGACGCTGAGTTTGCAAGCCGGCGACATTCTGTACTTGGGCGATCCGGCCCCTTCCCCGCACACCGACGGCGACAACTCCAGTCACCTCGCCGGTAGCGCCGGATACACCTTTGCGCGCGTGCTGGTCGATCAGCAAGGTCGCCGGCAGGCACCTCACTACCGGGCCGTCGACATCGCCAGCGACAACCGCATCGCCCCTGGTACGGCATCGCACACCACACACAGCTTCGCTCGACCCGCAAACTGCACGCCCGGCTTGGTCCGCGCCTATGTGCTCTATCGACCCTTACCCCTCGCGCTCGCCAATGAGCGCGGATGGTCGGCCAAAGATTACGTCATCGCCCAGGGCCAGACGAACTGGTGAGAGCTAACGAGCCTGGCGCCTGGAGATCACCATGATCTTACGCTCCGCACCGTGACCTGAGTGTCAGGGTCGTTTTTTCTCGTCCGAAGGTCGGAAGCCCCCCAACGTCGCCAGCGTGGGCTTCCGGCCTTGTGAGCTGCAGCGGGTCGTTCCTTCGCGGTCAACCCTGTAGCGTGCAGTCGATTCGAATCGTCGCGATCCGCCAGCGGCCGTTGAAGGTCTCGGCGAAGGCGAGCAATGCCTGATCACCGACTGGCGACGCGAGCACGTCGGCCCCGAGCGTCAGACCCTCGATGGCGAACGCCAAGGAAACCAGGGGCTTCGCCTCAGGATCGAAAACCGTCAGGCGAAGCTCCTCCCCAGGGGTCGATGTTCCCTCGGCGAAGCGCGTCAGCAGCATGAGATTCTCACCCATGCGGCGGGCCGCGACGAGGTGCCCCATCCCCGCCGAGCTCAAGGTCTTGTAGCCGCCCGAGGGCCAATCGACCGCCTGGCCGAGAGCATCGAGACGCGCGGCCAGCACCTCGGCATCGTTTCCGCCCGCCTGCCATATGACCCAGGCGACGTCGGGCATCCCCACGACGTCCAAACGTGACACGCCGGGCGTGAACATGACAGTCCCGGATGACGAGGGCGAATCCGCACCAAAAGCTTGCCGCTGAACCTCGAGCCATGTGGCCGCTTCGGGCCGGGCCGCCGGACAAGGCGGATCCGCTTTGCTGCCCACGATCAACCAGGCGCCGTTTACCGCCGCCCCGTCCACGAGCAGGCCGGTAGCCGAACAGCCAGCGACGAATTCAGGGCCCATCGTCGCGCCGCCAACGATGGTGCGAAAATACGCCTGTGAATTCTCGCGGTAGCCCACCAAATGGCCCTGGCCCCCATATTCCGCAAAGAGCGGAGTCGCGTCACCGGCGTGAACCACAACACCCGTGTCCGCATTCGACCCCGGTGATTCGATTGAAAAACGCAAACCAGGCTCCGTCCAGCGAGAGAAGAGCACGGAGAACTTGTCATCGGCAGCAAGCGCCGGACGGAAGGAAGCACCTCCCTGTGTGTCGGCGAGGTGGACCCCATCGATGAGCTCATCTGGCCACTCGTCCCAGGGATCGAGTTGGGCGTACCGCAGTTCGGGGGAGGCCCCATCGACATCAATGGCGCTCCACCGCATCGCAAGGGTCACCTCCCGGTGATCGCCGGAAGAGAAGGTGAGCTTCGGGTAAACCTGATGCCAGGGTTCGCTGTCGGCAATGACGCGGCGATGAGCGGCAAAGGTACATGTGAGCTCTGGGCCCTCGCTTCCGCCCGACCCTGTCGTGGCCAATGAACCACCAGCGGTAACCTGACCTGCCGACGCGGTGGCCGTGACAGAATACGTCGCCACGCCACCACCGCCATCGTCCGGGCTTCCGCCGACATTCAACCCCGTGCGTGCTCCGCACGCAGCCGCGGCGAAAACCAACACGACGATTCCGAATCGGTGGGGCCATCCCATCATGGCGCCCATCATACAGTGCCCAGGATCAGCAGGGCGCTGCAGAGGCCTCAGCTGACTTGAGCGTGCTTTCGGACGGAGAACGCCGTGGGAATCGCCGCTTCGTCGGGCCACAACCACAGCAGCGCCGCGGCCACGAGACACAGCACAGCCATATAGCCGGCGATGCCGCCGACATGGACCTCGGTTGGCCCTGAACCCGTATCGGCACAACCCAGGAGAAACACGCAGACCAGAAGGCCGACCGCGAGACTTGCGGCACGTAGCAAGACGGGTGTCGACTCGCGTACGCGTGGGTTTTCGATGGGTTGGCTCACCATGTCGGTCCTCGGAAAGTGATGCAGTAACGACTGCGAACGAAGCTAAGGCTTGACCATTCATGTCGCCAATGCATAATACGCATATCTCATGCACGAGATTCATTATGAGGACATTGACCTCAACTTGTTGGTCGTGCTCGATGTCTTGCTCGAGGAGCGGCACGTCACCCGCGCCGCGAAGCGTCTGCACCGCACGCAGTCGGCCACGAGCCATGCGCTCGCGAGACTGCGTGAACAGCTCGACGACCCCATTCTGGTGCGGGTGGGCGGACAGATGTGCCCCACTCCGCGTGCCGAACGGATCGCACCGGAACTGCGGCGGCTCCTGCGCTCGATTGGGCGTGTTCTCGGCCAGAACGAGGAGTGGAACCCCGAGGCGTCGCGACGCACGTTCACCATCGTCGGCCCCGACTTTACCACCGCCGCCTTTCCGCGGCTGCTCGCAAGCCTCACCGAGTCTGCTCCCCAAGTGAGCGTCGAGCTGATACCGCCGACGCCGACGATGTTCCGCGATGTCGGCGATGGGCATTACGATCTGGGCTTCTTTCGAGTCGTTCCGACGGACGAGGCGGTCATTTGTGAATCCCTCAGCTCCCACCCGCAGACCGTGTTCGCGCGGCGAGGGCACCCCGCTCTATCCGATTGGGGCCTCGATGCGTGGCTGAGCTATCCCCATATTCGGATCCGGGTCGGCGAGGGCAATGACTCACCGGTCGACGTGGCGCTCCGAACCCTCGGTCGACAACGGCAATTCGGTCCCTTGCTCCCTCACTTCATGCTCGCTCCGCCGTTGCTGGCGCAATCCGATCTTCTCTTTACGGTTCCCTATGGGATCTTGGCGGATGTGGTGAAGCCATTCGACCTCGTCACCGCCCCCTGTCCCCTGCCCTTGGAGCCGATCGAGATCGCGCTGTACCGCAGTCGCAGACTCCAGCGCGATCCAGCCATCAGCTGGTTTCATTCCTTGGCCTACGACGCCTTCGGCGCCACCTTCGGCACACAGCCGCCCTCACCGCGCAGAGTATCGTCCCCATAAAGGTCCACCGATTAACTCCCTAAGACTGCGACGCGTATCGTCCTCATGGCGTCAGCGGCTGGTTGGGCTTGGACGCGTACACTTGGCCGGTCACGATGCCGTCGTTGTCGGCGCGCACGAAACAGCGGTCGACGTACCGTTGGAAGTGCGTGTAGCTGGCGCCACTTTTCAGGTAGCCGCGAAAGGCAGAGCGGCAGCGGCCGTAGAATATCTTTGCCACCTGCGCGGCGCTTTGACAGTTGCTCGCATCCTGACAGCTCTCGTCCACGATGATCTGTGCGATCGGCCCTTCGGCGCCTTCGACTTGGATGAAGGCGCTGTCCCCTGCGATGGCGGGGCTGCCGTCGCTGCGCGCAATGCAGCGCTTGTCGCCTTGCCGGTCTTCGCCGCTCTTCTTTGGAGCTGCGCCTGCACTGAGTGCCCAGGCGAGGCGGTCGAGCAAGTTCGTCGCGGCGGAGGTCTTCTTTTTGGTGAAGGCGCTCTCGGCATCCAGCGTGACCATCTCGGCGGCTGTCATGTTCTTCTTCAGCGTCGTGGCTGCCACCAGGTTGGCCTGGATGGCGTAGCGGAAACCATGGATCAGCGACTGCTTCTTGCTGACGTCGAGCGTGCCCGCCAGTCGATACACGCTGCCGCCAAACACCGGATCGGTCGCGGCGTTGCTGAATTGCAGCAGCCAGTCGTTCTGTGAGCCGGGGTCGAGCGTCACCGCGCCGAACTGACCGTTGTCGTAGGCCATCGCCAAGAGGCTGTTGGGGGCCGCCAGCGCGCGGACGTACTTCATGCCTGCATCGGCGTGAGCGAGTGGCGCCACGCCACCCAATATCGCGGAACTCAACTGACCATAGACCGGCGCCAAAGGCAGCATACCCTGGGCCATGAAGGCGCCACGCCCGGGTGCCGAGCCGTAGCCCTCTTCGTGGAGGCTCCAGCCGAACTGCCGACTCACGCACGAGGTGCCGGCCGCGCCGACCAAACCCGATTCGGTGTCCGCGGCGACGATGGAGTAGCCGGCCTGAGCATCGGGCGCGGCCAGCAATGTGGCGAGCGATGCGCCAAGTGCGAGATAGGAGGCGAAGCGTGTCGAGGTCTTGTTCATAGCTCGGGTCTTCGCAAGGCCTGTGCCATGTGCCGAGGAGCGACCGGACTGCTGGTTCCTGGTAAGAAACGCGCAAAACGATCCCTCACCGACGGTTGCGCCAACGGTTGCGCCCCGCTGTTATCGGACTGTGAGTAGAGTCCGATCGGACCTATGAGACTTGTCCCGAGGACCACGACGACTGCGGCACCCACCCGACGCCCTCTTGCGCACGCGAGCTAGCTAGAACGAAGCGACGAACGCCATCCCGTGCGCGCGCCCGGTGCTTTGCGGCACGAGTCGCCAGCGGGTTTGGGATGGGGTCTCCGCGCTGTAGATCCCGTGCAACAGGTAACCACCTACCGCGGTCGCGACCACACCCAGGCCGCCGGCGACGCCCCCGATCAGTCCGGAGGTCTGGTAATGCGAGACGAGATCGGCATCGACCACCACGCCGTTGTGCAGGCTTTGCTCATCTTTTGCTGCCTGATACGTGGACAAGGCGTCCGCCGAAAAACCGATGCCGACGCCAATCCCCGCGACGCCCACGGCCACGAGCGTGACCCCGAGCGCCGGCGAGCGTTGCGACGAACTGTCGGGCGCGCTCCTTGCTGGGCTGATCACGGGTGCGGCTCCTGCGGGCGCCATCTTCGCGGGCGCAACCTGTGTTGCAGGCGCCGGGATCAGACGAATGACGACGGTGCGCTCCTCGCTGGCGCGCACCGTGAATGGATAGCTGAACGACTTGAACGACGGCGCCCGCGCTTCAACGCGGTGATCACCGACAAGAACAGGCATGCGGCGATCTGTCGCGGCGAGCGCGATCCGCTGGCCATCGAGAGATACGTGGAGCCCAGGGTAGGCCTTGTCAGGTGAAATCGTGATGGATCCGAGCTCGGCTGCCACCTCGGCGCGCCGAGCCGTCGCGACGTCGACGATATCGGTCTTGCCTTCGGCGCGGGCTTTCGCGATCGCAGCATCAAAGGCCCCGAAGGCCGCGAGCGGTCGCCCCAGTTCGCGCAACGCGGTCGCGACAAATAGATTCAGCCGGGCATTGTCGGTGATCTTGCGCGCCTCTTGAAAGCGCGCGAGCGCGGTGTTCCAGTCTTTGCGTTTGGCGGCGTCGTATCCCTCGTCATAGAGCTGGCGGGCAACCGCGAGTTCGCTCTCGGATTGCGCAGATGCGGTGATCGGAATCGCCGCCAGAGCGGCGATCGTGAACAGGTAACACGCGGTGCGGACGTAACCAACCATGCGACTGGCAGCTTACCACGAAGGGACCGAAACAGCGCTCGCGACATGCTCGGTCAACACGGGGCAATGCCCGTGTTTTGGGGGGTGGCACGTAAGTTGCGAATGGTTCTGGGCATGACCACTCCCCGCCGACCGCTGCCAAGGCCTCGCATTCAGCGCATGCGACGACGCCCAGGCTCGATCTTCGCCGACCGATTCACCTTGCTGCGCAAAATCGGAAGCGGCGGCATGGGCGAGGTATGGGTGGCGATGGATCGACAGAACGAGACCCACGTCGCGCTCAAGTTCTTGCGCCGAGACGTACGCTTGGAAAGAAACGCGTGCGCTCGTTTCGCTCGCGAGGCCAAGATCGGACGGTCGCTCGAACACCCGTCGATCGTGCGCATCCTCGACGCGGTGGAGAGCCACGGCGAATGCGGGGTGGTGATGGATCTGCTCGAGGGCGAGTCGCTCTCCGACGCGTTTCGGGCGGGGCGGGTCCATCTCGGAGAGCTGCTGCTCATTGTCGAGGAGATCGCCGACGCCTTGGTGACCGCCCATGCTCGGGGTGTCGTCCATCGCGACATCAAGCCAGGCAACATCTTCCTGCGGGCCCCGCGCCACGGCGAGCCGATGCGCGCCATGCTGATCGACTTTGGCATCGCGCGTTGGGCCCACGTGGGGCTGACGCGGCTCACCAGGGCCGGCGACCTGCTCGGTTCACCGCACTACATGAGCCCCGAGACCTTGCGGAAGGATGGTTCCCAACCTCTGGCCACCGACATATGGGCGCTGGGCGTGTTGCTC
>JAPYTK010000181.1 GCA_029941785.1 Polyangiaceae bacterium | reverse complement strand
GGATGGCAGCTGGCGGGATGGCAGCTGGCGGGATGGCAGCTGGCGGGATGGCAGCCGGCGGGATGGCGCTCGCGGGCGGAGGGGCCTTCTTCTTGTCAGAATCGGGTTTGCCTGGGGGCGCGGGAACGGGGATCGGTGAGGGCGACGCAGCGCCCGAGTTGCCAGGTGCAGTGGGCGCCGGTGGCGGCGTGCTCTGCGCCCAACTGTGGGTTGGCGAAGCAGTGACGAAGCCGAGCGTGGCGAGGAGGCCAGCGAAGGGCCACTGGCGCGTGGTCATGGTGTTTCCTCCAAAGATTGCACGAACGCTCCTGGCTTTTCCGGGCCGAGTCGGCCAAACGTGTGTATGGCAAAAAACAGGCTCAACCAGCCGAACAAACTCACCGCGCCACCGAGGTCACTCTCCCCGGTTCCGACGATGGCGAGTCCGACGATTGTGAGGGTTGCCCCGAAGGCGAGACGGCGCTGGTGTTTCATCAGCGATGTTTTCCTGGCTTCACGACATGGTGTACGAAGTCAGCCACGTCTCGCTTGAGTTTGTTTTCAGCGGTTGTCACATTGGTCGCGTGCGTTTGCCCAATATCGTAACGATAGGCCTGCGCGTAGAGAACCAACACGATCGCGTCCTTGCTCGGACGCAGTAGACGCAATTGTTCCGCGTCCATTTCGTACGCGGGCAGCGACTTGTCGAGGGCCGTCGCCTCCGCCTTCGTCACGTAAGCGATGCCGTATGGCGTGCCGGCGATACGAATGTCTGCCCGAAGTTTTTTAGCATCTGGAAGCGGGTGTTCTCGTGGCGGCGCTGGTTGATACCCAGCACCGCGAATTGCCGCGGTGATCAAGGAGCGCGTTCGTGTTTCGTCCAGAGTGCGCATCACCGGTGTCGGCGCGGCGAGCGGCGGGCCGCAGGCGCTCGCGCCGACCAACGAAACGATGAGCAGTAGACCCGGTGCCGATACGGTCGATGTCCTCACGGGATATGCATACACCGGTGGCGCCCTCTCTGCCACGCGTTGCGCAAATGGGGCGGTCGCTGTACACCTGAGGACGATGTCGGCCCCGCCCCTCGTTCGTTGCTCCGCCCCGCTCAAATCGGGTGTGGTGGCCATCGGGCTTCTGTTGACGGCGTGCCGTCCCGCGGCCCGCGTACCCGACCCGGCCGCTGCCTTGGCCGAGTACACGCGGGCGATGGAATCGGGTGATGCCGTGGCTCTGCGCGACATGATGACCGAGGAGAGCCGTCGCTTCTTGTCCAACCAGGACGTCAAACGTTTGCTCAACGAGCAAAAACAGGAGCTGACGGCTCATGCAAAGGGGCTTGCGGAGCAGGGGCAGGTCGTCTCGAGTACGGCTCGGCTGCGCTACGCGGATGGCGAAGTCGCCACGCTCGATGAAAAGGACGGTCGATATTATGTGACGGCTGCTTCTGGCTTGCCGGCTGCAGCGCGCACGCCCAACGAAGCACTCAAGCAGTTACGTATCGTTCTTGCCCGACGCAGTTATTCTGGGCTGTTACGGGTGCTTACGTCCGATGCACGGACAGCCATGGATGAGGACGTGCAGTCGCTCGTCGAGGGGCTTCGGCAACCGGAGGCGCTCGACGTCGAGGTCAAAGGGGACCGAGCTCGGGTGACGGTGCCGGGCGGTCACCGCGTGTTGTTGCGTCGACGAGATGGTGTTTGGCGCATCGAGGACCTGGACTGACGATGGACTCGCTTGGTCTTCCGCACGTGAGACGCGCTTTCCTCCGTCGGTTCGCGTGTGCCTTCGCGGCTTCAGCGATGCTGCCGCTCAGCGAAGCACACGCTTTTGGTGATGCTGGGGCCTTCAATCCACGGATCCTGCTGACCGGCACGTCCAACTGGAAGGGGCGTCGCAAGCTGGCGCCCGCCCGTTGGGCGCTGGAATTGGTGCGACGAACCAGCGCGCCAGCGAGAGTGAGTCCGACGCTCGTGGCTGCAGATTCCCCGAAGTTGCTTGCGGAACCTTTTGTCATCTGGTCCGGGTCGGCGCCGCCTGCGCCCCTGACGGGTCCGGAGCTGCGCGGCTTGCAGCGCTTCATCGCACTCGGCGGGACGCTGCTGATCGACGAACACGAGCCTGAACGCGGGTTGTTCGTGGCCGCGGTGGAACGCGAATTGCGTAGGGTGCTGCCTGACGGTTCTCCGATAACGGTGGGATCAGAGCACGTCTTGTTTCGATCGTTTTACCTCTTGGGCGGAGCGACTGGGCGGTTTCAGAAGGCGGACAAACTCAAAGTGATCGTGCGTGGGGGGCAGGCGCAGGTCATCTTCTCACCGAACGACTTGCTCGGCGCCCTCGCTCGCTCGGCAGGCCGCTTGCACGCCTTCGAGGTCATGCCTGGAGGCGAGCCGCAGCGTGAGCGTGCTGTGCGTTTGGCGGTAAACATCGCCATGTACGTGCTCTGTTCGGACTACAAGAACGACCAGGTGCATGCGCCTTTTCTCATGCGTCGTCGCCGCACGGGTACGAAGTGAACATCACCCTGTCGGACGATTTGCCGGTGATGGTTGTCGTCGGTGCATGCCTTTTGGCCGGTTTGAGCTTCGCGTTTCTCATCCTGGAAGTGAGGCGGATGAGCGAACGTCGCCCGTGGCTCGTGTGGTTGAGCGGCATGCTGGCGACCGTGGCGTTGTTGTTGGCGGTCCTGAGGCCTGCACGCGTGGCGCAAACCTCGGCTGGGCTCGGCGCCCGTGTCACCTTTTTGTTCGACGTTTCGCGATCGATGGATCTCGAGTCGACGGGTGAGGGGCGCACCCGTCGTGAACGAGCCGCGGCCTTGTTCCCGCAGCTGCGCGCCCACTTTGGAGGGGCTCGGCAGACCAATCTGTACTTTGGTCGGGGCCCAGCAAGGGCCCTGGGTGACAGTTCGATTCAGGGCCTGCGCCCTGCTGCCGAGTCGGATCTCATCGCTGCGCTTCGAAGTGTGGCGGGCGCCACGGAGGCCGTCCCCCAGGCTGTCGTGCTGGTGTCCGATGGGCGCTTTGATCGTCCCGTGGGCGAAGGGTTGACGACCGAACTCGACAGCGCCTTGGGTGCTCTGCACGCGCCGATTCATACCGTGATGTTGGGCGGTGAGGCGGTCGCCGATGCGGCGATAGCGGACGTGCGTTTCGCGGGTGCCGTCGTGGCCCACCAGCCCGTAGTGATTACGGTCGAGGTGGCGTGCACTGGCGGATTGCCGTGCGGCGAGATCCCCGTTTTCCTGCGCGAGATTCATGCCGCGGGAAAGCCGGTGGAACGTGCGTCAGGAACCGTCGCGCTCAAGGAGGGGCGGGGGACAATTGATTTGGAGTTGGTCCTCGATCGCGCGGGTCAACGCATCGTAGAGGTGGCGATCGAGCCGCCGGAGGGCGACCTTGTTGCTGGGAACAATCGTCGCCTGCTGCCTATCAGCGTTGCCCGCGATCAAGTTCGCCTGCTGCACGTGGCGGGGCGGCCGACCTACGATGTGCGGGCGCTGCGCCGCTGGCTCAAGGCGGATGCTTCTGTCGACGTGGTCGCGTTCTTCATCTTACGTACGCATTCCGACGATGTGGCGGCATCCAACGACGAACTTTCGTTGATTCCGTTTCCGGTCGACGAATTGTTCACCTCCCATTTACCGAGTTTTGACGCGGTGATCCTCCAAGATTTCGATGCCCGGCCTTACGGCTTGAGCAAACACTTGCGTTCGCTCCGGCGCTACGTCGAGCAAGGTGGGGGCGTCATCATGATCGGTGGTCCCAACGCGTTCGTCTCTGGCAGTTATGCTGCGACGCCACTTGCGGAGGTCTTGCCGGTCGACATGCGTGGTGTGCGTCGGGACAAGGCGGTCGACTTTGCGAGCTTCGCTCCACGTTTGACGGCTGCGGGGCGATCCGCGCCTGTACTCGAACCGCTGCGCGCCCTCATTGGCGATGACTTTCCCGACATGCCGGGCTGCAATGTCGTTGCGGGTGTTCGGCCGGGAGCGACGGTTCTGCTCGAGCACCCCAATCGGCAAATCGGAGCGGGGAAGGCCATGCCCATTCTCGCGCTGGGTGAATACAAGAGTGGGCGGAGCATCGCTTTGACCGTGGATGGTTCGCACCGCTTGTTGTTCAGTCGCTTCGCGGCTGGGGCGGCGGGCCGGGCCCACGGCGCATTCTTCGATGCTTTGCTCGGATGGTTGATGCGGGATCCGCGTTTTGAGCCGCTCTTGCTCGCGGTGGCGGGCGAGTGTTTTGCTGGCGTGCCGGCTCAACTCCGGGTGCGCTCGGTGTTCGGTGGCGACGGCGTTCCGATGCAACTCGAAGTGACTCCGTTGACTTCAGGTGGCGAGCCGACACGCCGTGAGGTGGTTGTTCCGAAGGGGAAGGATGCGGTGACCGTTGAGGTGGGAGCGCTTGCCGAGGGAGCCTATTCTGCGGTGCTGCGTCGGGCGCAGCACGCGATTCCAGCTCGTCTCGACTTCGCGTGCGAGATGGGGGGGCGTGAGTGGGCAGATTCACGTCCGGATGCGGCCCGACTTCGGCAGATCGCCGCGCACACGAGCGGCGTCGCCGTCGGGCCGGACGGGGTCGATCGTTTGCCGTTGCCCCGAGCGGTTGATGTTATCGCACAGCGCCACGTCCATCCGCTCTTGCCCGCGTGGTCGTGGTCGCTGTTTGCAGCCATGCTGCTTGGAGCCCACTGGTGGTCGCGGCGCCATGGCGGACTGAGCTAACGTTGATTGTTGGGCCGCACAGCTTGACGCGAACCGTCGCTCGTTCGACGGATCGATCGTGACGCCCGAACAAGCCATCGCCGACGTCGAGCGCGGTCAGCTGTTGCCGGTCTATGTGTTGCTCGGCGAAGAACGATTTCTGGCCGAACGGGCGCTCGAGGCGATCGTCACGGCGGTGGAGGCCGGTGGTCTTGGCGGGTTCAACACCGAGAAGATGACCGCGGGCGAGTCGAGCGTGCAGAACGTGCTCGCTGCGGCTCGAACGGTTCCCATGATGGCTCCCCGCCGGTTGGTGGTCGTGCGGGCGGTCGAGCGTTGGGAGAGAAAGGGTTCGGAGGAACTCGACGTGCTCGCCGACTATGTGAGTGAGCCCATCGACACGGCCATATTGGTTCTGGTCGCGAGCAAGCTCAACGGCTCTCGCCGCGTCGTCCGTCAGGCGAAGAAGCAAAAGTACATCGTCGACTGTCAGCCGATGAAGTTGGGGCGCCTCTCGCCGTGGATCGTCGATCGCGTGCGCGCCATGGGCCACACGATGGATCGCCATGTCGCGGTCACCTTGGCGGAGATGGCGGGGCCGGATCTCGCGACGGTCGACGACGCGCTCGAGCGTTTGAGTTTGTACGTCGGTGAGGGGGAGCCGATCAGCGAAGACGCCGTCGCGCAGGTGGTCAGTCGCGTGCGCCTCGAGACAGTATGGGCGCTCATCGATGCTCTTTCGGGCCGCCGGCTCGATCAAGCTCTGTTGGCCCTGAACGATGCCTATGAAGGTCGCGATGGCGGATTGCCACTCTTGGGCACGATCGGCTGGCGGGTGCGACAACTCGTGAAGCTCGAAAGTGCGCTGCGGGCTGGCCTGGACCGTGGCGAGGCAGCCCAGATTGCCGGCGTCCCCCCGTTTAAGGTCGGCGAATTGGAGCGCGTGGTCCGAGCGCTGCCCCGAGGGACGCTCGGGCGGTGGTTGGCCCTCTTGGCTGAAGCGGATTTGGCCATGAAAGGTTCTTCGCGACCCAACGACCGCGTGCTCGAGACGATGGTATGCGCCATGTGCCGGTAAATCATTTCAGAAATACCCTTGACCGAGCACGGCCTAGGTATCAGATTAGCGGCGTAGGAACGGTAAGCTAACGTCCCTGAATGATTGTTCCTGATTGCCAGTTAGCTACGAAAAGTTCGTCTAAGTGGCGCGAGGTAGAGGGGCCGTTGACCAGGCTCCGTAAGCAAGGAGAGTGAGATGCACGTCCCCGACGGGGTGATCCGGCCTCAACTCACCGTAACGGCACAGGCACCTATCCCAACACGCTTCGGCCAATTCGACATGCGGGTTTTCCGCTGGGCGGGCGAACTCCAAGGCGACCAGCCCGGAGACACCGGCCTGTCACTCGACCACGTGGCGCTTGTGATGGGCGATACGACCGACGCGGCGGATCTCCTGGTTCGCGTCCATTCGGAGTGTCTGACGAGTGAGGTGTTCGGCTCGCTGAAGTGCGATTGCCGGCAGCAGCTTCAGGCGGCCCAACGCACCATCGCCCAGGCTGGCCGAGGCATTGTTCTGTACCTTCGCCAAGAAGGCCGCGGCATCGGTTTGGCCAACAAAATCCGCGCGTACGAACTGCAGTCCGCCGGGCATGACACGGTCGACGCCAACCGCATGTTGGGCTTGCCTGACGACGCTCGCGACTATTCATGTGCGGCCGCGATGCTGGTACACCTCGGAGTGCAATCCGTTCGCTTGATGACGAACAATCCCGCGAAGGTCAGCGCGCTCGAGTCGTTGGGGGTCGTGGTGACAGGGCGGGACTCGGTGATCGTGGAGCCTAGCAAACTCGCGGCTTCCTATCTCGAGACGAAGCGCCAGCGGATGGGCCATGACTTGCCCAAGAGGCCGCAACCAGCATCTCCGAAAGCTGACGAGCGCGCGCCAGGTTGACCTCAAACGGCGCCGATCTCAGGCGATGCTGGTCTTGATTGCGTGGCGACATCAAAAAAAACATCGGTCTTAACAAGCACTTACGTAAAATCGCCCGAACCGATGTCTTTTGTTCTAAAGTTCTGAGGTTCTCGGCCGTTCTCTCGGGTTGGCGGAAAAGATTCAAAATCCTATCAAGGATGATGGGCAGGTCCCGGGTTGACCGGGACCACAGCTTGCTCGTGGAAGAGGCTGTCAAGACGACAGTCAAGAGCGGCAGTGACCTCGGGCGTCGTGTATGCGGCGTCACGGAACGGAGTTCATCATCATGGCCATTGGGATCAATCAATCAATTAGCCCGTTTTTGTTTCAACGCAACGAGTCGACGCAAGGGATCCAAAAGGGGTTCCAGCGCCTATCGACGGGCTTTCGGATCAACCAGGCGAGCGACGATGCCGCAGGACTAGGGATCAGTGAGAACCTCAACTCCCTGATCCGCAGCCTGCAGGCGGCAGAGCGCAACACCAACAACGGGATCAGCATGGCGAGTGTGGCCGACGGTGGCCTCGAGCAGGTCGGCAACATCACGACCCGCATGCGAGAGTTGGCGGTGGCTGCTGCCGACGGGGGGTTGAGCGAGACGGACCGCGGTTACATCGACACGGAGTATCAGCAACTGCGTGAAGAGCTCGACCGCGTATCGGGCAGCACGACCTTCAATGACAAGCCACTGCTCAATGGTTCATCGTCGAGCGTCGAAATTCAGGTGGGCGAAGGCAGTGGTCCGAACAACCGCATTACCTTGGATCTTGGCGGTGTGGATAGCGCCGCGCTCGGTCTCGACAACACCGCGCTGGGTGGGACGGATGGCGCTGGCGCGAAGGCGGCCATGGACGCGATCGACGATGCCCAGAAGCAGATCATGGAACGCCGCGCGGAACTTGGCGCTGTGAGCAATCGACTCGAGCATGCGGCGACGGGCGCGCAAAGTCGGCGGGTAGGATTCTCAGAGGCGAATAGCCGAATCCGCGATACCGACTTTGCAGGAGAGACGTCGAAGTTGGCGCGAAACCAAGTACTTCAGCGGGCGCGTATCGCGATTCGGTCGCAAGCCAATCAACAGAGTGACCTAGCATTGACGCTTCTTAAATGAGGCGCCTCAGTTGCGTTTAGGCGAGATGAAGATTTTGCGGTCGGTGCACGGAGTACCGACGGTTACCCGGGAGAGTGAGGGATCATGATTGGAACAATAGGTGACGCAGGCCAGGGCAAGGCGGGTCGTGTGCAGCAAAACAATGGCGCGGATACAGCGCGGGCACGCAAGAATATCGAGGGACGCAGTTCCGTCGCTCCCGCGGGCGGGAGCCTGCACAGTGACGCGATGGCTGACACGGTTTTCGTGAGCGGCTCGGCGCGTGCTCAACACAATCGTTCCGCGGCTCAAGGTGAAGGCCCCGATAGCGGGTTGTTCAGTGGTTTTTCTGTCGCAGAGAAGAGTGGCACGAGCAGCCTTGCGGCTGAATCGCCAAAGAAAGCCGCAGAGAAGGCGCGCGCGCAGGCGGTGTTCGCCCCCATCAAGGCTGTAGGTAGCCAGGCGAACGTCGACGCCAATCGCGCCATGAAGCTTCTTGGCTAGTCAGTCGGACGCCTCGTCTTTGGCGTCTTTGGCGTCTTTGGCGTCTTTGGCGTCTTTGGCGGCTTTGGCGGCTTGAAGGCGACCGCGGAGGCGCTTCGCGTAACCCTCTTTGTTCTCTTGTCGGGTGCGCGAAATGGCGAGCCCATCGGCAGGAACGTCCTTCGTGACGGTGGTACCCGTCGCGACGTAAGCGCCGTCGCCGATGGAGATGGGGGCGACGAGCTGTGAATCGCTACCGATGAAGGCCCCCTCGCCGATGACGGTGCGGTGTTTTTGAAAGCCGTCGTAGTTGCAGAAGATGGTGCCCGCTCCAATGTTGGCGCCCGCGCCGATCTCGCCATCCCCTAGATACGATAAGTGACTGGCTTTCGCGCCCTCGTGGAGCACGACGTTCTTGGTTTCGACGAAGTTACCGACTTTGGCACCGCGCCCTAGTTTCGTGTCCGGTCGCAGGTGGGCCAACGGACCGACTTGAGCGTTCGGGCCGATGTGCGACGCGCTGCACACCGAATAGGGCTTCAAATAGGCCCCCGCGTCGACCACCACGTCGTCGAGCACGCAGCCCACGTCGACTCGCGCGCCGGCGCAAACCCGTGTCTGTCCACGCAACACTACGCCCTGCTCGATGCAAGCGTCGGGCTCGAGTTGGACGTCCGCGTCGATGCGGGCGTTGCCTCTGATCGTGACCCCAGCGCGTCGCCAACGGTTAGCGATACGCGCGTGCATGGTCTGCTCGGCTGTAGCGAGTTGAGCACGGTCGTTGATGCCACCGAGGGTGCTCGCCGCGGCGTCGAAGCTCACGATCGGGGCGCGCGCGGCGGCCATGGCAATGATATCGGTCAGGTACAATTCACCCTGTTCATTGTTCGGCTCGAGTGCGGCGAGCGCCTCTCGTAGGAAGTTCGCGTCAACGGAGTACATGCCCGGGTTGACCTCGTTGATTTTTCGCTCGCCTTCGGTGGCGTCCCGCTGTTCCCGAATGGCGACGATCCGGCCGTCCTCATCTCGCAAGATCCGACCGTAGCCGTGTGGTTCGTCAAGCCGACAGGTGAGCATCGAGAGGAGGGTCTCATCGGGCCGTGACACCAAGCGCGCCAAATCGTCCGCCAACACCAGTGGCGTGTCACCGTACAAGAGCAGCGCGGTCTTGCAGTCGCTCGTGAGTGCGGGCATGGCGCAGCGGACGGCGTGCCCGGTCCCCCGCTGTTCGTCTTGGACGGCGGTACGCACCTGCACTCCAAAACGATCTTGTAGGTGCGCGCACACCTCTTGTCGCTGGTGCCCAACCACGACGACGGCATCGTCTGCGCCCGCTGAAAGGGCTGCTTGGATGACGAAGTCGACGAGCGGCCGGCCACACAGCTCGTGCAGGACTTTGGCGCGCGGACTCTTCATACGAGTGCCGAGTCCAGCGGCGAGGATGACGGCGGTGACCTTTTCGGACGACATCGCCGGGTATCATAGTCCCAGGCTGGGCTCCTGAGCCATCTTCTGTAGCCCGCGCGGGGTGATTTTGCGCTAGTTTATGGGCCATGAGGCCTCTGCGTCCGTTTCTGCACCCTTGCGCGCTATTTTTCGGCGTGGCGCTTTTTGGAGGGGCTTGCCACCAGGGGATCGACACGACCCGCCGAGCCGCTCCACGGGCGACTCTCGGCGACGACATCTACGGCGCCATGTGCGACCGGCTCGGCGCGACCTCGTTTCGCGAAGATTTGGTCGGCGCCTCCTATCACGCCATCTGCCACTTCGACGCTCAGGGCCAGTACGGCGATACCGTTGACGTATCGGCTCTGCCCCCTGTCAGCAAGCCGGAGGCACAACAAGCCAGGGCGTTGTCGGTGGCCAAACTCGAACGTCTGGCCCAGCGTCGAGCGACCGTCATCCGAGCGCTCAATGCCGCGCTGCCGGACATCGATATCCCCAACCTCACGACCGAAGAGCCGACGGACACGGTTCGCCTTCATGACGCCCTGCTTGATTTTACCCAACAGCTCACCAAGCTCTACGAGCCGACGGAAGAGGCACCGGTCGGCCCCGGCCTGATGCCCACCACGACGCGGGCCTTCGGTCGTCTGTTTGAGGCCTTGCGAGATAGCCAGCCCGCACGCGAGGCGCTCATGCGAATCGCAGGACGAGAGGGATATCGACCCAATGGCACGGGGCTCGGAGCGATCCGGACCATGCTTTCGTATCCTGAAATGCGGCCCTTCGTGCGCGCGCAACTCGAGGTCTTGGGGCCTCAGGGTTCTGCGTCTTCGGCGCTGCAACAGATGCTCGGCGTGCTGAAGAACGAGCTCGTGAGCACCGTGGCCGAGGTCTCGCTTCTCCCGCCCTATAGTCTGGACGGCGCGACTGCGTCCCCAAGTCGCCCGCGCGAGACGATCGAGGTGATGGCGGCCCTGATGCTCGATCAGAACGACGTTTACGCGCCGCCTACCGGAGATGAGCGTCGTTACATCAGCCGCCGGGACGGCCGTGGATTCGTCGTTCCACTCGGCAATCAGCCAGGTGTCAGCGGAACGGTCTTGCCGCCCTTCGTCGATACCAACAGCGATGGATTCGCTGACGTCGATGGCCTTGGTCAATTCGTCGATGCGAATGGATCGGCTCTCGCCCTTCCGCCACCGTTTTACATTCCCGGAACGGTGGCCGGCACCGTCGATCCGTACGGACGACCCGTCGAGTTGATTTACGAATACGTCGACACCAACAGGACCCTGGTTGGCGCGCTCGCGCGCGACATGGTGCCATTGGTCGATCCGAACCGTTACGCCGCCGATGGGGACCCTCAACCGTGGCTCAGCGAAAAGGAGTCACTCATGTACGCCCTGTCCGGGCTGTACGTTCTGGCGGGACCACGTGCGCCGGCACAGTACGATCATGTTGCCGAACAGGTGTTGGCTGCGGACGCGCCGTGCCCATCGGCGATCGGCGAGCCCAACCCGATCACAGGCAAGCCCTTGCCGTGCAGCACCTATCAGCGCTTCGTCGCCGAACAGTCTCCGCTTCCCGATTTGGTCCACGCGGTGGGCCAGGTGCTCGCCGATCCGCGCTCCGACACGATGCTTCTCGCCCTGCTGGACTTGGTCGACAACCACCCGGATGACGTGGCCCGCTTGCTTGGTGCGGCCCTCCGTATCAAAGAAATCGCTGACGCTCATGACCAGCTTGCGGCTAGCGGCGAAGAGCCGAAGGCCGAGCTCGCCTACGAGGTGCCCATATGGGACGAGATGGCGGCTGTGCTGAGCGACATGTCCGAAGAGCCTGGTTTGGTGCAGCGGCTGATCGAAGCGCTTGCCAGCCCCGTCACCGTCGCGAGTCACCCTCAGCACGCTCAGATCCCCGGGCCGCCATCCCAACACTTCGGCCAGACCATTGGCGCGTTCATGACGATGCGGGATCGATATCAGTACGATCCGAACAACATAAACGGTCCCGCATACAACCTGACGGCGGGCTACCCCTCCTTGGAAAACCCGAGTCATCCGGTCGACCGAAAGCAACCGCTGAGCGGGGATAATCGCTCGTTGTTCCAGCGTTCGATCCAGTTGATCTACGAC
>JAPYTK010000180.1 GCA_029941785.1 Polyangiaceae bacterium | reverse complement strand
GGTATTTTTGGCTTGAGGAAGATGTGCCTCTGAGGAGCTTGCTTTTCGCGGTCGTCGTCGTATCGGGCATCGTTTGTGTTGGCGTCGGTTAAGTCGCTGTCGTGCGCTTTGCCGCACGCTCTCATCGGTGTGCCCTTGCGCGTGGTCTACCCGACCATTAGCCTGAGCGCCGTGCTCTTGAGCGTCGTCATCGTCAATTGGAACAGTCGGACCGACCTGGCGGTGTGCCTGAGGTCCATGCGGGCGCAGACCCACGATTCGCTCGAGATCATCGTCATCGACAACGGTTCGAGCGACGGTTCGGCGCAGCTCGTGAAACAGGACTTTCCCGAGGTGACATTGATCGCCGAGGCGGAGAACCTGGGCTTCGCGGAGGCGTGCAATCGGGGCATTGAGGCCAGCGGAGGCGACTGGGTCTGCATGCTCAACAACGACACCGAAGCCGATCCTGATTGGGCGCGCGAGTTGGTACGAGCGGCCGAGGCCGCCGAGCCGAGTTGCGGAATGCTCCAGTCCTTGATGCTGTTTATGGACCGGCCTGGAACGGTCAACTCAACGGGCATCGCTTTGGCGCCCGACGGCCTCGGGAGAGATCGGGGCAAGGGCGAGGACCGCGAGCAGCGGAGCCAAGAAAACGAGATCTTCTGCCCGACCGCTGGAGCTGCTGCTTATCGCCGAAGCATGCTCGATGCGACGCGTCTACAGAACGGGTATTTCGATTCGCGTTACTTCATGTATTACGAAGATCTCGACCTCGGCTGGCGGGCGCGGCTCAATGGCTGGACGGCCCGGTATGTTCCCAGCTCCGTCGTGCTGCATCGTTTTCATGGCAGCGCGGATCGACACGGGGAAAAGTGGCTCCGTCGGAAGAGCCGCATCAACCGCCTTCGTACTTTGTTGAAGAATGCATCGTGGCCCATGTTGCTCCGGGCAAGCCCCCGCGTGTTCACCAATAGCGTCGGACTGTTATTCAGTGGAGGACCTGCCGCGATTGCCGAGCTCGTCGCAGCGGGACGCGGCGCGTGGCGAACCCGCGGCGAGGTTCGAAAGCTCCACCGGGTACCCGCGCGCGAACTCGAGCGCGTCTGGACCCGCCAGGAACCGGTCTAGCTCGTCCTAGGCGTCGAGCGAGTCATCAGCCCGAGGCCGATGGAGAATCGCGGGCGGTAGGATCCCCTCCGCCGCCAGGGCCCGCTGAACCTGCGTGTGAACGTCGGTCTCGAAGACCTTCTCGTATTTCGTGTCCAGCACGTAGGGACGAGCGGTCAACTCAAAGGCGATGTAGCTGTCGATGACGATTTGTTTGGCGAGCACCGGCACACCCCGATCGAGGTAAACGTAACGGCTCGTGAGACAAGCCTCCCGGATCAGTTCGCGCGCCGCTCCGACGTTCTGGTCTGCCCCAATGTAAAAGACCATCGGAACCTGCATCTCGAGGTTGCCGTAGTTGCCGCATGACACGACATCCGTGAGCACCATGTTGTTCGGCACGGTCACGATGTTGTGATCCAAGGTGTTGATCCGCACGCTCAGCAGGCCGATCTCGATGATGTCCCCGTATTGACCCCCGTACATCACGCGATCACCCAACTGGAAGGGGCGGTCAAACATGATCACGATGCTGGCCGCGAGCGACTTGGTCAGATCCTGGACGGACCAACCGATAGCGAGGCCCAACGCGCCACCGATGACCTTGACCGTCGTGCTGTCGATGCGAAAGCTCAGTCCGAAACACACAATCGCAGTACCGAAGTACACCGCAAAGCGGGTGAAGGACTGGACCTTTTGAATCATCAAGCGACGACTCGTAAACCGGGCGGAAAGTCGTTCGGTGATGCTCGCGACCATGCGTAGCAAGAAGGCCGCCACCGCGATGATGAGCAGTGAAATCACCACGCCCGATACGCGGATCAAGGAGATGATCTCTCCGATCTCCGACTGCCCTTGCGCCATGGCGTCGCTCGCGGTCGAGCTGGCTGTGGCGAGCAGGCTGGCCGCCAGGAACCGACTCTGATGTCGTGGCCTTGTCACATCGAGCCTCCCGCGAAGAGAAGGTGGCGTCGCTGAAGAAAACGGGTGATGGCGCGAAACCACGTCCACCGGATGCGGTAGCGATCCTCCTCGCGCTGGAAGTAGCCGCGGACCAAGCCGTAGCGCAGCGCGTCGTGGACATTCGATGCAGGCAAACCCGTCGCGAGGCAGATATCGTCGATGGTTCCGCGCTCGAGCTGGACGATGGCGCGCAGGACGAAGACGGCAGGATCGGGGAGCCTGTCGAGTTCGTCGGTATCGGGCGCCTGAAACAATCGGACGCTGAGCCGCTCGTTTTCATCCATGCCGAGGGACGTTCGCCAGACGTGAAGGGCGACGCCCGGGTTGCCTGCGGCGTAGGACCATATCAGTCGGAAGTAACTCGCTTCGGTGCGGTTGAGCGCTTCGTCTCGGTCGAAGGCGTCCACGTCGGGGTGAAACCCACCGACGATGTGTTCGAAGCATGGCTCAATGCTGGTGGTGCGACTGCGCGAGCGAAGCAGATTGGAAATCCCCTCCTCGAGCCACGGCTTGAGGCGGATGACGTCGTCAAACAGCGGGCGACTACCACGCATCTGCTCGAAGAAGCGCCAGATCACGTCGTCGAAGGCGAACACCCAGGTCATGTGTTCGCTGTGTCGCCTCGCGCTGTCGAGCAAACGATCGAAATCCTTGAGGCCGCCCATCATCGGGCGGATGAGGCGGTGCGCATCATCGATGAGCACGCCCGCGTCGAGCTTCGATTCGTCAAAGCGTGTCGTCGTCTCCTCGACGCTGCTGCCCGGCTCGCCATCGAAGGCACTCGTGAAGGCCTCGTCGAACGCAGTCATTCCGCCAAAGGGGCAGCGGACGACCGTCACGTCATTTGCTTCTTCGGCGATTCTCGCGAGCAGCGTGCTCTTTCCCAAGCCCCGCTCGCCGACGATGGCGAAGACGCCGCCTCCCGGTTTGTCGATCCGCTCGATGATGTCGGCGACCTGATCGTCGGCGACGCTGGCGACGATGGAGCAGGCCCGTGCGCGCGGTCCGAGCGCCTTGTAGGTTTCCAGAGCGATGGGGCTGAAATGGACCTCCGTCGTCTGATCGGCCTTCTTCGTCATGCCCCGTTGGAAGAGGTACGCGTGGACCAATCGGGTGAGGTCGAAGCTGCCCAACCAGTTGCGCAGACCTCGGTACGTCGTGGTGACGAGAAGTTTCGTGCCGCCAACGATCGCCGCCAAGGTGCTGAGGAGTCCCGTTTCATTGTTCGAGACCCACACGTCGATCGCGGACCGGGTGGGCTTGGCCTGCACGTGGGCGAAGATGATGCCCCGCCACCAATGAACGACCGTGAAAAGGACTGGGATGGCCGCAAACCAACAGAGGCGGAACACCCATGCGTACGCCGTCCCGCGGCCCACCAGGTGTTGGCTGAGGGCGAGGATGAGTCCGAAGGTGACGACCACCCGGCCGGCGAGCAAGAGAGAGCGTAGGCGCACGGGGGCCACGTCTTCATCGGTCTTGTCCCACGGATCGTTCTCGTGCGAGGCGAGGTAGTCGATCGTATCGATCACGAGGCGTCCACCGAGCGTCCAACTGAAGATGGTGCTCACGAGCTTCACCTCGAGCAAGGTCTGCGCCGCCTCGGGCAGCAGCGTGACCGCCGACCACAATAGCAACAGCCATTCCGCAGGCCGATGGACGTGACCGAGGAACCGTGCGGCGCGCTGCCCGACGGTCGGACGGGGGGCATCGCCCATCGGCCCGACATGAGTCTTGGTCCCCTGTGCGAGCGAGTCGAGCACCCGTTGGGAGCGACGACGCCACCAGATGAAAACGATGAAAGGCAGCAGCCATTTGAGCGCGATAATCGAGGTTTGCCAAGCGACGAGCTTCCCGAGCTGTTGCCCGAGTCGCCCGTCGTAGAGCCAACGGCGAGCAACGGAAAAGTCGTAGCGGAGCATGAGCCCAACCTGGGCAGCTTCGGCCCAAGCCTCGCTGCGACCTGCCGCGCCGAAGCCCGTGACGGCATCGCGTTTGGCCTTACCGATCCCTGCGAAGAGCACCAAGCGATCGTGATTGAGTTCGCGAACCTCGTCGTGCAGCAACCTCGCCCAATCCTCACGGAGAGTTATCGTTTTCTGAGCCAGTTGCTGACTTCTGCGGCTGAGTGAACGCCGTTCGTTTTCGAGAGCGCGCCGTTGCTTGTTCACGGCGGCGTTGCTGCTCGTGGGGGAGAGGTCGGTGAGGTGCGAGCGACCCGGTCGCGGCGGCGTCGGCGGCGTGTTCAGGGCGAGCAGTGCTTGTTTCAGTTCACCTCGGCGAACCTGGAGAGATGCGCGGATCTGGTCGAACAGGCGATTCGCGGCATCGGGCGGGGCAGCGCTCGTGGTCATGAAGTCACGAACGCTCGCGCGCAGACTCAGCGTATCTTCTTGGTGCTTGTCGAATTGGGCTCGCCGCGCAGCGGATGACTGTTGGTAGTGGACCAAGTTCGTGTTGAGCGTCGCCAATGCCGATTTTTCGAGCTTGATGAGGCGATCGGTCTCGCTCGTCGCACGCTTCACCGCTTCCTTCGCGGCCCGAGCCTTGGCTTCTGCAGCCCGTCGCAGCTTCTCGAGCTCTGCTGCTCGGCGCTTCTCTTCGGCATCTTCGGCCCGCCGTTGTGTTTCGCCGTGCTTTTTGAGAAGGCCTCGGCGTTCTTCGGTCGGTCGTTCCAAGAAGCCGAGCCGCTCACGGTCGAGCAGGAGGCGTGCGTCGTACAGCGCGGCCACGATCTTCGCCGCCTTGTCCTTGTCGTTATCTTCTGCGCTCGCCTTGCCGTGCTCGTCCGCGGCGGGCGCGGGGGGTCTTTGCGCGCCTTGGCTGACGAGCGTGCGCAAACGAAGGATGGCCACCGCGATGGCTTCCTCGTCGTCGAGGGCGACTGTGAACAGATCGGCTGGGTCGATGCCTACGTCGAGCCCTCCCGCGACGAGGGCGCGGATGCGCTTGGCTTTCTCGTGAAGGTCCACGATGGCCGCGGGCATGACATCGGGAGCCGTGCTCGAAGGGGTGGCTGCGCTGCGGGCTGCTGATGGGCTCGCCGATGGTTGGGGGCCGGCGGGCGCCGCGCTGGTAAGGGGCAGGGGCGGCGTCACTGAAGGCGTCGGTTCCCCGTTGCTTTGGGCCGCGCTCGAACTGCTCATCAACACCACGAGCAAGGCGAGGCAGGGAACACCGAAGCGTCTCAGGGCCATAACACCGGCTTTTAGCAGTCTTGGTCCCCCGGCTGAAGTCTTGCTGGAGTGAGTCGCCAATGTTCTGTGGCGCACATCTGCCGCCGAAGAGACCCCGGCGTAGCCTAAGACGCATTGAGGAAGCACTTCCTAAGTGATGATTATCACAAGTTATTGATTCGATATCCGCCGCGAGAGGCAAACGGTCCTTGCATATGTAGGTATAGGTGTGTCAAAGTGGCATGGATACCGCCTCTGTAGGCGCTACTGTCATTCGAGACTCACCATGAAATACTTGAGCCCCCCTCGACTTCTCTCCCTTCTTTGCGCGGTTGCTTCGCTCACCGGATGCGGCGATAGCATTGGCCAAGACGTCGGCGCCGCCAGCGATCTTCCCTACGCCGAGGGCTCCGTCGAAGCGCACGCTATCTTGGCCGTTGCGAACGACGTGTCCAACCACGTCGACACCTTTGACGATGCGGTGGGCCTGGACCGGCGAGCTGCTACCCACCTCGTCGATCATCGCGACGGTCGGGTTTTCACCGCACTCGCACAGCTCTACGAGGTTCCGTATTGCAAAGCCTCTTGCCTGAGTGACCTGCTGGAGTACGCCGATCAACAAGGGATCTACATCCAGCCGGAGGTGGCGACGATCTTCTCGCCGCAGCCGATCGAGACCAGTCACTTGGCCCGCGTGGCCGAGCTCATCGATGGCGCGACGGAGACGGTCGACATCGCGATGTACAGCTACAGCAGCCGAGATCCGATCCGCGGTGCACTTCAGCGCGCACGCGAGCGAGGGGTCGTCATTCGGTTTCTCGCCAATACGGACTTGGCGAAAAATGAACAGAAGTGTGCCCCCCTCGAAGAGATGGGCATCGATGTTCGCCGGGTCACCAAGATCATGCATCACAAGTATGCGATCATCGACGGACCCCGCACCGACGAGACACTCGAGCGGGGCATGAACGCTTGGGTCGCGACCGGTAGCGCCAACTGGTCGAGCAGCGCGGCGACGCGTTACGACGAGAACACCGTGTTCTTTCGCGGTTACCCCGAGTTGACGCTTCGTATGCAACACGAGTTTGACGTTCTGTGGGCAGGTTCCAAGGACATCGTCTACGAGGATCTCACGTGGGACACGACGCGCGCGGAGACCATAGCCGAGCACTTCGCCGCCTACGAAAGCCAGAATCACCACGTCGTGTTCACCTCCGCCAACTTCTCGCCTACGGCAAGTTCGGGGTGGTCGAATCTCGGCACCACCACGGTGACGGACGTACTCGTTGAGGCCATCGGTCGGGCGAAGCAATCGCTGAAGATCGCCACGGGCCACTTCGTGTCGCTGCCGCTCGCGAAGGCTGTCGCGAACGCCGTCGCGGAGCGTCCCGAGCTTCAGGTCGACGTCGTGCTCGACTGTCAGGAGACCTCCAAAGGGGGCGACATCGGCGAGATCAAGAGCGCGATCGAGTCTTCGGGCGGTCGGATCAGTTACAAGTGCAACACCTATCGCTGGCATTACAAGTACGCCCAGCAGATGCATCACAAGTACCTCATCGTCGACGGCGCGCAGCTGTACACCGGTAGTCTCAATTTCTCAGACAATGCCGAGAGCAACACCTTTGAGAACATGTTGATGTTCCAAGGCAAGGAGCACGCCGCGCTCATTGCGTCTTTCGAGGACAACTTCGCGATGGTCAATGAATACGGCCATGCCGACGACTTTGCGGCGCTCGATCAGCTCAAAGCCGACATCGCAGGCGGCGATCAAGTTCCGTTGACTTGGTACGCGCCCATCACCATGTCGCTCGGCACCTTTGACGAGCTCAAGTCGCTCATTCGTTCCGAGTGTCCCGCCACGCAATCTTGGTCGGGAACCGGGCCGGCGAACACCGACAACAAGTACTTCACGCAGAATCCCAATTGGTTCGAGACCTGCCACAAGACGGGCTATCCGTGGCCCGAGGTTCCCGAAGAGATGCGTCTCTGAGCGCGCGCCCAACCGCGCGGTGCTTGGCGCTGGACGCCGGGCCCTTACGGCGCCGGCCGCACGTCGAACGATACGAACTTGTAGCTGTTGAATCCGTGGTTGTGCAGGTGCAGCACCAGCTTCGAGCCGAGCGGGCGATCGGCCGGCGCGAGCCAGTCTCGATCGAAGGCTTGGGCAGGACCTGGAATGGTCGAGGTGTGCTCCCATGCGATCGCGTCGTCCCACAGAAGCGCGATGTGAAGCTCCGCCGCCTCGGGGGCATCGAGATCGGCGTGCACCATGAGCAGCTCGAGCTGGTCGCCGGTCCGAACGGCAGCCAGGGAAGCCTGCTCGAGAATGAGGTAGTTGCAGTAGCCGGTTTGTACCTCTAGGGCGTCATCTTCGACATAATGACTCCCGCTTTCGCAACCGGCGTCTGCTGGTCGGTGGGCGGCCAGGGGATCGCTCGTCGCGACGCTCCAAGCTGCGTGATCGACCAGGGCCACCGCGGCTGTTGGTTCGGTCGTCTCGTCGACGGGCTGACCGCATCCGCCCACGCTCGCCGCCAGCAGTATGGCGAAAATGGCGTGCAGGCGCCGCTCGAGGGAGATCACGGCTTCGTGATGAACAGCGCTGTCAGGCACATTTCATCGCGGGTGTCGTCGCCCCACTCGACGTCCTTCGGTGCGGCTTGCTTGCCATCGATGAAGGGCTGATTTTGTGCAGAGTTATCCCATCGGCAAGCGAGATGAAGCGTGTCGGTCGTCGGGTTCATCTTCACCGGTTCGAGCAACTTGTACTGGCCTTGCCAGTTGAAGTCCCAGTCGTCGATCTCGACCAGGCAGCTCTCTGATCCATCGCCGTGGGAGACGGAGGCGCGTGACCACTGGCCCAACTGGTGCATGTGCAATCCGGCGCCATGGATCGCCACTTCGCTTCCAGCCTCTAGTCCGAGTTCGGTCCAACCTCCCGTGAAGCTCAGAAATTGGGAGACGTCGATGTCCGCTTCGAGCGTCACCTTTTCTTCGCCTGCAGGAATCGGCATCCCGCCTGGCGAGAGCCAGTTGAACTTGGTGAAGATCTGGGCGACGCCGGGCTTGGCGACCTGATCGGCCATCTCGAGCTGCAGGGACGTCTGGTCGGGCGCCGGGCTCGCCGATTGCGTGTTGTAGTGCATCTGCATGACGAGCAGGCTGCCCGGTTCCATGCGGATCCCCGAGTCGGCGGGGAAACGCGCAACCGGAGCGCCTGGTACCCAGGCTGCGATCATCGCTCCGGCCGCCTGTGCTGGGCTGTCGCTTCCGCTGGCGGCGGGACCTGCGAAGCACTCGTAGCCCGGACCGGCCTCGGCTTCGTCCATGGCGCGAAAGTCAGCAGCGGACGCCGCGTCGACCTTGAACACGATCACGTGGTGTACCACCTCCGCTTTTCCTGGGACCACCTGATAACCGGTCAGGAACTTCGTCTCCGTCTCGGGCCAATCGATGATGAAGCAGCGGTGATCGTCAGGCTCGACGAGCGGCGTGTACGCGCTGCTCATCTTCACGGTGAGATGGGGATCGATCGGCGCGACGGTGGTCGTGGGTTTGGTGTAGTCGGCCGGGTCGCCTTCTGCCATCTCACCCTCGAAGTAGGCGAGCAGGGTCTCCCGCTCTGTTGGGCTCAGCGATCGGTCGTGACTGTACTCGTTGCATCCTGCCGCTGGCGGCCAGGGGGGCATCGTGCTGTGTTCGAGCGCGTATTTGGCGATGCCGGCGTTGGTCGTGACGCTTTCAAAGTCGCTCAAGGCGAAGGGCGCGATCGCTCCCTCGACGTGGCAGGTGTTGCACTTCGTTTCGAGGATGGCGCGCGCGTCCCGGTGGTAGGTGAGTGATGGCTTTCCCGTGCCGGTCGCCGAGCTGTCGCTGCCGGCGGGAACGGTGTCGCCGCCGCAGGCGAGAAGAGGTAGGGAGGAGAGAAGCGTGAGCGCCAAGCGGAGGGGGGGATGGTTCATCATAAGCATGGGGATTCTAATCGATAATGAGCTTCTTTGGCAGTCCCATCTCGCGTGACAACATCAGAGCGCGTGCCTCTTTTCAGGCGATCGGTGTGCGGTCGGTTTCCCGTGGTATGGTGCCGCCGCCGCGGCGATGCGGACGATGTTGAGGGGTAGTGAGTGATGGGATCCGGACCGAACAAGGCTGACGACAACGAGGACGGCACGACTACGGGAGCAGAGGAGGAGACGCCTCTGAGCAAGCCCCCATCGACCAATGAAGATGTCGACGGTGCCTGGGACAGCGCGGATGATGGCGGCGATGCGGTCGATGCGGGCGCTTCGGAGGCTGCTGAGCCCGCGCCCAGCGACGAGGCGAAGTCGGAGGCTGCCGAGCCCGCGCCCAGCGACGAGGCGTCCGATGGCGACGAGGCGAAGTCGAAGGATGCTGATTCCGCTGAGGCGCCCAGCGACGAGGCGAAGTCGAAGGATGCTGATTCCGCTGAGGCGTCCGATGGCGACGAGACCTTCGATCTTCTTTCCATTGCGGACGATCCCTCGATGGACGAAGAACTGCCACCCGAGGCCAAGCGCGTCCTGGATGCGGCGGCCTCTTCGCAGCGGGCAGCCGAACGTAATCGCAAAATCGGGATGTTGGTCGCCGCCCTTGTCGTAGCGTTCGTGATCCTCAAACTATTGCCCGACGGCGCTCCTGGCGTGTCGGAAGAAGCGACTCCAACCGCGAGTGTGGCAGGCGTCGCGCCGGACCCGATACCGAGCGCCCAGCCTTCGTCGCCTGCACCCGTCGTGAAAGCGAGCGTGGCGGCCAGCGCGACGGTTACACCAAGTGCGACCGCGTCGGCGGCTGCGAGCGCGTCGGCGTCCGCTTCCACTTCGGTAGATTCGCCATCGTCTGCGCCGCCAGCTTCGGCTAAGGTTGTTCCGCGGCGGCCGAACCTACGGAAGCCTGTGCGGCGGGTTGTTCCAAAGCGTCCGCAACCGTTCACCCCGGGAGATATTTGAGCATGCGACGACTTGTGACGGTGTCCACTTTCGCATGGATCGTGGCGACCGCCTTTCCGGCGGCCAGCGCCACACCTGCAGAGAGCAAAGACGACGTTGCAGCAGCCCCGGCTCCGCCGGAAGCTGCGGTGGCCGAGTCCAGCCCGGCGGATGTGGCGCTCGTCAAGGGTGCAGCTGTCGACAAGGCGAACTGGAAGCAAAAGAAAGCTGCCCGAGAAGCTTACCGGGCGGGGATGAAGGCCTTTGACGCAAAAAAGTACGATGAGGCCATGGCTGCATTCGTCAAATCGTACGGTGCTGTGGCAAGCCCAAACTCCCATTTGATGGTCGTTCGCACGATGATGGCGAAAGAACAGTATCTCGCGGCCTACGGGCAGGCGCAATTGGTGACGATTGAGGCCAAGGAAGCGGCTGCGAAGGAAGCCAGATATAAGACGACCGTCCAGGGATCCGAGCAGCTCGTCAGTGACATCGCCGCGATGCTCTCGTCGGTGAAGATCGCCACGACCGTGCCGGTGGTCGACAAGTCTGCCGTGCTTCAGGTCAACGGTCGAGCACTGGAACGCGGGCAGTGGGGTCAACCCCTGACGGTCATGCCGGGGCCAATCAAGATTGTGCTCACGACCGCCGCTGGGAAGACCCAAAAGACGGTGACCGCGGTCGCAGGGCAGCAGCACGCGTTTGCGATCGAGCCGCCTGCGCCCAAGCCAGTTGCGACGGCGCCGGAGGAGTCTGGAGGGTCGTTCTTCGACATCAAGTGGCCAGGGCCCGATCGCAAGAAGATCGCTTACATCAGTGGCGGCGTGGGCGCGGTCGGGATGCTGACCTTCGGTATCTTTGGCGCCCTGAGCGTCGGACAGGCCGGGCGTCTCGAGGATGGTTGTCCCGATCCTGCTCACTGTGACCCGCAGCTCGAGTCCTTTGCTGATCGCGGCCAAGCCTACCAGGCCGCGGCCAACACAGGGCTCGTGTTCGGAATCATCGGGTTGTCCACTGGCGCAGGATTCTATGTGTGGGACCACTTTGACGAAGGCGCCGACAGCGTCCAAAGCCCCTACCGTCCACGCGTGGCTGTCGGTCCGGGGACACTCGTCGTCAGCGGGAGTTTTTGATGCACCTACGAAATTTATCGAGCTTCTTGCTTCTCGGCGCGCTGGCCTATGCCTGCACGACCGATTTTGACCAATATGCCTTCAATGACGGCGTTGGCGCGGCTCCGACGAGTGGCCCGACCACGCCGGTGGTTGGTGTGGGCGGGGCAGGCGGGGCGGCCGGCACGGGGGGCGACATGCTCACCTGCAACATGTTTGGGTGTCCCAAGACGCAATGCACAGAGGCGTATTGTGACGACAATGACATGTGCCAACAATCGCCCCTCGCCTCCGGCCAGCAGTGCACCGAAAATGGCGGCCAGTTTTGCGACGGCATGGGGATCTGCGTCGAGTGTCTCAACGACAGTCACTGTACCGAAGCGGTGTGTAAGGACAACAAGTGCGCGCCGCCGGCATGTGACGACAAAATCAAGAACGGCAGCGAAACGGACGTCGATTGCGGCGGAAGTTGTTCACCGTGCGATCCGAGCAAGGAGTGTCTGAAGCCTGAGGATTGTACGACCTTGTATTGTCAATTTGCCGGCGGTTCAGGTGGCTCAGGAG
>JAPYTK010000179.1 GCA_029941785.1 Polyangiaceae bacterium | reverse complement strand
GCGTCGAGACCGCGGACGCTCCCGAGGATAATCGTCGCTGCGATAAGCCTCGAGACATACTTGACCGGTGCGTAGAGGGCGAGTGATTCCACCTCGGCGACGGCGACTGGCCCCATCGCGACGATGGCATCGATGGCGCGAAGCATGCGCTGCTCGAGGAGCAGCGCGGTGCGCCAGGGATCACCGAGAAGCGGCGCGCGCTGGATCCCGACCATGGCGACCTCTTCGAAGAGGCTGCGCGTCTGCGCTCGAATGAAGCCGACCTCGTCCAGCGCGGGCATGGCGTCAGCGGAAAACCCGTCCGGCACCTTGGGCGACTCGTCCTCGGTGACGACGTTGTCGTCGGCCTCTGCGAGTAAGCTGGCTTCTTGAGCGGCGGCGGCGCGTCGTGCTTCGTTCTTCTCGTGCATCTTCGAAACGGTGTCGCGCAGTTCTTCGAAGGTGCGAGGACGCGGTAGTCGCGCCTCGCGCGGTGGAGGTGGCGGAAGGGGCGGCGCCGGCAGGTTCAGGCGCGGCTCGAGGGTTTTCCGCTCGATCGCGTGCAAACGAGGCACGTCGCCGCTTCCGCGAAGGGGCGACGAATTGTCGCTGAGTCCGTAGGCTGGGCGCGAGCTGAGATCAGCCACCGCGCGCTCGGTATGTTCCTTGGCTTTGCCCGCGGCGACGCTGGCCGCTGACAGCGCTTCGATCGAACGGCCTGGGAGGAGCACACGTCTCACCTCCTCGAATGCGAGCGGCACGCCCTGCAAGGCTTCGACACCATCGCGTCTGCCATCGAAAGCGTCGTAGAGCGCGACGACGGCAGCGCGTAGCGGCGTTTCGACGGCGGAGATATCGACGGGCGGCATATAATCGCCGTTCAAGTGGGTGACGACGCGCGCCGCCCAGCGCTGTGCGATTTCGATTTCCGTCATCCACGGCGGAGGCCACGCGTTTGGCTGTGCGTTCGTCGTCATGTCGAATGCGCCATGGCCCGATGCAGCGATGGCTGCCCGAGTTGTACCTGTAGCGCGCCGGGGTTTAAAGAGGCGGTGCATCACTGCGCGACAAGTGACATGCTCGGCCCATGAGTGATTCGCTAACAGCGGACATCGAGATCTATGGGGAACTTGCGGCGAGGCTCGCCACCGCTGGGGATCGACGTGATGCCTTGCTCGCCGAGCACGGCATCGACGACGACGCTTGGGATGTGATCGAAGAGCTTTGGAGCGTGCGTCTCGAGGCTGCCGAAACAGCCCACGGGGACGCCGATGGGGTGCCGCCCTTGCTCGAGAAGTACGCCAATGCTTTCTCCCGCGCTCAGCTCGCGTCGCTTGCGACTGCGGACGTGATGCCCTTGGAAAAATACGCGGCGATCACCCGGTCGTTGCAGCGCGGTCTGGATATGCCGCAGATCTTTGTCCGGCACGACACGAGTCTCGAGCTCTACCTTCAGTCCCACAGCCATTGGTCGGTGAGGCTAGCGACAGAGCCCGACGTCGCGCGCACATTTGCTGAGCTGCTGCAAACTTGAGAGCCTGGCCACCGCTGCCGCCCGCTGGCGCCCGCTGGCGCCCGCCAGGGGGTGGATCCCGTGAAGGTGGATCGCAGACTGACCGATTTCAAAGAGTTAGCGACGAATTATTGCTCGTGGCCACCTGAAGTCAGCCACTTAGCCCCATCGTTAACTTGGCATACAAGTCGCATATAGGCCGTCGGTTGCCTACATCAGGCCATTCTGACCTACCTTGAGGAGCATGCGCATGTTGAAATTCTGGAACGGTCTCGCCATCGCGAGTTGTGTCACTGGCCTCGCCGCGATCGGTTGTGGAGGCGGCGACCAAGCCTCCCAAGGATATGTGCCCGTTCCTAGCGATGACGGCAGCGGCGGAAGCGCTACGGTCAGCAGCGGCGTGGGCGGACAGCCTCCGACGAAGCCGACCATCTGTCCCGACGCATCTGACGTGTTCGAGGTGGATCCGGCCCCGTCCAATCTGCTCATTCTGCTCGACCGATCCGGCAGCATGCACCTGCGTATCGACGAACAAAACACGCGCTGGTCGCTCACCAAGGCAGGCGTCGGCGAGATCTTGAAGACTTTGCCGAGCGACACCGCTGCTGGGCTCGCCATGTTTCCTTCCGGCGACCAGCCGATCAGCTGCTGCGAAGTGACAAGCGGCAACTACATCTCGTGCAATTGCACCGCCAGCGAACTTCCCGGTCCGGAGGCACGCTGTGAAGCCGCCGCTTATGATGAATTCGCGGTCGACGTTGCGCCGCTCAGTCCCGTTCAGGCGGAGAAGATCATGGCCTCTGTCGCTGCCTCGGACGAAGAGTTTTACTGGGGCACGCCGCTGGCGGCTGCTCTAGCCGGAAGCCTCGATCGAGCGACGAAGCTCAATCTCGACGGCGTGACGAGCGTTGTCCTTCTCACCGATGGTCTGCCCACCTCCTGCCACACGAGTGAAGATCCGGAGGCTAACGACGTCGCCCTCGCCATCGATGCGGTGACCGACGGGTTGAACAGCGGCGTTCGCACCTATGTCGTCGGCATCGACGGTGAAGCGGCCAGCTCCGATCCGGCTACGGATTTGGCGGTCAATCTCTCCGTCCTCGCCGAAGCGGGCGGAACGGCGACATCCCCGGATTGTGCGATGGACAATTCCTGCGCTTATCTCGTGAATGTCGACAATTTCGAGACCGCTCTGTCCTCGGCGCTGGGGTCGATCGCTCTGGAAGCGGCCAGCTGCACCTTCGAGCTTCCCATGCCGAGCGGCGGCACGCCGGACTACGACGCGGTCAACATTACCGTGGCTACCGGATCGACGAATCACACCATTCCCAGGGACAAGGCCCACCACAACGGCTGGGACTACCTACCCGCCAAGGACAAGGTTCAGCTGTACGGCTCAGCCTGCGAGTTGCTCAAGGCGGACGCAGAAGCGAAGGTCGAGGTCGTCGTGGGCTGCAAGACCATCGAGAACTAGCAAAGGTACCCCGGTTTTCGCGGGGTTTAGTTGGGAAGTCGGACCGAGTGGCGATAGACTCGGCCTACATCTCTATGGGGGACTCAGCTTCGCAACACGTCGTTCTGATCGCGCGCACCTGCATGCGTATGAACGGACCGTTGGGCTTCAAGGGGCGACTCGAGCTCACCGAGAAGCGCCTGAGCTTCAAACCGACCACCAGCCTCGACCGGCTTGTCGGCGCGAAAGCGTGGCAGGTCGATGTGTTGGATATCGACGTGACGCGCATCGCCGGGTTGCAGCGCTCGCTTTACGTGGAGACCAAGGACGGGTCAGAGCGTTTCATGGGTAAGGGCGCCCAGCAGGTGCACGAGCGACTCGCCTCCTTGCTCCGCCACATTCGCGGCGAGGCTGGTGCGGAGGACGCCTATTCTCAAAGCGAGCGTGTTCTGATGCAGGGCGACATCAACCGCTATGTGACCTCTGTCGTTGCGGTGCCCGGCAAGCTAGAACTGACCGACCGTCGCCTTCGGTTTATCGCTAGGCGTGGGATCGAGACGTTGATTTGGAGTGACGCGGACGTCGATACACCTCTCGAGTTGATCACCGCCGCCAGCCGCTCGGGTGCGCAGATGAAGCTCGCGCTGACGATTGGTGATGAGGTCGTGGCGTTCGAGGGTGGCGTGTGCTCGGCTATTTATGCGCGTCTCATCGCTCAGCACGGCAAGGACATGCAAGAGGAGCGCGGCATCATCGTCGACAGTTGGCTGGCCAGCCTGTGCACGGGCCCGGTCATGGCGGCTGTCGATCTGGTCGTGAGTTCGCGCCGTGTGGTGCTTGCCGTGAAGGGCAAGCTCGACGCGGCGGCTGGGTTTCGGGATCGTGTGGTCTCGCTCGGTGATATCGGTGCCATCGCCGTCGAAGGGTGGCCGGAGCAACGCCTGCGGTTCGAAGTCCGCGGTAGCAGTTCTGTCGAACTCGCGATGCCCGACATGGATCGTCGCTTCGCACAGTTCGTGGATCTGCTGTCGGCCTCCGCCCGTGCCGACATTCTGGTGCCGGGGGATGAGCAACAGATGGCGCATGGCGTTCTGGCGGCGTCGAAGCTTCAATTGCGTGGTGAGGAGGAGGTCCGGATGCTCTCTCCCGTGCTGGCTTGGGAGTCGAGCGCCGAGGTGGTTCGCAGTTGGCTCGTTCTGACGACGGAGCGTGCGATCATCGTTCCGTGGGATGAGCAAGACGCCGAGTCAGGGGTCGTGGCGTACAACTTCGACCAACTTGCGCGTGATGACCTCGGCGAGGACCAATATGGCCCAACCGTGCATCTGACGATCGACGGCGAGCCCTTCGCCATGACGCTGATCGATGACCAACAAGAGCCCGAGCACATTTACGCCGTGCTCGATTTGCAGCCTCCTGCTCCGAGTTCCACACGGATTTCCTCCGTCAGCGACGCAGAGCCGACGCCTCTTCCCGTTCATCTCGCGCCCGAGTCGACGCCCGTGCCGTCGTCCCGTCCGACGATCCCTCCACCGCCCGATCCTCTGCCCGCACCCGCGCACGACGTCGACTCGTCGCATCTGCAAGGTAAGGCTATCTTCCTGCGTTTGATAGCCGAGGACGGAAACGTGGTGACCTTGCGGCGGCGTGCGCGACTCACTCTCGATGCCATGGGCACTACCTATCTCGTACCCGGGGCACGGCGTGATGCCCTAAAGCTCGGGAGCAAGTTGAAAGTGGCGCTCGGACGGCCCGAGGGTCTGTACGCTTTCGCGTCGCGCGTCGTTGAGCCGGCCGATGGCCCGGATTCACAGTGTCTGGCCATTGCTTTGCCGCGTCGCATACGATCCTTCGATCGACGACGATTTTTCAGGCAGTCCATGAACACGGTTGCCAAGGTGCGCTTCATGGAGGAGGGCGAGGATGGAACCTGGAAAGTGGGCGAGGGCTCGACCGAGGTGGAACTCATCGACGTGTCGCGAGGCGGTTTCGCCATCCGCACGACGTGTCCTCTCGGCGAGGGCGACCACCTCATCTGGATGATGCCGCAGGCGAAGAGGGTGAATCCGGTCGAGGCGGTTTGCGTGCGCGTACAAAAGATCACCCGAAGGTCGATGGCCCGCGACGCTTCAGAGCCTGCGGACACGCCGAGCACGGTGTGGCAATACGGCCTCGAGTTTGTTCAGTCGAGCGCCGAGTTGGTCGAGGCGGTGGACCTGGTCGTGAGCGGTCGCGTGCGTTCGCGTTGGATCGAACGTGGCGTGCGCAATCCTAGCGGGTTTCAGCGCGTTTTTGAGACGGAGGTGTATGGCTGGACGTGCTCGATCGAAGTTGATCCGACCGATCCGAGAGCACGAATGACGATCACAGCTCCTGCTGGCGACAAGTCGTCGAAGCGGGAGACTGTATCGGCTGATGCCAACAGCCATGTCACCGCGACCGTCTGCCCGGTGCGCGACTTTCAACGGGCCATCTTGCAATCGGGATTGAAGTTTTCCCCCTCGGAGGAAAGATCGATCGGGGGGGCATTGCGTAGCCTGGCGGCGAATCCAAGCGTGGCACCGGTCGTAATCGCCACTGGGATCGAACCCATTGAAGGGCATTCAGGTCAGGTGCACTGGATGGTCCCGATAGGTGGAGCCGACCGATTGAGCGTGGATCACTTTGTTGATCTTCATGAAGTCGAAGTGTTCGTTAACGTTGGGGCGAGCGATGTGATTTGCGCATTCACTGACCCGCATTGCGGAATGCCTGGACGGGATGTGTTTGGTGAAGCCATCCCGCCACCCGCCTTGCCATCGCTCCCCTTGGGGCTTGGCGATGGGGTGCACCTGGAAAAGGGAACGCGCCGGGTCTTGTCGACGGCAGGTGGCTGTGTGAATTTCGACGGCAAGAGTCTTTCGGTCGCTCAAGTGTACACCGTGAAAGGCGACGTCGACTTCACGGTCGGGAACATCCAATTCGACGGGAATGTAGTCGTCACGGGCAACGTCATCGAAGGATTCAAAGTCGCGGCGGCAGGCGATATCGACATCGGAGGCATTGTCGATGCCGCTACGATTGTCGCGGGCGGCAGCATTCGCGTAGGGGGAGGCGTGACGGGACACACTCGTGCATACTTGCGCGCCGGGGGCGAGATACGTGCTCGCTATCTCAACGGTGTTATTGTTCAAGCCGGTAGGCAGATCACAATCGAGAGGCAGATACGTAATTGCAGCGTCTTGGCGGGGGGCGGAGTGGTCGTGCAGCGAGGAGGGATCGTCGGCGGGATCGTTCGTGCAGCTGGGTCCGTGCAAGCCCAGTCATTGGGGTCGATTCGTTACGTGGCGACCACCGTTGCAGTCGGGCAGGGCTTGGTCCCCGATCCGCAGTTTGGCAAGGTCGATAGCGAGAGGCGCTCCTTGCGGAAACGGATCGCTCGGCTCGAAGAGGATATCGGGCATCTGCTTGGTCATGCGGACTTGATCGCGCGGCTGAATCGCAAACAACGGGTCGTGTTTGCGCAACGCGAGTCCAAACTGCTCAAGGCGCGCGCAGAACTCGAACAACTCGAGACGGTCTTGCTCGACAGCCGCCAGGCTGTGGACAATCGAGCGATGGTCTTGACCATGCGCGATGCCTACCCCAACTGCCAATTGCAAATTGGATTAGCCTTCACCAAGACGCTCGATGAACATTTGGTTGGTGAGCAATCTTTTTGCGTCGATGAGGAGTTGGGGGTGATCGTCGCTCACCGCAGATGAGACCTATCCATTTGCAGTGTGCAGGACGTGGAGGTGGAGGCGATGGAACGACACGAGAATGAGTTTGGCTTGCGATCCAAGGATCGGCGGCACGCGAAGGCCGCGGCCTGTTGTGTGATGTTGATCGCGAGCATCGGTGCGCTGGCCTGTAGCGGAAACTCAGCCGACCCATCAGGAGCGACAGCTACCGGGGGCGGAGCGGCTGGAGGGGGGGCTGCTCATTCGGCTGCGACGACTTCATCGATGGGCGGTAGTCCAACGACGCCTACCGTCGAGCAACTCGACGACGGATCCTTCGTTTGCCGGCCTGCTGGGGCGGCTCCTTTTCCGGCCGTGTTGTACAATCACGGGGGACTCGGAAACGCGGTGGGCGGTGACTTGGAAGGCACCTGCCTCGCGCTCGCGGAGGCTGGTTATCTCGCGCGTTCTGAGCAGCGCCCGTTGACGACCTCATTGGCGGGGCATCTTCCGGAGGTCCTCACGGCTTTAGACGAGCTACGAGCGCATGACGACGCGGTGCCGGCGCGCGCGGCGATCATCGGGTTCTCCCGCGGCGGCTTGTTGACATTGCAGGCCACGCTCACTCAGCCGGCCGATGTGCAGAAAGTGGTCCTGATGGCCCCGGCTCATGGAAAGGATGCGCTCGCGAACACACTCCAGGACGTATCCGCCATGCAGGCGAGCGTGCTGACCTTGGTGTCATCGAACGACGTGTACCAGGCCGACCACGTGCAGCTCGCTCAAGATGTCCACGATGCGCTGCTTGCCGCGAAGAAGGACAGCACGCTCAAGACCTACCCCGAGTTCGAAACGGACGGCCACGAACTTTTCTTCGAAGTGCGGGACATCTACTGGCCCGACGTGCTCGATTTCTTGGATGGGCTGTAGCGAGCGGGCTAGATGCACGCCCCGTATTCCAACGAACCGATGAGCATCGGCGTCGTGAAGGTGGCGCAATTCGTCGCGCCGGGGCAGCTAGGACTGGAGGTCTTGCACCACTTGGCGCAGACGTCTTGGTTGTTGTAGTTGATGCACCCGTATCCGGATGCGCAATCGGTGATCAGATTGCATGTTTGCCCTTGAACGCCGCTGCCCGCTTGTAGGCAGGTGGTGAAGAAGCGATTGGGTGGCGTGCTCTCTTGGCCGATCTCGCACTTGCCGGTGGCCAATGGGCAACCGGTGCCGCTCACCGGATCGCAGTTTTCCGAGCACCATGTTTCCTTGTACGAACCGCCGTTGCCGTCATCCACTTGGATGATGCAAAGTCCACCGGGCGCGCTGCATTCTGAGTCGGTGTTGCAGAACTTCTTGCAGTTCGCGAAGGTCTGGTTGCCGAGGCACATGCTCCCCGCCATGCAGATTGGACCGATG
Source organism: Polyangiaceae bacterium (assembly GCA_029941785.1). Taxonomy (GTDB): domain Bacteria; phylum Myxococcota_A; class Polyangia; order Polyangiales; family Polyangiaceae; genus JAPYTK01. Next base: position 3,836 of record JAPYTK010000179.1, on the reverse strand, counting down.
CAACTTTGGCCAACCGCAACGTTGCCGTCGGCGATGCACACCCGCAATCCCTGACCATCGAGGCTACATTTTTGTCCGTTCGCACAACCGCACTGGGGAGAGGTCACCTTGCATGGGCTCTCGCTGCAATTGCCCCCGCTTCCGCTTGCGGCCGTGGACGTGGCGGACGTCATGCCCCCCGTCCCGCTGTTCGTGGTGCCGCTCGTGTTAGCGCTTGTGTCGCTGCTGGAGCTCGCCCCACCGGTGGCCGTTGTGGCGCCTGCCGTGCCACTGCCGTTCGCGGCTGAATCCGACCCGTCGTCGTCGGCGCTGCCCACGCCGCCCGTGGCGCAGGCCAATCCGCACACGAGGCTCGTTGCGTAGATCCATCCCCACCGCCATTGCTGCCGTGCCATGGCGCACAGGTTACGCTTCTTTTTGCAAGTCTCAAGCAGGAGCCTTATCGGCGTAATTTTCCAGTGAAGCACGCGGACCTTGTGCCGGTTCCACGCGCCAGGAGCGTTGTGACCGAGGAGAGGAATCGGTCGTCGTTATCGTTTCGGGATCACCGGCGACGACGACAAAATTGCGCGCAACATGCGAAAATGTGACAGACTTTGGTGTACTCATGAGCCATGGTGAAGATTCGAGTCCGCCGAAGGGACGCTCAAACGGCGAGCAGCGGGCCGACCCATCGAGCGCGACCGAGGCTGCAGCACTACCGCGGGACATCGTCTTCGTCCACGGCAAGTCGGAGCGCGGCCGCTATCAGGTCATCCGGCAGCGAGATCAGCAAATCGAAATCGGGGAGATGGCCACGGTTCGCGAGGGACAGCCGATCCTGGGCGACCTGGTGAAGCTTCACCCTCTCGAGCAGCACGAGCGCCTCTTCGCCTGCGAGACCATTGTAAAATCTCCGGTTCGCAACGAACAAGGGCCGGCGCAGGTGGCCAGCGAGGCTTACCGAAGTGGCTGGGAGGCCATCTTTGGCGACCGTTGTCCGCTCGGAGAGCCGTCGGAGCTCAACTGAATAGGATGACGCAGCAACAGCGAGGGTAGCGGATCGGGTCAGTGGGCCTCAAAGGAACAGTCATGGCGAAAACGAAGGTCGGTTTGGTGTCTTTGGGTGTCGGGCTTGTGTACGCGATGCTCGTTGGTGGATGCGGCGGCGACGAAACCACCACGTCGGTCACGACCGGTGCACCATCCGCCGGCCAGGGTGCAGCGGTGGGGGTTGGGGGCATGACGGGAACGGGCGGCCTCACCGGAGCGGGAGGCGCAGTGGGCGGCGGGGGTGACGGCGCTTTTGCCCCTGCTGGAGCGGGTGGAAGCGGGGGTAGCGGCGGCGATCCTTGTGACATGATCCCCGACGGTCCGTTTACACCGGTGTCTTTCAGCAAGTCCTTTGACGGCAGCGAAGACCTTGCCTTCGACGGGAAAGGGAACCTCGCTGGCAAAAATGGAAGTCAGATCGTGCTGCTCGACTCCAATGGCATGACCACCATGCTTGCCCCGTTGTCTGGAACCACCCTTGGTGTCCGCTATATGTCGGACGGCAACCTTCTGGCTGCGAGGCAACAGGCTGGACATATTGCGTCGATCACTCCGGGGGGCGACGTGGCTACCTATGCGATGGTCACGAGTGCCAACGGGCTCTTCGTCGATTTCGACGACAACGTTTGGGTCGCTCGCTTCGGGGCCAACGAAGTGATTCGTATCGACAAGAACAAAGACGTGACGTCGATCGTCAAAGGGGCGGAGGCCAATCAGGCCAACGGCATCGTGCGCCATCCTTCCTTGCCCGTCGTGTATTACACCGAGTACAGCGAGGGAAAGATCCACCGCGTGGATGTGAGCGGAGACAAATTCACGCCGACCTTGATCGATACGATCCTCGGAGCCAAGCTCGACGGCATGGTCATGGATGCGTGCGGCCATCTGTACATCGTGGACAACAACCCTGTGAGTAAACTGTATCGGCTTAAGCTCGATTCAAGCGGAGAAGCGACAGGCGCCTCCGTAGAGATTGCTGCCTTCACGGCCAATGTCGCCAACGCGCAGTTCGGATCGGGCCCAGGTTTCAAAACGACGTCCCTGTATGCGGCTGGGTTTCCCGGCGAAGTCTGGGAGATCGACGTCGGAGTGTGCGGCGCCGCGGTGCCGACGAAGCCCTAGGTGTGCGGTCCGTGGTAGGTGACCGAGTCGAAGGTGTTGGTGTGGAGAAATAGAATGGCCGCCAGCATCCTCCTGACGGGCTTCGGGCCCTTTCCGGGTGTGGAAGACAACCCTACTGAGCGTCTCGCCCGGTGCTTGGATGGCACGCGGGCGGGAGGTCTGCTTGTCCACACGGCTGTGCTCGACGTCTCGTTTGAGCGATCGTGCACCCAACTGCGCGAACAGGCCGCGAGGCGCCAGCCACGCGCGATGATCCATCTCGGTGTGGCGAGGGAAGGCCTAAGGCTTCGACTCGAACACCGGGCGACCAGCCGCCGAGTCTCGTCGATCCCGGATGTCGATGGTGTTCGTCCAAACGTCGCAGCTGCGCAGGGGATCGCAGCCGTGGACATGGTGCTCACGACGGCCGTCGCAGTGAGCCCCATCGTCGATGAACTCAACGCCCGTGGCTATCCGGCAGTGGCGTCGCAGGATGCCGGTTCCTATGTCTGCAATGCTCTGTACTTCGACGGCTTGATGCTCGCGGCCGAGCGCGACATTCCATGTCTCTTCGTTCACATTCCACCGCTCGGTGCGATGGTGAAAGATGAAGCAGGGACCAGCCACAGCTGGACGCTGCAAGCCTTGCAAGACGGCGTGGCGCTCGTCATCGATTGGCTCGGCGAGAGCCTCTGACGTTCGCTACTTGGGGGGAGGCGTCGTGCTGATGGTCGTGCCCGGTGTGGCGACCCACGTGAAGGCGTCGAGCAGGACGGTCGAATCGTAATTCGTGTCCCCGGTGTCCCAGATGGCGAAGCGCAGGTCGAACTCTTGTCCGCCGGTGATGGGTACGGTGGTTTCCAACCAACTCGTGGCGCCGGCGTCCTCGATGTTGCTGCCAAAGGCATCGTCAAAACCGGTGCCCAAGAGTTCCCCCGGCCCGAGCGGACAGTAGGGGCTCGGAGCCGGCGGGCACCCTATTAAACACCACTGCGCAAAGTCGTTGTTGGCGACGGGATCGCACACGTCGAAGTAGGCGAGGTTGACGCTCACTGGGTTGGAGTTGCTATCGAAGCTGACGTTCCCGTTGATCGATCCCATGGGAGGGGGGTTGACCAAGGCGATGTACTGATCGTTGTATTCCGTGCAGACGTATTCGGCGAACTCGAAGGAGTAAAACTTGAAGCGGTACTTGAAGCCCGTGGCGTTGCTCGGCGCACGCAGTCGCAACTGCAAGGCGATGTCATCGTAGATCTCCGCGCTCCCCGCGCATCCCTGAACGTTTTGCGGAAAGCCAGTGGGGGCCGTGCTGGGGGCGAAGCCTTGGGCGGATTCGCTGTAGCTCATCGCCGCACCAGCTTGTCCGGGCAGGCGGCCGAAGCCTGACGAAAGCACGAGCATGTTCGCGCCGGCCTGGGTCTGGACATTGGTACCGAAGCTTGCCTGGATCCCGAACTGCGGAAGTTGGGCTGGATCGGCTTGCGAGCCGTCCGCGTGCGCCCAGCGCGCTTCGATGAGTCCGTATTCCTTGCCCATGGCGGTCGCCGTCGCGCAGATTTCCATCGATTTGGCGGCCGATTCGGGATCGGGAGCGTTGAACGGGATCCCTGTGTCGCAGGGAAGGATCACCTCGTCGATATCCCCGTCGCAGTCTTCATCTACTTTTGGAGCCATCGGATCGTTCGGATCGGTCTGCACCTCAA
>JAPYTK010000178.1 GCA_029941785.1 Polyangiaceae bacterium | reverse complement strand
CCCCTCGGTGCTCCAGGACCTCAAAATAACCGAGTTCAATATTGGGCCGGAAGATTACGTTCGTCTCGAGAACACCAATGCTTATTGCTCCATGAGTTTGGCGAATTTCGAGCTGCGCTTTCAGGACCCTTATACCCCCTCACCGGGGACGGTTGTGGTGCTGCCGGATAACTTGATCGCACCGAATGGTTCCATCTACGTCGCGGAGAACGCAAAGATGGGAGACATTCAGCTCAATGAGAACGTAAACTTCGCCCGAAATCGGGGGGGGTTCGTTTCCTTGTGTACCGGGCCGTGTGATCCCAACGATGGTCAGTGGATCAGCGACCTCCTTCTGTTCAACGGCATTTTTACCCCCGCACCGAGCCTGCCAGCGCCGGCCACCTTCGCCAATCCCACCACGCTGCCGAACAACTTTGACGAGGACAACCTGAGCTTCTTGCGGAGCAAGTTTGATGGCATCGCCCCCGCGTTTTTAGGCACCGATTGGATCATAGGCAACAAGAGCTATTGAACGAGGGAAGCGCATGTTAGCGATGCACGCCGCGCCGTGGCCTACCTGGGCAGTCGCGATCCTGTTCGTCTGCGTGACCGTGTGCGGGGCCGCGTGCGCGACCAGTACTGCGACGGAAGACGATGAAGGCTCGTCTCGATGCGGCGACGGTCTGATCGACCAAAGCAACAACGAGCAGTGTGACGACGGCAACAATCTGAACGGCGATGGTTGTTCCGCAGTCTGCGCATTGGAAGGAACGTCCGGCGCAGGCGGAGCAGCGGCTGCCGGTAGCGGCGGCACGAGTCAGGGAGCCGGCGGCACATCGCAGGTCTCGAGCAGCGCCTCGCAAAATTCCAGCGCGCAGGCATCGAGCAGCGCTTCGCAGGGGACGGGCGGCAACATGGGCAGCGAGTCGGTCTGCGACGACATGGTGGACAACGACAAGGACAACGCGACGGACTGCGCGGACACCGATTGCGACGGCAAGTCTTGCGGGCCAAACGGGCTGCTGTGCCAGAATTTGGCGTGCGTCTGTCCGGGGGGCAGCACCGAATCGCAGTGTGCCAACATGGCGGACGACGATTGCGACGGCGATGTGGATTGCGCGGACGCCGATTGCGTCAACGACTCGGCATGCATGTCCAAGATCTGCCCGAACCCGATCGCCCTCAACTGCAGCAGCATGGTGATGGGCACGACGGTCAACGGTCCAACGAATATCTCGTCTGTGGGCTGCAACGCGGTCGGCGAGCCGGGCCCCGAGGCCTACTACACGCTCCAGTTCGCCACGCCGAAGATGGTGACCGTCACCCTCAATGGCTCGGGCGTCATCGATTTGGATCTCGCGATCGTCGGCGCGAACGGCAACGACTGCGATCCGCAGAACAAGTGCATCAGCTGGGGCTGGGGCGGCACCAACGACGAGCAGGAAGTGTTCAGCGCGCAGGCGAACACCACGTACTACGTCATCGTAGAGTCTCCGGTTGCGAACCTCGGCAACAGCTTTGCGCTCAGTGTGAGCTGCAACTAGTCCTCCGGGCCGCCGAGAAGGCTTGCGCCTGGCGCAGAACTTTGACCACATACGGGTCATGAGCAAGCTTGACCAGTTCGAGAGCGCGTTCAAGTCGGCGGCGAAGGAGCAGTACCGGTATTCGGCCGTCACCCTCGCGAAGATCCTCGTGGTGACCGATCTGGACGAATCGGACTCGATGCGATTCTGCGATGATGTGAAGGCGTTTCTCGACGCGGTGCAGATCAAGGACGGAGCGAAGTGGGTCGCCCACCACACGACGCCGGATGGGGACGTCGGCGATCTCCTCGGGGTGGTGGAGCGCGAGCAGCCGGATCTCATCTGCAGCTACCGCAATCTGCACGGCCGGGCGCGTCATTACCCGTTCAGCTTGGGCGCGCACATCGACGTGCTCACCCAGGCGACCTCGACCCCGGTGCTCTTGCTTCCTCCGCCGACGGACGAGGGTCGCTTGGATCCGAGTTGCCGGCGCACCCAAGGGGTGCTGATCCTGACCGACCACCTCCAAGGCAGCGATTCGATGATCGACTACGGCGCGCACTTCGCGACGGCGACGGGCCGTTTGGTCCTGGCCCATCTCGAAGACGACGGGACCTTCGAGCGGTACATGGGCGTCATCGGAAAGATTGCGTCCATCGATACCGAGGATGCGCGGGTGGCGATCGCTAAACAGCTCTTGAAAGAGCCAGCAGACTACATGGAGTCGGTTCGCGTGGTGCTCGACAAAACCATTCCCGAGCTGAGTATTGCAACCGAAGTGGCCATGGGTCATCGCGTGCAAGACTGCGTTCGTCTCATCGAGGCGAATGACATCGAACTGGTGGTGGTCAACACGAAGGATGAAGACCAACTCGCGATGCACGGTCTCGCCTATCCGCTCGCCATCGAGCTACGGGCCGTACCCTTGCTCATGCTCTGAGGACGATGACGATGCACGACGCGATCTTGGCCAGCGCAGCCTCTCACCACCACGTGTCGGCCGGCACGACCTATCTGTTTGCGGCGATCCTTGTGGCGATGATCGTCGCCCTCGCGCTCGAGGAGAAGATCCACGCCAAGAAGTCACTCATCACCGGCCTGTTCGCCGTGTTGTGTCTCTTTCTCGGGACGCTCTTTGGCTTGATGCCCTTCGATCCGGGCCCCGGCGAGCTGCAGGGCGTGGCGTGGGTGCAGAATGTGTTCGGCGAGAAGATTCGTATGCCGGTGTTCATCCCAGGCATCGATTGGGGGGTCATCGCGATCATTCTCGGCTCGAGTCTCTTCGTCGATGTCGTCAGCAAGTCGGGGCTGTTTACGTGGATCGCGATCAAACTGACGAAGATCTCGCGGGGCGAGCCCTTATGGCTGCTGGCTCTGTACGGAGTGATGACGGTGGTCTTCTCGGCGCTGCTCAACAACGTGACGGCGATGCTGATCGTGGGGTCGTTGACGGCCGTGTCGCTCAGACGCCTCAATCGAACGGGCTTGTTGCTCGGTTTTCTGCTCGTCGAGGGCTTGCTGACCAACATCGGTGGCTTACTGACGCTCATCAGTTCGGTGCCCAACATCATCGTCGGGACGGCGGCCGGCATCCAATTCGTCGAGTTCTTTTTCGTGGCCGGTCCCTATGTTCTGGTCGCGACCATCGTCACCATTGCGATGGGGGCCAAGCGTTTCCAGGTTCGGGCGCTCGAGCCGGACGAGCGAGCGGAAGCGCGTCGTCTCGTCGATGGCTTCGACGAGAACGATGGCGTGGAGAGCTGGGGCTTTTTCTGGACGGCGACAGCGCTCTTCGTGTTGTTCATCTTCACCCTCGCCTCCACGTCGTTTCTGCCCGTCATCAAGAACCTCGACATGGGCTACGTGGCCCTGGCCTTCGCGTTCATCATTCTCGTTCGGTACAAGAGTAGCGTCGATCGCTTCTACCAAGCTGTCGATTGGGACTTGTTGTTGTTCTTTGCGTCGTTGTTCATCGTCATCAACGTCATGGAGCACGCGCAGGTGTTGGCCTTGATCGGGGGCGTGCTCGAGCGGCACGTGCTGTCCCTGGGTGCGGCGGCCGCGCCAGCTCTTCTCGCTTCGTCTGCCGTCGCGAGTTCGGTCACGGATAACATTCCGCTCGCGGCGATGATGGCGAAGATCATCGGTGGACTGCACGAGCCGGCGCCCGATCTGTGGTGGGCGGTCGTGTTTGGGTCGAATCTCGGAGGCAACATCACGCCGATCGGCTCCGCTTCCACGGTGGTCGCCGTGACGGTGATGCACAAGTACGAACTGGAGATCAGCTTCGCTCGATTCGTCAAACTCGCGGTGCCCTTCGCCGTCGTGCAGATCGTGCTGGCGATCGCCTACCTCGTCCTTTTCGTGTCGTGACGCGGACGGGCTTTCTCCCTCACGGAGGGGCGACAGGCCATGATCCCTTCCGACACCTGCGCAGCAGAAAAACGACGGCAGGCCCATTGACAAGTCGCTCGACGATGCCGACATTATAGCTTCGTGCGATTAGACGTAGTGGGCGCTGCGTTCTCGATAATGGCAAACCAGTCGCGAGGCTGGGACGCAAAGCCACGGGCCTCTTGGAGGTCGCCGGGCTACCGAAGGAGGTAAGTATGGGTCGCTTCTGCGAATTCTAACGATGATGCTTGGGGCACCGGTTCGTGAGCGAACCGATGAGTGGCCAGGTGGGAGATGCCTCGCGTTTGGCGGTGGGTCCCTGTCAGCGCAGCCGAGGTGATGGGCGGTGGTGCGCGATGGCAGGTAGCAGGTCGACTGCGTTTGTAGTCGCCTGAAAGGATGACACGTTTCGAAAAGAAAGGCCGAAAATGGCCAAAAAACGATATTCTGTGCGGGTTCTCGGGACGAGAGACGACTCCGTACTGGCTCGAGGGGATGAGATTGTGTTCATGCGATCGATTCAGATCGATGGCCGCCGGATCCCGATGGGCGCGATGGGAAGGCTCACCTGGACCTTTCCACAGCTCGAATTGAGACTCCACGCGCCGTGGCGGCGTGATAGCCATGGGGGGCTGGTCCGTTGGCCGCCGGGGCAGGACCCGCGGGAGGTCATTCTGAAGGTAGACCACGCGGCTGAGAGCGGGTGGGTCGAGTATGACGTGACCGCGGCGGCGGCTCTGCTCCCGAGCGATTATCCGACGACAAGACCTCCGCCGTCGACACGGCCAAGTGCGGTCTGAACGCGATCGGGCTTGGTGAGAGGGCGCACCGCGCCTAACCTACAGTCGAACTGGAGGTTGGCGATGCATAGGCACTTTCTCGGGACATTGGTGGTGTTGGGCTTGTTGGCGGTTGCGTGTGGGGACGATGGGGATACCAGCAGCTCGGCGACGGGGACTACGGCGTCGAGCAGCGCAGCGACCACGGGCAGTGCAAGCGCCGCCGGAGGCAGCGGGGGTGCGCCGGGGGCAAGCAGCGCTGGCGGGAGCGGGACGATGAGCGGCGCGGGCGGTTGTAGCGGCATGGGCGAGGTGCCCTTCGGCGACGCCTGCGAGTGTGACGAGCAGTGCGCCGATGTTGGCGAGGAGCAGGGCGTATGCTTCGTTTTCGGAATGGGAGCCAAATGCACCATTGGCTGTCCGGCGGATCCCATGGATTGCCCGAACGCTGGCAAGGGCTGCAACAACAAGAATCCGCCGGTCTGCAAGATCTGACGTTGCAGGTGCGAGTCGGAGTGCTTGCGTGGAGGCGGCATGGCTTTCGCGTGAGTTTCTTGCATCCGAATGGCGACGAGCGCGCCCGACAGGAAGGTGAGGCCGGCGACGGCGAGTGAGGCTGCGCCGATCCCAAGCGCGTCGGCGAGGAGGCCGGCGAAAATGGCACCGACCGCGTAGCCCGAGTCTCGCCACAGCCGGTAGACTCCGACCGCTGATGCGCGCCAGGATGGATGTGCGACATCGCCGATCGCGGCGAGCAGGGTGGGGTAGACCATGGCCGTTCCGGCGCCGAGAAGGACGGCGCCCGAAGCAAAGTGAACGAAGCGACCTCCCATCGCGATGGCGATGATCCCCGCGGACTGTACCCACATGCCCGCTACGATGAGGCGCTTTCTTCCCACTCGATCGGACCACGCACCGGTGAACAGTTGACCGAGGCCCCAGACGGCAGGGTAGATGGCTGCAAGTGCACCGATCTCGCGGAGCGACATACCCGCGCCAGCGAAGAGCAAAGGAAAGAGGCCCCAGGCCATGCCGTCGTTGAGGTTGTTGACGAGGCCTGCCTGGCTGACGGACGAGAGATTGCGATCGGACAGACTCGTGCGCACGAAGACTTCGCGGGGCGAGAGGCGACGGCGCTCATCGGGGGACGACTGCGCAGACTCGTGCTGTACGTGGCCAAGCGTTTCCTTGACCACAAAGAGCGACAGGCCGAGGCCGAGGACGACAAAGCCGATGCCCAACATGAAAGGTTGTGGCCGAAGGCCGAACTCGGCAGCGAGCCAACCGGTCGCGAGAGCCGAGAGCGCGACTGCCAGATAGCCTGCGAACTCATTGAGTCCCATGGCCAGGCCTCGCTTCTTCGGTCCGGCGAGATCGATTTTCATGATGACCGTCATCGACCACGTGAGCCCCTGGCTGACACCGAGAAGGACGTTGGCCGCCAAGATCCATGACCAAGAGGGTGCCCACATCAACATGAAGGGCACGGGCGTCGCCACGAGCCAGCCTGCCACCAGCACGACCTTGCGGCCCCAACGGTCGGAAAAACGACCTGCCAGGTAATTTGTCAGCGCTTTGGTGAGCCCGAAGACGACGATGAACGACAAGATCGCAGACCGCGCCGCGAGGTGAAACTCCTCCTCTGCGAGGGCCGGGAGGATGCTGCGCTCCATGCCAACCATGGCGCCTACGAAGGCGTTGACCAGCACCAGGAGGCTGAACTGTCCGAGGTTGTGCCGCAAGCCGAGGCGCGGCCGAGGAGCGTGACGTGCGGTTCTCGTTTCAGTCATGACGCGTGCAACTCGGGATCGGGGTAGATGGTGGCGTTTTGCCGAAACTCAACTTCGCCTCGATGCTGTCGCCAAAGCGTCGGTACAAAGCGCTGCCTGCGAAGATCCCTGCGATTGTGACGATCCCCATCAACTTGCCTTCACCGATTTGGGCGAGGCCTGTGCCTGGGCACGTTCCCGTGACCGCCCAGCCGGCGCCGAAGAGAATGGATCCGGCGACGAGTGCGGGTTTCATGGGTTTTGGCGTGACGACCGGCATCGGATGACCGGCGGCGGAGCGGCGCTTGAACAGCGCTTGTCCTGCGCCAGCGACGAGCACGGCAACGCCGAGGACGCCCCAGAGCTGAAGATCGCTCAGCGTGAACATTCCCGCGATGGTGTCGTAATCTGTGGCACCAATGCGCGACAGGATGAAGCCGAAGAGCAGGCCAGAGGTCAGGTAGGGAAAGACGTGTCGCATGATTCAGCCTCCGAGCGTGTACATGAGGAAGTTGGTGACCACGATTCCAGTCGCCATGAAGATGGCGGTTGCGGTCAGCGAGGAGCGCGCGAGGATAGAGACGCCGACGATGCCGTGGCCGGATGTACAGCCGCCAGCCATTCTGGCGCCCAATCCCAGCAGAACGCCGCCGCCTCCGAACACCGCGATCTTGATGGGCAGCGCGCTGCTCAGCATGGTGTCGAACAGGCCCATGGAGGTCGTGGGGCTGAGGGGGCCTGCCGCCAATGCGGCGAGTGTGCCGCCCGCGATGATGCCCACGATGAATGGCAGTCGCCACGACTTTCGTGCGTCCGGATCGACCGGTAGCGCGCAGACATCGTAGAAGCCCGACGAGACGCCCAGGGCTTTGCCGGTGTAGCCAAGCAGGCCGAGCACGAGCAGACCGATGGCCAGCCCTCCAGCCCAGAAGGGCCAACGCTCGACGAACAGCGCGTGGCGGATGTCGGGGGTGGTTTCTTGGAAAAACATGACCGCAGCCACGACCAACACGAAGGCGCCGAAGGACCGTTGGAGTTTCTGGGGGGTCACCCGTCGCATCATGGCCGCGCCTATCAATACGCCGAGGATGGCGAATCCGGTGACCAAGGCGGCGAACGGGTAGTCGATGCGGGCGTGCGAAGCATGTCCTGCGAAGCCCGCAAACGACTTCATGGCGACGACGAGGGTCGAGGTTCCGACGGCCGAGCGCATGTCCAGCCCGCCGAGCAGAACGAGGGCGGGCACGACCAGGAAACCCCCACCGGCGCCGACGAGCCCGGTGACCGCTCCGACGACGAGTCCTTCGATCGCCGCTTTTCCGAGCGACAGTTCGCCAGATCCCTCGGTTGACTGGTCGGTCTTGTTCTGAGCGCGGAGCATGGCCACGCCGGCTGCCACCATCATGGCGGCGAAGAGCAGCAGCAGCATGGTGCCCGATACAAACTGGGCTGCCAGGCCACCGGCGTAGGCACCGACCATGGCGACGCCACCGAATACGGCTCCCACTTTCCAGCGTACCGCGCCCGAGCGGCCATGTTGCACGGCGGCCACGGCGCTCGCTGCGCCAACGATGAGCAAGGAGGTGGCGATGGCGTCCTTGGGGGCCATGCCCACGATGTAGACGAGCAGGGGTACCGCGAGAATGGACCCACCACTGCCGAGCAGTCCAACCGACAGGCCCATGAAAGTGGCTGCGATGGCGACGACGGTCATCATGGCTCAGGCTCCTGACTGTGCGTGTTGCATTCGGATGGTCGATGGGGGCTGCTCGACGATGAGCCGGCCCCCGTCCGCGTTCCACGCGAGCATGCCTCCGGCGAGGTTGGTCACGTTCATGAAGCCCATCTCGGACAGCCATTCGCAGGCGGCGACGGAGCGATGGCCAGTCCTACATACGACCAGCAGCGGTTCCTCTCGATCGCAGAGCGCCATCGCCGTCCTCAGACCATTCAGCGGCGTGAGCTGGGCATGCTCCAAGTGGCCGAGCTTTCCCGCGTATTCATCGTACCGGCGCACATCGACGATGCGGTAGTCTGACAGGTCGTGCAGCTCCTCCGGTAGCGCGTCGTGAAACGCGCGCTTCGTCGGGTCCGTGTTCGGGTCCGTGTTCGGCTCCGTGTTCGGCAGCGGACGACCGCCTCGTAGATTCGCAGGCACGGCCACGTCGATGAGGCGCGGGGGGGGCAGGTCGAGTTCGGCCATGATTTGGGCAAACTCCGCGGGGCCAACGCCGGTGTTGAGGCGGGGATTGTGCGCCTTCTCCTCCGCCACCGTCGTGGAAGAATGTCCCTTGTAATCATGCCCAGGATAGATGCGCGTCTCATCTGGCAGGCTGAAGATTTGTTCGTGCACCGAGCGATACAGGTCGTCTGCGGAGCCCTCTTGAAAGTCGGTGCGGCCGCAACCACGGACGAGCAGCGTATCGCCAGTGAACGCCTTGGTCTCGCCGTCGGTATCGAGAACGAAGGTCGCGCACCCCTTGGTGTGGCCCGGGGTGTGGCGCACTTCGAGGCTATGGGAACCAAATTCGATCCGGTCGCCGTGCTCGACGGCGACGTCGACGCATTGCACGCCAGCCGACGAGCTTACGACGCTCTGGGCATTGAGCCTCTTACGCAGTTGGTCAGCCGCCGTGATGTGGTCGGCGTGGGCATGGGTGTCGATCGTGTAGAGCAACTTCAGCCCGAGTTCGGAGATGAGCGCCACGTCGCGGTCGACCCTCTCGAGGACGGGGTCGATGATGACGGCCTCTCGGGTGGCGGCATCCGCCAGCAGGTACGTATAGGTTGAAGTGTGGGAGTCGAAAATCTGTTTGAAAATCATAGCTTTATCCAGGTCGACAGTAGCCTTGTTGGTTGGCTGACTGTCTCACCGGGTGAGAGCCACGGTCTTCAAAAAGGATTCGCTGTCGCGCGCCGTATCATTCAGGAAGCGTGTCGAGTGCCGTTCGCAAGGCCCGGTGCACCTTCTCCTGAATTACGGTCGGAACCTCACACGGGGAGGTGCTGCACGCGGCGAGTGCTTCCCGCAGCCCGGTGCATTCGGCAGAGCACTGGGGGCAGGCCTGCACATGGGATTCCATGTTTGAGCAGATGTCGGCTGACAGTTCGCCCTCCAAGTGTTGGGAGAACACGTGCCGGATGTCTGGGCAGCCAGGACGTGGCGAGTAGGGTTGTTTGGCCAACTGATCTCGCAGGTAGGCGCGCGCGCGGTGCAGCCGGCTCTTTACCGCTGCGACACTGATGCCGACCACTGCGGCGACCTCCTTGGCCGATAGGCCTTCCACGTCGCGCAGGACGAGCACCTCACGATACGTCGGCTCAAGCTGTCGTATACCGGTCTGAACGCCCTGCCAGATCTCGGCTGCTTCCGCTTGAGCATGGGCATCGGGCGTGGCCGATTCGAGTCGTTCGCGTTCGCCGGACGGGAGCCCTTCCAAGGATTCTTCTTGCGCGGGTGCGAACTTGCTCTTGCGGCGCTTCTTGATGCAGAAGCTGCGGGTGATGGTGTACAGCCACGTGGAGAGTGAGGAGCCGCCGCGAAAGTCTCGAAAAGAACGAGCGAGCGCGATCATCGAGTCTTGCAGTACATCCTCGGCGTCTTCGGTGTGCCGGCACATCTTCATGCTGAAGCGGTACAGCTGTGGCTGCACGGTCCGCAAGAGTGCTTCCAAGGCTGCGTCGTCGCCGCCTCGTGCCCGCTCGAGTAGCGTCGCCTGCTCACTGCTCGTAGCCATGCCCACCGATCTCTTCCGTCTCTTCTTTTTCGCGTCTCACGCATTCGGCCAACCGGGCCAACTGTGAACTTGGCGTAGCGCCCGAAAGGGTGCCGACCTCCGCTGCTCTTGTCAACGGACCTCTCGTGCGTGACGCTGCCACGTGAAGACCGTGGGCCGTCCCATGAAGCCTCCCGCGCTATCGCGTGGGGTTGAAGATGGCTCCGACTGCTGGACTCGAACCAGCGACCCAGTGGTTAACAGCCACTTGCTCTACCAACTGAGCTAAGTCGGATTGTGGCGCGTACCTTATCCTCGCACCGGGGGGCGTCAAGAGGGTTTACGCCCCGGAGTCGGGGGCGCGACGAAAAGTCAGAGCGGGCGGCAGCTACCGCGGGTGCGCAACTGTTGTATGGCCGCCTCGGCGACTGCGCAAAAGACGAACAGTCAAGCGCTACAAAACGTTGAAATCGGCGTAATTCGCGAAGATTTTCGTGTCTCACCTTTGGGCACACCCCTTGCATCGGGCCCGGGTATGCAACTGAGAAGACTTTGGTTCCCGTGTGTCCTGTGGATGACCGCGGCCTGCGCAGATGGCTCGGAACTCAACACCCTGAACGACGACGATGGCGCGGGCGGAGGGGGCGGCTCAGTCGCGACCAGCGGTGTTGGCGGTACGGGCGGTTCAGGTGGCGTTGGCGGCGATTCGAGCGACGGCGGGGCAGGCGGAGCAGGCGGCGAAGCCACGAGCGTGGGGGCTACGACGAGCTCAGCGGCGTCGGGCGGCGGCTCCAACGACACGGTCAACGGATGCACCAAGGCGAGCGCCAAGCTGATCGAGGGCAATTTGTCTCCCATCATCATGTGGAACGAAAGTCTGGGCACGGCCTGCTACAAGGCCGCGGCGCCGCTGACGATCATCTTCAAGGGAGACTTTAACGCTCATCCACTGGAAGGGGGCGTGGCGCCGGTGACCGATGCGAAGAACCCGGTCACGATTCATAAGAACGGACTGGTCGGGTTTACTACCGCGGGCGCGTTCGGATTTTTCTGTAGCGGGCATCCGGCGACGATGCGGGGCGCGTTTTTTATCGATTGATGACGGCGACATCGAGTACGGCACGAAACTCTGGAGGACGAGGACGATGAACGAGAGCTATCCTGTGAGGGCGATCGGCCCGGCGGTAACGACCGCCCTGGCGATCGGTGGACTGATTTGCGCTGTAGGTGGAGGTTGTTCGGCGACGAACGCCGTGAACGATGGCGGCGGCGGGACCGAAGAGGCGGTCGGCACCGGTGGATCCGGAGCGATGGGCGGAGCGGGTGGCCAAGGCGGATCTGACGTCACGGTAACGGTCGGGGCGGGG
Organism: Polyangiaceae bacterium; assembly: GCA_029941785.1. Taxonomy (GTDB): domain Bacteria; phylum Myxococcota_A; class Polyangia; order Polyangiales; family Polyangiaceae; genus JAPYTK01. Next base: position 381 of record JAPYTK010000178.1, on the reverse strand, counting down.
GGCGCCGAGGCGGGATGCGAGAAGGTTGATTTTCTGTTCGTGGTCGATAACTCCGTCTCGATGGCCGATCAGCAAGCGGCGCTCGTGGCGAGCTTCCCGAGCTTCATCAACACGATCCAAAGCACGCTCTCGGCCACGAGCGACTACCACATCATGGTGGTCGACACGGACGCCGAGACGCGCTGCACGCCAGAGGGCTGCGCCGTGCCTGACACCTTTGCGCAGGAGCTGTGCACCCAACCGGTGGGAGGCTACGCTTGCAACACGGCTTTCGAAGCCTGCGACTCGGTGCTCGGCGCTGGCGTCGTCCACCCGGCGGGAAAGGGCGCCAGTAACAAACCGTGCAGCGTCTACGGTGGCAATCGTTACGCGGTCGAGGGC
>JAPYTK010000177.1 GCA_029941785.1 Polyangiaceae bacterium | reverse complement strand
CCCCAAATACATCGACAAGAACCACGGCGGGATCCTCATCATCTGGGACCGAATGTTCGGCAGCTTCCAGCCAGAAGAGGAGCCGGTCACCTACGGTCTGACGAGAAACATCGACACCTTCAACCCGGTGCGCATCGCCTTTCACGAATGGCGCGCAATGATTGTCGACGTGCGCAAGGCCGACACGCTGACAGAGGCCCTGGGTTACATCTTTCGGCCGCCCGGGTGGACACCTCATGGCGCAAACACGAGAACCGGCTCGAGAGCGACGACCGATCGTCCAGTCACCTCATGAGAGCGTGCGGCTAGGTGGCCTGCGTACCGCGCGAAACGCCCCTCTCCAGATGCCCGCCCGACGCCGAGCGTAGACTCAACCGGTGCACGCCCAGAAAGCGACCTCGTGGGATTGGCTGAAGTACTCTGCGTGAGCACACTGGCTGCCATCCCAAAGGTCGAAACGGCCACTCGCGTCGGCCCAACCCGATACCTCGAAGCAAACGATGCCCCGTTGAGCGCGTGGCAGACGCGAATGACGCAGGTGCTCGTCACCCAACCCAGGTTCAAGTTGCCGCCGAGCGCGGCCTTGGCTTGCTCGGACGTACCTCGAGGATAGTTGGACCACAGTTGACTGAAGCTAGGCAAGCCGCGCGTGGGTGCACGCATAGCGTGAGATCGCGGAAGGAACACCGCGAAACCGCGATCGCCCCGGGACTCACCCGACCGCGACGCGCCTCGGCCCCCTCAGTCATCAAACGCGTCGTCGAGCGCGGCGTCCTCGTCGGCTGCCTTCTTCTTGGCGTCCGCGGAGCTGCCGGGCTTGGGCGAATCTTCGTCCTCCTCGTCGAAAGCCGCGTCGAGGTCTTCCTCGGTCTCCGGCACCGCGGGCTCATCGTCAAAGGCTGCATCGAGATCCGTGTCGTCGTCGACGGGATCAGCCGAGCCTCCTGTCGGAGCTGTGATCCCCGCCGCCGCCGGTTGCGTCTTCTTGCCGTCCTTCCCCCATTTCTCGATATCCTCGGGGAGACAGGGCAAGGGGTTGTTCCGATCCTCCTGCACGCATCCCAAGCCCCACGCCAGCGTGGGAGGTACGTTGCTCTTGACAGCTTCGGCCCGAAGTCGCTGGACCTCTTCGTCCACGGTAAAACTCGACAGTTTGGGAACGAAGATGATGATCATGAGGCCAAATACGAGAAGCCCCACAAACGGCATCACGACACGGTAAATCTCCACCACCGGCCGCTTGAATCGGAAACTCGCGATGTAGAGGTTGAGCCCGACCGGCGGGGTGACATAGGCGATCTCCAGGTTCAGCAAGAACATCGCCGCCAAGTAGAAGGGGTGCATTCCGAAGTTGGCCGCAAGCGGCACGAGCAACGGCAAGGCCACCAAGAGCACGCTGAAAGCGTCCATCAGCATGCCCATGATGAACAAGAAGATGTTGAGGACGACGATGAACTGCCACAGCTCGCTCATCCCTCGTTCGACGAACCACGCGAGGACGCGCTGAGGCACACCCACGTGGATGATGTAGTTGGTCAGCGCCGTCGCCATAGCTAAAATGACGATGATCGCACCCGCGAGAGACATCGCATCGCGAGCGACGTGAAGGACTTTCTTCCAGCTCAGATCCTTGTAGATGTAAACTTCTACGATCAGCGTATAGAGAGCCGCTGCCGCCGCAGATTCGTGGAGCTCCATGAGGCCACTCCCGAGACCCGCGAGCACCAGTACCGGCGCGAAGAGTTCCCATTTGACGTACCAAAATTCCTCGGCGCACTTCGCGACACGGAAGGGAGTGGTCGGGACTTTCTCGCGGACGCCGATATAGATCGCGTAGGCGCTGAGGATACCAACCAGCACGAGGCCCGGCCACAAGGTCGCGTAGTAGGTCTTCGCGACGTCGACGCCCGTCACGTAGCAGTAGATGAGAACCAAGGGGCTCGGCGGCAACAAGAGGCCCACGGCACCTGCGGTCGTCACCAGACCCAAGGAGAACTTCTTGGGGTAGCCTTCTTGGATCAGGACCGGCAACAACAGTCCGCCGATGGCAACGATGGTGACGCCACTGCCGCCCGTCAGCATCGTAAACACGGTGCTCGCGAGGATACAGACGATCGCCAGGCCGCCAGGGAGCCACCCAAGCGCGGCCGAGGCGGCTCGCACAATGCGCTGCGGGGTCCCCGACTCGGCCATCAAATAGCCGACGAAGACGAACAGGGGAATGGTGACCAAAATGATCGAGTTGGCGAATTTGTCGTCGAGCACGTTGGCGGCGACATAACGCAAGAAACGATGCTTCGGGTCGTCGCTGCTCATCCAACTGAGCACGGAGATCCCGCCGAGCACCGCAAAGAGTGGCATGCCGACGACCGCCAAAGCGGCGAGGAGAAAACCAAACAGCTTGTACATTAGCTCGGCGCCTCCGCCGTACTTTCATTCGAGGCAAGTTCATCCTCTGACTCGTCGGGGTTTGGCTCCCCATGCAGCGCCGTCGATGCGGCTCCGCCAGCAACGAGGGCGGCTCGCAACAAGACGCGAAGGGCAATCATGAAGAATCCGAAAGGAAACACCAAGTCCATGCCGCGCACCAGAATGCCACGCGGACTCCCATCCGGGATGGTGACAAAGGCGATGCGTGGTGCATCGAGATCCGAGGCGGGTGCCTTGAGTTCTGCGACTTTCTCGGCGCCGTAGCGCTCGGCGAATCCTTCCGCGTCGACGAAGGCATTCCACTGTCGCCCGTTCATACGCTCGGCGTCGTCGTAGCGACCGCCTGCGAGCACATGGGGCAGCGCGTCGATATCGAGTATCAACTGCTTGCGCCAGACGAAAAACTGCTCGCCGAGGCCGTCGCTGACCTTGCTGATCTTGGCGGTCATCGAGACGTTGGTATCTGCCCTGAAGTGCGTCACCGCGATGAAGTCGATAAAACCGTACGACGCCAGCAAACACACGGACGCCGTCGCCACCGCACTAGCAATGGCTACGGTCTTGCGCAGGCTCTTCGGGATGAAGCGAACGACCACGTCGATGTTGATGTGTGTGCCGGTTGCCGCGGCCAGCGAAGCACCCAGCAAAGCGACCAGCATGGTCAGTCGAGTGCTGAGCCCCTTGAGTCCGCCAAACAAGGCGACGGTCGAGCCTTCCTGCAGCCAGGCCAACAGACCTTGGAAATAATCGATGCCCACACCCCGCCAGAGCTTCGCGGTGAGCAATCCGACGAGCACCGCCAAAACGGTCATTTGGTTGCGGCGATGCTCATCGAGCCGCCCACGACTCAGCGCGCGCGCAAGCCCGCCCAATACCCCCGCCCCGACGATGGCGCGAAACAAGGTCCCCGCCGCTTCTTCCGCCTCGAGCGGCTCGCTCATTCCGCGGACGCAGATCCAAAAGCAGAGCACCACGGTGAGTAGGAGCAAGGCGCCGAACGTGAGGCGCGTCTCGAGCCAGGTCCATTTCTCCTCCAAGCAACTGAGCGGCTGCGTCCACGCGGGAAGATCCGCGGCGGCCGCGGCGGCAGGCTCAGGCGCGCTCTGGGCATCGCTGGACGGCTCCTCTGCTGCATCGGAATCCGCTGAGCCTTCAATCGCTTCGGGGTCATCATCGTCAGCCTCACCGGACGGCGGAGCGTCATCCGCCGGTGGCTCTTCGTCTTCGTTCGCGCGGTCCGCGTCCGCGTTCTCCTCACCGGCGTCGTCCGCTTCACCACTGTCCGCGTCGCTCGCCTCGGAGGCCTCGGAGGCCGAGTCGTCGTCGGCGCTCGCCTCTCGACTCGCCGCCTTCTTGGCGGGCTCACGCTTGGTTATTGTCTTCTGTCGCTTCTTGCCCTTTTTGGGAGCTTTTCGCTTGACCATGAGGCGCCGGACCCTAGCACATTCGGAGCCACGGTCGTCAGCGACGGCGCTTTTGGGCAATGATTACAGCGGGTAACTGAAGGGTCTCGGATCGCTTGGGACGCAGCGTCTTCGCCGTGTCCCGCGAGGCGCCCTTCTGTGGCTGAGGCCGTGAGCGGGCTGGTGCCTCTTCTCCGACGCCCGGCTGCGCACCGCTTTGACTCGGGTTGGGCTCCGCGGGCCCCACAGCAGGCGATTGGGTCCGCCACACCTGACGCCCCAACAAGACGAGGGCAAAAGCCATCATTGCCGCCACCACGCCCGCGCCGATGGTCCGGCGACGAGTACGTGAGCGACTCGGCTCGTCGAGCGCCTCACTCACGGCATCGGCCATGCTCGCCGCGTGTTCGAAACGACGACTCGGGTGGCGGGCCAGCGACCGCATGACGAGGCGGTTCACGGTCCGCGGAACAGCGCGTTGGGGAGTACGCTCGTGGACCGACTCCGGAGTGCCCTTGAGCTTGGCATCGAGAATCGCCACCGCACTGTCCTCGACGAAAGGCAAACGCGAGGTCAGCATCTCGTAGAGCACGCAACCGAGCGCATACAGATCCGCACGGCCGTCGATTCGCCCGCCCGCCACCTGCTCCGGCGCCATGTATTCCGGTGTTCCGTAGAGGGTCATGCTGCCGAGCCGGGCGCTCGGGCCGGTCGCTTTCGGCTCGTGGATCTCATCGCCAGATTTGGCGAGGCCAAAGTCGATCACCTTGACCTGGCCATCGGTCGTGAGAAACAAATTTGCGGGCTTGACGTCACGGTGAACCACACCCCGTTGATGGGCCTCGTGCAATGCCAGACAGGCTTTGCGGGCCACGCGCAGGGTCTGTCGCCAATCGAAACTCTCGCCCGCATCAAGCGCATCGCGAAGGCTGCGCCCTTCGAGCAACTCCATGACGCAGAACATTCGGCCGTCCGGTGCTTGTCCAAAGTCGTACACGCGGACCAAGCCATTATGATGCAGCCGGGACAGAGCCCGCGCCTCACGCCTAAACCGAGCCACAAAGTCCCGTGAGTGCGTGTGTTCAGCATCGAGCACCTTGATGGCTACCCGGCGCCCGAGGTCCACGTGCTCTGCTTCGTAGACAACACTGCTCGCTCCACGCCCGACCTCACGCCGCAGCCGATAACGCGTGCCGCCGAACAAGTCGTCGTCGTGCGGAGCCCCGTCTTCGCTCGCTGGCTCGAGACCGCGCGTCCAACCCGCGGCACTTTCTTTGCGCGCTGTGGCGACAAGACGGGCAAACGCGCGACGCGCGCGCCCCGGCTGCGCGGGGTAAAGATTGTACATCAGCTGGGCCACGCGTGCCCGCACGCTGCGTTCGCCATTCGACAGGGGTGCAGCGAGACGTAACAGGGCCGCGAGCTGTGTCGCGGCTTGCCGACAACTGTCGTAACGCTCATCGCGCTGGTGGTGCGTCAAGCGGGCCAGGACGTCGTCGAGTTCCGGTGGCGCCCCGACCAGCGCTGCAATCGGTGGCAAGTCTAGCCGGCCGCACGCGACAGCGGCCATATGGTCTTGCGGATCTCCCTGTAAGAAACGCCGGCCCGCACACAGTTCCCAAAGCATGACGCCGGCCGCGTACATGTCCACGCGCGCATCCCCGGAGTCGCCGTTGGCCACCTCGGGAGCCACATAACCGGGCTTGGCGAACACCACGCCGGCTACCGTGTGGCAGCGACGGTTTTGTCCACGTGCCGTACCGAAGTCGATCACCTTCACATCGCCCACGTAGGCCAACATCACGTTGTGCGGTGACAGATCACGGTGCACGATTCCGAGAGGGCGACCCGCCGCGTCTCGCCGTTCGTGGATATGAGCGAGCGCCTCGGAAACGAGGGTCCCCACCGCAACAGCACCTTCCCAACTGAGGCTGTAGCCAACATCCGCGATCCGCCGCCGCAGCTCGCCTAGGCTCCGACCCTCCACGTACTCGATGACGACGTAGGGATCGCCGGTAGGCTCGTACGTCGCCGCCTCGAGGACCTGCGCGACGCCCGAATGTTGAAGTTGCGATTGAACACGCGCCTCATCGAGAAACCGCGCCACGAAGTTCGGGTCGCGTGCATATTCTCGACGGATGAGCTTGACCACGACCGGTCTCTCCGCTCCCTCCACGCCGGTGGTCGACCCCAGATAGAGGCGTCCCATCCCACCACGCGCCAGTAGCTTCAATAAGTGGTAACGCCCAAAGCGCATCGGGAGCTCGGGCTCCGGCGGCCCGGTGTCGTTGGTCGGGAGTTTGTCCTGGGATTTCAGAGCCATCGTACAGATACTGCCCATGTAGGTTAAAGTGGGCAAACTTTCGCCAATAGTGCTTCCGGGTAGGCGATTGTTGCCGTCCTCCCCTTCCAGCGCTAAGTGCTCTGGGCCGTGTTCGCCCTCTGGTTTCGCCGTGCTCTTTCGCTGTTGGCCATCGCCTCAGCTGCGGCTCTCATTTTACTGTCCACGACGGCTGCCCATGGTGCCCAACGAGGCGTGTGCGGTCCCCAGAACGTGTGCGCCACGGCAACCGCCTCGTTGCGAAGCTGTGTGCCGGCGCAACAGGTCGAGCTCGTCGAGCAGCGACCTGGCATGGTCGCCGTGCCGCTATGCTCCGACGACGGGACCTCGGCCCACGCTCCGGCTCCCGTGACGCCTCTCCAAGGCGGCACCATTCAGAGCCGAAGCGAGAACCCCGAGCTGTGGCTGTCGCTCGAGAGACCGCGACACGACGACCGCTCCCCCGAGCGGACGCTCGAGCCCCTCGGCCCGCCGACGCCCGCCATTTTGCGCCCGGCAGCCCCTAGCCTCACCTTGCTCGCGCAACGGACGCGGCAACAGCCCCTCGGACGCGCCGTGCATGGCGTTGTGTATCGGCCCCCACAACCGCGCCAGGGCTGACCGGCCCCTCGGGTCGCTGCCCTCCTCCGTCTTTGTTTTTTAGTCGCGCGCGGCTTTGTCGCCGCGCCTCGTTCAAACCCATTTCGGCCTGGCGCACGTTCGCGCTTCGCCACTTTTTGCTGACCCGGACCAGGGATCCCCTGTCGCCGCGTGAGCGCAACCAAGAGGAAGTATGAGTAAAGGATCAGCAATAGTAGGATTTATCCTGTCGTTCATCTGCGGCATGGCGTTGATGTACGGCGTCGATCGCGGCGCTGGACATTCGACGGGAATTACCGCCGACACGAGTAGCCCCGGTGCGTGGAGTGATGCCGCCGCCTCGGTGCCCGTGACGAGCAAAGACCCAAGCTGGGGTTCGCGTACCGCGATGGTTACCATCGTCGAGTACAGCGACTTCCAATGACCATACTGCTCGAAGGTCGGTCCGACCCTCAAGTCCCTCAAGAAAAAGTATGGTCCTGACAAGCTCCGCATCGTCTGGAAGAATTTCCCGCTCCCGTTCCACAAAGCAGCCAAACCTGCTCACGTGGCGGCCCAAGCGGTCTTCCAAGTCGCTGGCGCGGATGCATTCTGGAAGTTTCACGACTCGGCGTTCGCGAATTATCGCGCGCTGACGCCGGCGAACTTCGATAAGTGGGCAGTCGCTGCAGGCGCTGACCTCGCCAAGTTCAAAGCCGCATTCAACGATCCGGCGAATACAAAGAAAGTCGAAACCGACATCGCAGAGGGCAAGCCCGTCGGTGTGCGGGGCACGCCCGCTTTCTTGATCAACGGTGTCTTCATGAGCGGCGCCCAGCCGCTGCCCAAGTTCGAAGCCGAGGTCAAAAAGCAGCTCGCCGCCGCCAAGGCGCTCATCGCCAGCGGCACGCCCAAGGACAAGGTCTACGTCACGCTGACGAACAAGAACAAGTCCAAATCGGCTGCGGCGGCCAAGCCCGACAAAGCCAAGAAACGGCAGCAGCCGGTCGACGACAAGACCGTCTGGAAGGTTCCCGTGCTCGAGACCGATCCGGTCAAAGGCAAAGACACCGCGCTCATCACGATCGTGGAGTTCTCGGAGTACCAGTGCCCCTTCTGCTCACGCGTCTTGCCGACGATGAACAAGATCATGAGCACCTATGGAGACAAGGTTCGTTTCGTCTGGAAAGACAACCCCTTGCCCTTCCACAAGCAAGCCCTGCCGGCCGCCATTTTCGCTCGCGAAGCCGGCGCCCAAAAAGGAAGCAAGGGCTTCTGGGCCGCTCATGACTTCCTGTTCGCCAATCAAAAGGACTTGAAGAGCCCAGACTGGAAAGCCTTCTCGGCGAAGCTCGGCCTCGACGCCAACAAGGTCATGAAGGCCATCGAGAGCAAGAAGTTCGAAGCGGAAATCACAGCCGCGCAGGACCTCGCCAATGACTTCGGCGCGCGGGGAACCCCGCACTTCTTCGTCAACGGCCGTCGCGTGAAGGGTGCTCAGCCCTTCCCGGCTTTCAAGTCCGTCATCGATGAGGAGCTGAAGAAAGCCGAAGCCTTGCTGAAGCGCGGCATCAAGCCGGGCGACATCTATGCCGAAGCGACCAAGAATGGCAAGGAGCCGCCTCCGCCTGCGACGAAGGATGTCGGTCCGCCTCCGGACAACGCCCCGTTCAAGGGCAACAAGAACGCCAAGATCGTGATCCAGGAATTCTCCGACTTCCAATGCCCCTTCTGCGGCCGCGTCAACGGCACGCTCAAGCAGGTGTTGGAAAACTTCGGCGACAAGGTCAAGATCGTGTGGCGCCACAAGCCGCTTCCTTTCCACAAGGATGCGCCTTTGGCCCACGAGGCAACCATCGAAGCCTTCGTACAAAAAGGCAACGACGGCTTTTGGAAGTTCCACGACATGCTCTTCGCGGGGCAAAAGACCCCAGGTATGAAGCGTCCTCAACTCGATACCTATGCCGAGAAGCTCGGACTGGACATGGCCAAGTTCAAACAGGCGCTCGACAAGCGGACCCACAAGGCCGCGGTCGAGGCTGACATCGCTTCCTCCACCAAGGGAGGAATCGGCGGCACGCCAGCCTTCGTCATCAACGGATACTTCATCAACGGCGCCCAGCCGTACGGCAACTTCAAGAAGATGATCAAGCTTGCCATGAAGGACCTAAAGACGGGCAAAGGCCCCAACACCAAGAAAGCGGGCGACACCAAGCCCGCAGCGGCGGCCAAGCCGTCGAGGCCAGCCCCTAAGCGGGCACCGAAGCCGGCACCAAAACCGGCACCGAAGCCGGCACCAAAACCGGCATCGGCCGACGACGCGTACTAGCTCCGGCTAAACGTGTCGCTATCGAGGGCCGCCCATCACGGGTGGCCCTCGCCTTTTTTTGTCGCCCAACGATTCGCTCGAATATCCGCTACGCCACGCCGATCGCATCACCGATCTGACCAGCTGGGGGCAGCCTCCCCGATTGGAGGGCCGTCAGATCTCAGCCCTCGCGTTTGTTCTCGAGAATGATGCGTGCCAACGCCGCCGCCACCTCGTACGCAAACGAACACAACTCACTGGCCGCCTCGGATTCCACATCCGCCCCCTCGTCCGCGCCAAGGAGAATCGCTACCGTACGTCCGCGAATCGTCAACGGTACGATGAGCACTTGGTCGTCGCCGATGCCGATGCGGCTCCGCAGATCCCCATCGCTCCCGTCAGCACCAAGCCTGGTGAGCCCACCGCTACCGCGCCCGTTCGCCTCACTCAAGGATCCGGGCTCGGAGAGGTCGATTTTCAGAGGCTCCATCGTCCAACCGTGGGCGTGGCGCGGCGTCGCCAGCCCCCGACGCACAACGAACAGAACGCAACAATCGACATACTGTCGAACGTACCGAACGAGCACCTCGAGAACGAACCGAACATCGCTCGCGCGCTCTAGCGCGCGCTGGCCGTCGACACGAGACAGGGGTCCACGATGACGAAAGTGAGCCACCCCATCTGCGCCGCGGCCAGAGGACGGAGGAGCCTCGGACGCATCGGGCGAAGGGCGTGTCGAAGGGGGCAGCCAGTCTCCCGGCAATGAACCATCACTCGAGGGCGGTCCGGGGCGCGAGGAGACCGCGCCCGAGCTCGGGGGCTGCTCATCCAGCGCCACGTCGTCGCCGTCGAGCCTCGCGAGCAGTGCCAAGCTCCGCGAATCGAGGACGGGACCCTCGAAATAAGACGAGAGCGCTTGCTGGATGCGCAGCTCGCTGACGAGCACGCAACGAATCGACATGCCAACTCGGTCCACCAGGAGCCGTTCGTTGTCGCCCGTCAGGGGATGAGAAGTCGCGACCATCAAGGCCCCGTCACGCCGCTCGAGTGGCACGATGTGCATCGCACGCGCCGTGGCCCCCGGAACCAAGGCACAGGCCGCGGCGTCGAGCAACAAGGGGCCGCTCGACGGCCCTGAGGGCAACTCGTGGATTTCGCTCAGTAGCTCGTGAAGCTGCGTCTCCGTCACGACGTCCATCGCCAGCAACTCCAGACCGATGGCCCCACCGCGATGGGCCTGACTCGCGAGCACCGCGTCCACCTGATGCAAGGTCGCGATCGAGCGGTCGAGCAGAAGCTGGCACAAGGACGACATGGTACTTCTGAGCTGGCAACGATTTTAGACGGATACCCCGAAGTCGCGCAGGGCCTGATTGAGGGAGGTCTTGCGCTCGGTTGACTCTTTGCGACGGCCGATGATGAGTGCGCAGGGGATACCGAACTCGCCAGCGTTGAACTTCCGCATCCGCGTTCCCGGGATCACGACGCTGCGCGCCGGTATGTGACCCTTTATCTCCTCGGGCTCCGCGCCGGTCACATCGATCACCTTGGTCGAACTCGTCAGGACGACGCCGGCACCGATCACCGCCTCGCGCTCGATATGCATGCCCTCGACGACAATCGCTCGCGAACCGATGAAACAGCCATCCTCAATGATGACCGGGCGCGCACCAGGCGGCTCGAGCACACCACCGATCCCCACACCCCCTGAGAGATGGCAGCCACCACCAATTTGGGCGCAGCTGCCCACGGTCGCCCACGTATCGATCATGGTGCCCGACCCGACATAGGCGCCGATGTTGACGTAGCCAGGCATGAGCACGACACCAGGCTCCAGATGCGCCCCGTAGCGAACGGTCCCGGGCGGTACCACCCGAATTTTCTGCCCCGCCAAATCGCGTTTCAGAGGGATCTTGTCGTAAAACTCGTAGGGGCCAACCTCGTGAACCTCCATTTTGCGGATCGCGAAGTACATGAGAATGGCCTGGCCGAGCCAAACATGCGTCTGCCAAAGACCATCGGCGTCTTGGCTCGCCGATCGCAGCACGCCCTTGTCGAGGGCCTCGATGACTTGCTCCACCGCCTCGCGGTAACGGGTCTGCTCCAACAAGGCGCGGTTTTCGAACGCCGCGCCGATCAACTGCTCGAGTTGCTCGGTATCCATCGTCCCCGCGATCTAGCGCGGTTTTCCATGGGCGTCCGCCGCGAAATCAACCCGGCACGCGGTCAGGCAGCCACAGACCCCGTCACTCAAGCCGATGGGCGGACGTCGCAACCCGCGAAGAAGTACCCGATCTCCTTCGCCGCCGTCTCCGGCGCATCCGACCCGTGCACGGCGTTCTCGCCCACGTCCGTACCGTAAAGCTTCCGAATCGTGCCCTCGGCGGCGTCTGCGGGATTCGTCGCTCCAATCACCTCGCGGTACTTCTCGATGGCGTTTTCCGCTTCGAGCGCCACCACGACGATCGGACCGCGGGACATGAATTCGACCAACTCGCCGAAAAAGGGTCGCTCGCGGTGAACGTCGTAGAAACCTTCCGCCTGGGCGCGGCTCAGATGAAGTTGACGCATTCCCTTGACGGAAAACCCCTCCTCTTGGAGACGCGCAACAATAGCGCCAGACTTGCCGGCCTCCATCGCGTCGGGTTTGATGATGCATAGGGTTCGTTGTAAGGCCATGGCGCGGCGTGTACGGGAAAACGGAGCGGTCGGCAAGGTTCGCGAAAAAGTTGGCAAAAGAACACCTGCAAGAGGGCACAGCGGTTGGCTGAAGGGCGATGATGCGCTAGATCGGTCGCCGAGGAGACGTTGTGGAAACAAAGAGATTGACAGAGTTGGTCCAAGGCGGAGGCTGAGCGCGCAAGCTGCCTGCAGAGAGCCTGGTCCAGGCTCTGAGCCAATTGCCGCCGATGAATCACCGCTGGATCGACGAGCGCACCGGTCCGCTCGACGACGCCGCCGTCGTACGTCCCGAAGG
>JAPYTK010000176.1 GCA_029941785.1 Polyangiaceae bacterium | reverse complement strand
AACTTCACCCCAATTGCCGCAACACTCGGTACGATGTCCGGGTGAAGAAGCGATCGCATGAGACTCCGCTCGCTGAGGCCGCCACCGATGTTTCGGAGCTGTTGGGCCGTCGCACCTCTGGTGTCGACTCGCACGGGCCATGAACGGCCCTTCGCTATCGGTCGCCGTTCGTCGTTGGCGTCTGGCGAAGCCCTTCCGGATCTCCCGCGGAGAAAAGACTCACGCCGTGGTCGTCGAGGTTCAGCTCGAGAAGGACGGACGGGTTGGGCGAGGCGAGGGGGTGCCTTACGGCCGCTACGGCGAGACGGTTGAGGGGACGGTCGGCCGCATCGAGGCGTTCGCAGAGGCGATCGGTGCGGGTATGAGCCGCCAGGAGCTGAGACAACAACTCGAGGCGGGCGCAGCTCGGAACGCGATCGATTGTGCGCTTTGGGATCTCGAAGCGAAGCTGGCGGGCAAGCGCGCGTGGGAACTGGCCGAGATGCCGTCCGTTCAGCCATTGGTGACGGCGTTCACGCTGAGCATCGACTCGCCGGAACGACTCTCGTGCTCTGCAACGGAGCACCGCGACCGACCGCTCCTGAAGCTCAAGCTCGCTGGTGATGGATCGGACCTCGACCGATTGCGAGCTGTCCATGCCGCCGCCCCCGGAGCTGCTTTGTGGCTCGACGCCAATGAGGGACTGAGCATCGAGGCCTGCCAGCGACTCGCTCCCCACCTGCTCGACCTGGGTGTGCGAGTTCTTGAGCAACCGCTTCCCGCGGCGGACGACCAACTCCTGAAGGACCTCGAATGTGCGGTGCCTCTTTGCGCTGACGAGTCCTTTCGCGGAGGTGTAGAGAGTCTCGCCGGGCTCAGCGACGTGTATGAGCTCGTCAACGTCAAGCTCGACAAGTCGGGCGGTTTGACCGAGTCACTCGACGTGATCCGCGCGGCTCGCACCCGCGGTCTGGGCGTCGTCGTCGGCTGTATGTGCAGTAGCTCGCTGTCGATCGCGCCCGCGATTCTTTTGGCTCAGAATGCCCTCTTTGCCGATCTCGATGCGGCGCTTCTGTTGGCCGAGGACCACACCGAACGCGTTCGCTACGCAAACGGGCGGGTGTATCCGCCTTCATCTGCCACCTGGGGTTAGGGCGGCTGCCTGCTGGCAACTGCAGCCTCGGACCGGCCATGAATGAGTATCCCCATCAGGCCGTCCGATGTAACACCAGGCAAGACACAGGGCGCGCAGAGGGCAGGGCAGGTTATGAAGAGAATAGGAACGAGGTTGTGCTTTTGGTTGATCGCGTGCAGCGCGTGGTTGCTTTGCGCATGTGGAAAAACCGCTGCGCCTGATGGTGTGACGGCCCCGGTGTCGTCGTCGGCGTCGTCTCCCGCCGAGTCGACACCGGCCCTGGAATTGAGTTTTGGTGTGTACACCTCGGACAAGCCGAGCACGATGTACAAGAAGTTCAAGCCCCTCTTGGAAGAGGTCGAACAACGAATGCAAAAGAGCATGGGCCGTTCGGTCGATGTCAAGCTTCGGATTTTCAAGACCTATGAGCTCGCCCGTGAAGCTCTCGTGTCCGGCGAGGTTGGTTTCGCTCGTTTTGGCCCCGCGTCTTACGTATTGGCTCGTCAGAAAAACCCGAAAATCGCGCTCCTTGCGATCGAGCAACGCAAGGGCAAACTCAAGTTTTACGGCTCCATCGTGGTTCCAGAGACCAGTCCCATCAAGACCGTCGCCGATCTGAAGGGGCGGTCGTTTGCGTTTGGCGACAAGTCTTCCACGATTGGCCGTTACCTCGCTCAGCTCGAGATGATGCAGGCTGGGCTGCAGTTGAGCGACCTCAGCCGGCACGAGTACCTCGGCCGCCACGACAAGGTTGTCGCGGCCGTCGCCCTCGGCACCTTCGACGCTGGCGCGGCGAAAGAGAGCACCGTGAAAAAACACAAGGGAAAGCCTCTTCGCGTGCTCAAGCGTTTCGACAACGTCACCAAACCTTGGGTGGCGTCCTCTGCGCTCAAGCCGGCGGTCATCGAGGCCCTGCGGGGGGCTTTGCTCGCCATCACCGACAAGAAACTCCTGAAGCCGCTTTCGAAGTCCGCCACGGGTTTTTCGCCGCCTGATGACAGGCTCTATGACGTGACCCGCGACGCGATTCGCGAAAGTGCCAAGTTCGAAGCGAGTCCCTGAGCGCTACGCCATGCAGAGATTCCACTGTGTTTCCGAGCTCGGGAAGTGATGGCATTTGTCGTCTTCCAGAAGCTCGGCACGCGTTTGACGCTCGTGGTGTCTTTCGGCCTGCTCATCATCGCGACCGGGAGCGTGGCCTTGGCAGTACACGCCGAGCGAAGCATCTTGACGCAGGAGTTTCGGCGCGAAGGGGTGGCGGTAGCGAAGACTGTGGCCGCGATGTCCCTCGAGCCCATGCTAAGCTCGGACGTTACGGTTCTTCAGACCCACGTCAATCAGCTCACGGCGGTACAGGGGCGGGTCGTTCACGTTGCCATTCGGGGTCGGGATGGCGTTGTGCTCGTGCAGGCGGGCAACAAGGAAGCCAGCGAACGATACGAGGAACGTTTCGTCGCACCCATCGACATAGCGGCAGCTGGTGTCCCCCGGGAGACGGTTGGCGAAGTCGTCGTGAGGTACGACATGGCAATCGTGTCTCAATTGCTCGAGCGGGTTGTGCGTGGCGCGAGTGGTGGCGTCGTCTTGTCCCTCTTGCTGTTGTCGTTGTTCGTGTGGTTTTTTCTGCGCCGTGCCGTCATCCAGCCCATCGCTGAACTGGATCAGGAGGTGGCTGCGTTGTCGAGAGGTCTCATCGAACAGCCGATCAACGTTGTGCCGCGGCAGGATGAACTCGGTCGACTTGCGCGGAGCGTCGAAGAACTGCGACGGAGCCTGTGTGCTTCGCTCGACGGACTCGAGGCACGTCGAACGGAACTCGAGCGGCTCAATCACCAGCTGCTGAACGAAAAGAACGCGTTTGTTCGATTCGTTCCCACAGCGTTCGCTGACCTCTTGGGCCGAACGAGCGCGAGCGAGATCAAGCTCGGGGACAGCGAGAAGAGGGTCGTCACGGTGTTGTTTAGCGACATTCGTGGTTTCACGTCGATCGCCGAGCAACTCGATCCGGCGGACACCTTGAGAATGCTCAACCATTACCTTGCGCGCATGGACGAACCCATTCGCGAGCACGGAGGTTTCGTTGACAAATTCATGGGTGACGCGATCATGGCTTTGTTTACCGATAGCGGTCGGTCCCACTCGTCTCGCGACATCACGATTCCATCGGCCGATCGCGGGCTGCGCGCGGCCCTCGACATGCGGCGCGGTTTGAAATCTCTCAATGAGACTGCAATCCAACAGGGCAAGAGTGTACTTCGGTCCGGCGTCGCTCTGCACATCGGTCCGGTCGTGCTCGGCAGTATTGGAACCGTGCGGCGGCTTGACACAACGGTCATCGGCGATCCCGTCAATGTCGCCGCGAGAATCGAGGCGCTGACGAAAGATTTCGAATCCGAGGTGTTGATCTCCGAGGAATTGCGCTCGAATCTGAGCAGACCAGGCGATTACGAGATGCGTGTCGTCGCTCGGTCGGTGTTGCGCGGCCGACACGAGTCGACCACGGTCTACGAGGTGTACGATAGCTTGACGGCACAACAGCGTGGCTTGAGACGGCAGACGCAAGAGCTCCTTGAAGCTGGGATCGAAGCCTTGGAGGAGTCGTGTTTCTCCGAGGCTACTCGGTGTTTCCGTGAAGGCGATCGGGTCGATCCTGAGGATGGAATTTTCGCACACTACGCCCAGCGGGCCGAGCGACAACGGCGTCTCGTTGCGGTGTCACCGGACTCGATGAGTTGACCTGTCGGATTGGGGATCGGTGGCTTCGGTTTGTTGGTGTAGGAGTCGACGGCAAGCCCCGGCGGAGGGAGGTAGAGACGAGGCGTGCGGCTTCAGGGGGCGCCGCCGGTGATTGTCTTGAGAACCAATCCGTCCTCACCGACAATCCACACGACATTCTCGTCGACGGCATAGACAGCATTGAGCGGCCGGGAGCTGCCGCTAGCCTGCCGTGACCAGCTACTCCCACCATTGATCGTGCGAAGGACGATGCCAGCGCTGCCAACCACCCAGCCTCTTTCGGCGTCGACAAAGTGGAGTGAGTTGAGTGTGGTTACGGTACCGCTCGGCTGAGACGCCCAGTTGGTTCCGCCGTCGGTCGTGTGAATGATGGTGCCGGCTGAGCCAACTGCCCAGCCCGTCATCTCGTCGACGAAGTAGACGTCACGCAGCTCGGCGTCGGTCGAGGGATCTTGCGGTTCCCATGTGGAGCCGCCGTTGGCCGTATGCAGCAAAGTGCTCTGAGAGCCCGTCACCCACCCGTTGTTCGCGTCGACAAATGCGACGGACGTTAGGTCTGAAACCGTACCGCTGGTCTCCTGATTCCAAGTGACTCCACCGTCGACGGTAGACCAGATTTGGCCAAATCGTCCAACGACCCATCCCTTGTTGCTGTCGATGAAGTCGACGGCCCAGAATGTCTCCATTGGCGCAGACGAGAGCGGAGACCAGCTCACCCCGCCATCGCTTGTGCTGAGGATCTTGTTATGCCCCACGGACCAACCTTGCTTGGAGTCGACGAAGGAAAGGCCGTAGATGGGCTGAGGGAACAATGTCTCCGCTGTCCAATTCGTGCCGCCATCCTTGGTGGAAACGAACGTGCCTTTTGCCCCGGCAGCGCATCCGGCGCTTGTGTCGAAAAATGCGGCGGTCCAAAGCGTTTCATCGGTCATGCGTTGGCCGAGTATGGCGAAGCTGGCGCCACCATCTTGAGTGGAGTAGATGGTGCCATGCGCGCCGACGTACCAGCCTCTCTTCGTATCGAGGAAATGTAAGCCGTAGAGCGTGTGGGTCGTTGGAGCGGGTCGCTTGGTCCACTGTTTGCCACCATCGTTGGTGTACAGGAGGGTGCCTCCATCGCCAACGGCCCAGCCGTGGCTTTGGGATACGAAGTGTAAGGCATGAAGCCAACGGGGCGTGCCGCTCCATTGTTGGCCCCACTGTTTGCCACCATCGATGGTCGCCAAGATCTCGCCTTGATCGCCTGCAGCCCAGCCCACGTTCTCGTTGGCGAAGTAGATGGCATTCAGACCGGGCGTGTTCGCCGGAGTGCCTTGGACGTTCCACGTCTGGCCCCCGTCTTGGGTGTGTGCGACCAGCCCAGCTTGTCCTGCCAGCCACCCCGTGTCCTCGTTCACGAAGTGCACTGCGCGAATGACGGAACTGGATTGGCTGTTCTGCGGTTCCCAGGTGTCGCCCCCATTGGTGGTCGCGAGCACGGTTCCATCCTGTCCGGTTGCCCATCCGATCTGCGCGCTGACAAAGTAAACGGCGTAGAGATGGCTCCGCGTTCCGCTAACGTCTTCGGTCCACGAAACACCCGCGTTTTCCGTGTGCAGGATGACGCCACTTCCGCCAACCGCCCATGCCGTCGTCGCGTTCACGAAGTGGAGGCTCGTGAGATTCGGCTTGATCGGCAAGGCCGCCTGACTCCATGTCACACCAGCGTCGTTCGTGTGAAGGAGGGTTCCTGCATCGCCAAGGGCCCAGCCGCTCGTGTCGTCGACAAACTGGACGTCCTTCAGGTCGCTGCCTGTCGGGGTTGGATGCTGCCAAAACCACCCTTGTGGCTCGCTCGTCGATTGACCTCCGTTGCCACCGGAGCCTCCCCCGCCTGGGGCCGTCGTGGCGCTGCTGCCCCCGCCGCCCGATGCGGGTGCCAAGGTGGCGGGCTCGAAACCAAATATGTTGGCGCAGCTGATCATCAGCAAGGCGGCAAGACACCACACCGGGATCAGGGATTTGGCGTTGGTGGTCATGACCTACCAGCTAGCCTCGAGGGAAAGACGCCCACCGGCAAGCTGCGGAGAGAGGCGTATGGCGACCGCCTTCGAGGCTTCATGGGGCGCGGGTGTGGTCAGCCACACGACGAGGCCTCCTGCGAGCGCAACGCCTGCAAGAGCGAAGGCGATGTCGGCGGCTTGCGCTGAGGCAAAGGCCTCGTCGCGCAAGTCGAGGCCTGAGCGCGTTGTGCACACGTGGTTGGGGCACATGCTCTCTGAGTCTTCGTACGCAGACTTTGCGCTCACCGCCATACCGGTGCCGACGGCGGCGCCAACGACGGCGATCCCGCCTAGAACGGCTGCCGTGATCGGTTGCCAATGGGTAGACTCTTCCAACTCTTGCGACGGGGCGACCGTGCTGGCGGTTGACTCAGAGGGCTTCAGAGGCGGCGTGGGGCGTGGTGCCGGCTCGGATGTCGTCGGTTGTGGTGGATTGGGTTTCGCCGAGGGGGCACGCGGCACGGGTCTTGGTGCCGAGGACCGTGGACGGCGAGTTTTGCCCGGTGTGGCGGCGCGAGGCTTCGGTGGCAAGGGAGCGGGCGTTGTCTTGGGCTGTGCACCTATTTCGTCCGCGTAGCGGCATGTGCCTTCATGAAGCTGCTTCGGAGGTTTGCAGCGAAGGGGCTGCGCTGAAGCGGTTGAGGCCGACAAAGCGATGGCGCCGACAAGCCCGAGCCAGGTGGACCGTGGGACCATGGCTAACCCTTCAGCTCCAAGACGCAGCGGAATCCCAAGTCGTTTCGTCTTTCTTCGGGACGATCCACAGCTCGTGTGTGACTCGTACTCGTCTGCGTCTTTTTCATGATCCAGCTGCCGCCCCGATTGACTTTGCCGGCTGTCCCTTCGTCGAGGCTGCCGCCCGGGTAAGGAGCGTAATCGGATCGCGTCCACTCGCGCATGCTCCCGCCCAGGTCATGGACCCCGGCCCACGACACATCACGGCCCCGTGCTTCGATGGGCAAGGGTTGGTCCGTGCCGCAGCCTGGAGCCGTATCATCGGCGATGACGGCGACCCCACAGCTGGGCGCCTCCGAGCCCCATGGGTAGTCGGCGCCCTCATGCCCTAGTGCGGCCACCTCCCATTGTTGTTCGGTCGGTAGGCGCCACCCTTTGTGCAAGCAGTAGCTCTGCGCACCGCGCCAGTCCACGCAGTTGATGGGGTACCGTTCGTGGCCCGCCTTGTGTCCCGTGCAGTGCTTGCCGGCTCCGGGCGGGGCGCAGGCGGCCGCACCGACGCACGACGCGTATTCCGCCGCCGCGACCTCGTGCTTCATGATCGCGAATGGGCCAACGGAGAACGAATGCGGTGGTTTCTCGTCCTCGAAACAACCCGACGAGGTCGGCCGACAGCCGATGGTGTACTGACCACCATCGATACGAATCATGCCTAGGGGTGGCAACATGGACTTGACGTGTTTGGCCGCCGTTTCATCGTTCGATGCCACGTCGTCGCCGGGTGAATCGAGGATCTGGCTCACGACGATGCCCGTGACCAGCAGGGCCAGGCTCACCAGCACGAACGCTACGATGGGCACGGGATTTCGTTTGCTCAAGTCACCCGTGCCGACGATCGTCGCCGAAGCGGCGGCGAATGTCTCGGCGCGAGCGGCAAGTACTGGGGCTTGGGCCACCGGTGCAACGGCCATCGCAGGTGCCGCGGAGGTTTCTAGCGGCAGAGCGAGCAAATCCGTTTGCGACACTGGGGTTTGGATCGTTGGCTCCGAAGCTGGCGTGCCAGTTGCCGCAGGGGGGGCCGAACGGTCCCCCGCTACGGATGGGCGGGAGCCGTTCAAGTCAGGCAGACTCGCGTTTGGGGTGGTGCTCTCCCGCAATAGAACTCGGCGGAGGTCGACGGCCATCTCTCTTGCCGAGCTGAAGCGTTTGGCGGGACTAGCGTTGAAGGCACGTGCGCACCACTCATCAAATGCTTTAGCGGTACCGAATGTACTCGGCGGTTGATATTTGATCTTGGTGACCGCCACGATGGTCCCGCCTACGCTGTCTGCACTGAAGGGCCGGACGCCGGTCAGCGCTTCATACGTGACCACGGCCAATGACCACAGGTCGGCCTGTCCATCGACGTGTTTCGCATCGACGATGTGCTCAGGGCTCATGTAGTTAGGCGTACCGAGCATCGATCCCGTGTTGGTAAGCTGACTGTTGTCCGCCAAGCTGTTTTCCTTCGCGATGCCAAAATCGAGGAGCTTGACGACGACGTCGTCGGGGATCGCTTGAAGGAAGATGTTATCGGGCTTGATGTCGCGGTGAATGATGCCGAGCAAATGGGCATGGTCGATCGCTTTGGCGGCCTGTTCGAGCACGGCGACTATGTTCGTGGCGCTCATGAAGCCAACTCGTGCGAGATAGTCTCCCAGGCTTTCGCCTTCGAGATACTCCATCACCAAGAACGGCATGCCGTTGTCCATGACGCCGTGGTCCAACATGTGCACGACGTGGGGGCTCTTGATCCGCGCGGCGGCTGACGCCTCGCGTTCAAATCGGGCGAGTGCAGAAGGCAAGCGCGCGAGAAGGTGCGGCGAGATGAACTTCACCGCGACCGACGTGCCGAGGCCCAGGTGGTCTGCGAGCCACACGCTTCCCATGCCACCTTCGCCGAGTAATCTCTGCAAGCGAACACTCGAGGTCACCATCGTGCCTTGCTCCAAGGTGGCCATGGCTCATGGTAGCGTGCTGAACACGAATGGGCGAGCCTCCCGCGGCTTCAGAGTCATGATATCCTTCGAGACTGCACATCGAAAGGGCTCAGAATGATGACAGTGTTCCACAAATCCAGGCTGCAGCGTTGTTCCACACTGAGCGCAACGCTTCTCGTCGCGGCTTGGGTTGGTGGGTGTTCGTCGAGCGGGGATATCGATTTTCGTGGTGCTGGTGGCAGCGGCGATGGCGACGCGGGTGGAACGAACGAGGTGGCGAGCGTGGGCGGGATGTCGCCGGGAACGATGGCAGGAGGCACGGGCGGAGTTGGCGGCGGAGGCGGTGAAGCACCAAGCGATCCCTGCGAGGACGGCGAATGGACGTGCTTGCGCATGGGAACCAAAGGGCCTTACGGAAGCCACGCGATCGTCGTGCCCGCGGCGCAGAACTGGGTCAATACAGGGCTCTTTCTCACCACCGGTCAGACCGCCCAGCTCACGGTCGAGGGCGGCAGCTGGATGGTCAACAACAAAGAGGGCCAGGGGATCGATCATGGTTCCTGCCTGATCGGCGATCTCGTGGCCAGGATCGGGCTGCACTACAAGGACCAAGCGCTCACCTGCGTCGATGGCAGCGCGACTTTCACGGCCGACAAGGAAGGGATCCTCTTTCTCGGCGCTCTGCCTAGCAACGATCTGGGCGAGAGCTACGAGACCCGCCGCACGGCCACAGGGGAGAAGACCGTGAGGGTCGAGAGTGACGGGCACACCGTTCCCACCGTGCTCGCGACGGAGGCGGCGGACTATCCATTCGCGGAAGTGAGCTCAGGCTGGGTCGAGATCATGGGCGCCCACATCATCGTGACGCTGCCCGTGGCTACCGCGACCGTGGATGCGGTTGTGCTTGAGACCGCTCTGGATACGCTCGACGAATTCTACGAGTTGCACGAAGAACTGCGCAGTGGCGTGCCGCAACACGGTCAGCGGATACGTTTCTTTCCCGATGGTACGAATCCCGGCTTGATGCTTGCGGGTAACCCGGTGCGTATGAAGACGACCCTCGTGACGGCAGAGAAACGCATTTCTCGCGCTGGGCAGCCAGGCGTGGGCGTGTGGGGCTACGCGCACGAGCTCGGGCACGACTTTAGCTTCGTCGATGGCAATTGGACCTATCAGGTGAAGACCCTCGAGTCGTGGCCGAACATCTTCTCCGTTCATGCCTTCGAGAAGATGCAGCTCACCTTGCACAAGAACACGATCGACTGTGATATGAACTCGACGGGGAACTACGATGCATGGAGCGCCTGGGTGGGACTCTGTTTCTTGCGGCAGTTTGAGTTCGCCTACGGATGGTCTTTCTACAAAGACTTCTTCGTTGAGCTGAACAAGCAACAAGGCAATCAAGGGATCAAGAACTGGAACACCGTGCACGATGCCTTCGAGACCGTCGCGGGCGAGGACATCACGCCGATCTTCGAGGCTTGGAGCGTGCCGAATCCGGGTTGAGGTGGGCAGGTTTTCGCCCCGCCGCTAGGTGTTTGGGCTTATGATGGGGTGTTCGTCGACGACCGTTGTCGTCGGTGAACCGTAAGAGAGGCAGCTTCGTGCGGGCGATCGGCTAAGCGACACTTCGAAGGACAAGGCGATGAGACGACAGTGGTGCTGGCGGTCAACGGATGTGTGGGTTTTGCTAGGGCTTGGCCTCCTCGCCTGTTCGGGCGGTGAGCCCGGGCCCGCGACGACGAGCGGCGGTGGCGGCTCGGTGGTGACGACGATGACGGTGGGCCAGGGGGGCGACTGGACCGAGCGCGACGAATGCGCGGACGATTCGCACCAGTGCGATGCGAACGCGACCTGCGAGGACACGTCTAGCTTCTATGCTTGCACGTGCAAATCGGGCTTCGAGGGCGATGGCTTTTCGTGCATCGAGGTCGACGAGTGCGGTCTCGCGCTCGACGATTGCAGCCCCTACGCGGATTGTCTCAACACCGAAGGCAGTTATTCTTGTACCTGCCAATCGGGGTTTGTGGGTGATGGGAAGGCCTGCCGTTCGAGCTACACTCAGCTCAGCGTAGGTTATATTCACAATTGCGCGGTTCGCGCGGACGGCAAGGCGACGTGTTGGGGCAGCAATCGAAAGTCAGACGGCCAGGTGCTCTACATGATGCTCGGCACGGATTGGGAGACCGATCAGAGTCACCCCATCGTGGTGCCAACGGACGACTGGGTCGAGGTAAGGGCTGGTTTTATCGCGAGTTGCGGCCGGAAGGCGGACGGCAGCGTGTGGTGTTGGGGAGGGAAACTCGGCGCAGGTGGAGCCACCTATCTGCCTCAGCGATTGGGCGATCCCGGAGATCCCGGGACGTCGACTTACCAAAGACTCGCCGAAGGGGAGGGTTTTCACACCTGCGCGATTCGTGCCGACGACAGTCTTTGGTGTTGGGGCAAGAACACCCTCGGACAGCTCGGCGTCAACAACCAACCGGATTCTCAGAGTCCAGTGGCGGTGAGTGTCGGCGCTGCGCTGAAGATCGCCACCGTGGCCATCGGCTATTCGCACACCTGCGCCATCGCGACGGAGGGGTCGCTGTGGTGCTGGGGGCAGGGCTTGTATGGACAGCTCGGTACCGGCTTGCAGACGCAACAAGACATTCCCACGCAAGTCGGAACCGACAAGAACTGGGCCTCGATCGCGCTCGGGGAAAGTCACAGCTGTGCGCGCAAGACGGGCGGGCAGCTTTGGTGTTGGGGCAGGAACGACAAAGGCCAGCTGGGCGACGGAACGACGGTGCAGCGCTTGATCCCCGTTGCCATCGACGCGGCCAATACTTACCAGGCTGTGGTGTCCGGTTCGAAAAATACGTGCGGGCTGCGCGAGCCGGACGGGACACTCTGGTGCTGGGGCAGCGGCGAGGGCGGTCAGCTTGGCCCGGACGGGAACGGCAGCGCCACCCCTGTGCAGATCGGCGCCGAAGCGGGCTGGACGGAGATCGGCATCGGCCATGGGCATGGTTGTGGGATGCGGGGGGACGAGATCCAATGTTGGGGTTCGAGCCTCTACAGCGCTACCGGCGTAGGGGTGAGCGGTAAGCGTGCCTCACCAAGAGCACTGACCCATGGACCGGTGAGCGCGATCTCGACGGGCAAGAAGCACGCTTGCTCCGTCGGCCAAGATGGTAGCCTCTGGTGTTGGGGTGACAACCGCGACGGTCAGCTGGGCGATGGAAACAGCGTGAGCCAGCGCGAAGCGGTGGAGGTGAGCGGTGGCGACAAAGATTGGATTGCGGTTGCGACCGGCGACGACTTTTCCAACACCTCTTATGTTGAGTACCACACCTGCGGGATCCGCTCGGCGGGCACGGCGGGTACGCTCTGGTGTTGGGGAGCGAACAGCTACAACCAGCTCGGTTACGACACCGCCAAGGTCAACAATAAGTTCAGCGACCAACTAACCCCTCAACAGGTTGGCACGGACGCGACATGGACGAGTGTGACCGCGGGCAGCATCTATACCTGTGGGC
>JAPYTK010000175.1 GCA_029941785.1 Polyangiaceae bacterium | reverse complement strand
TCGGGTGGTAGCGCAGCCCCCCTTTGTACGGACCACGAGAGTTGTCGTGCTGAACCCGAAATCCGATGAAGGTTCCGACGGTGCCATCGTCCATCCGAACGTTGCACTCGACACGAAGCTCGCGCGATGGCGTGGCGAGAAGCTCAGCTTCCTTGTCGTCGAGCTTCAGGATCTTTGCTGCTTGATTGAAGTACCGGTTGACGTTCTCGAATGCACTGTGCGCCATGACGATCTCTCCTTTGTCTCCAAGCCGGGGGAAGCACCGCAGAGTAGCAAACATTCGCTCCCGCTGGCGACGGGTTTCGGGTCTCGCTCGCCAAGCCCGAATGCCCCCGCCGGAGTTTCGCTTCTCTCCGACTCGTCGCGATGACCCGTCCCTGCGCTTCGGCAAATGTGGGGCCCCGGTATGCCGCTGCTATGGTGGCCGGCATGACCCGACGTGCCTGGCCTGTCGCGCTGCTGCTGTTCTTCTCCGGCGCGTGCGCTTTGCTCTATCAAGTCGTGTGGATGCGCGCACTTCGGCTGGTCTTCGGCGCCTCGACGCCGGCGACCGCGGTGGTGTTGGCCGTGTTCATGGGGGGGCTGGGCTACGGTAGTTATTGGCTGGGCAAACGAGCAGAGAAGAGCTCTGCCCCGCTCGCCTTGTACGCCAAACTCGAGCTTGGAATTGCGCTGAGCGCTGCCGTCTCGCCCGTGCTGCTGTGGTGGGCCCAATCAGCCTACTTCTCGCTCGGCGGCGTGAGTTCACTCGGTACCGTCGGGGCGACGCTGGTGCGCCTGCTGCTGAGCGCAGTGGTCTTGCTTCCGCCGACCCTGCTCATGGGCGGTACCTTGCCCGCAGCAGCCCGCGCCGCAACCAACGAAGACGACCACGGACGCCGCGCCACCGCCTGGCTCTACGGAGCGAACGCCTTGGGCGCGGTATGTGGCGTTCTCGGGTCGAGCTTCTTGTTGCTAGAGGTCTTCGGTACGCGGATGACACTTTGGCTTGGCTGTCTCATCAATCTGCTCGTCGCGATGGTCGCCCGGAGTATCGCCCGGCGCCGTGCCGAGACGCGCGCAGACTCCGCCACCGACGCGACCACCAAGAAGGAGGGGCTCGCCGAAGAGCCCATCGAGGATTCGGTCGCCGAGAGTGGGCCCGGTGACGGCATCGCGCCTTCCTTGGCGCTCATCGCAGCGGGAGTCGTTGGCTTCGTCTTTCTGTTGATGGAGCTGGTGTGGTACCGGGTGCTCAGCCCGTTGCTGGGCGGCTCGTCGTACACCTTTGGTCTGATCTTGGCGTTCGCACTGCTAGGAATTGGACTGGGTGGACTCGTCTACGCCTCGCGACCCAAAGATCGACCGGTGAGTTTGAACGGCTTCGCCTTGACCTGCGCGCTTGAGGGGGTGTTCCTGGCCATTCCGTACCTCATGGGCGACAACGTCGCTCTTCTGGCACTGCTCACGCGGGGGCTCGGTGGCCTGGGGATGTCCGGGCAGCTCGTTAGCTGGAGCGCCGTGGTCGCGCTCGTCGTGTTGCCCGGCGCTATGGTATCTGGCTACCAATTCCCCTTGCTCGTGGCACTCCTCGGCCGTGCGCGAAAGGGGCTGGCCGTGCATGTCGGGCGCGCTTACGCGGCGAATACCTTGGGTGCGATCGTTGGCTCGCTCGCCGGCGGCTTCATTCTCTTTCCCCTGGTGGCCGCCGAAGGTGCGTGGCGTCTCGCCGTGGTGACCCTCGCGGTGCTCGCGCTGGTGTGCGCCTGGCGGGCCGCCAACACGTGGAGCCCAGCGCGCGTCCTACCGGGCGCGATCGCGCTACTGACCATCGTCTCGATCTACACCGCCGAAGGACCGACAGCCGTGTGGCGGCACAGCCCCATCGGAGCTGGACGAGTCGACAGCCTCCTCACGGGGCTCAACCGCAACGGTCTGCAGCGCTGGATGAACGGCCGGAAGCGCGTCGTCAAGAAGCACCTGGAAGGTCGTGAGAGCGCGATTGGCCTGTCCCTCGCTGATGACACGATTCTCCTCGTCAATGGCAAGAGCGATGGTGCCGCCGTCAACGATGCGCCTACCCAAGTCATGGGGGGGCTGGTGGGCGCCTTGCGCCACCCCAAGGTCGAACATGCGCTGGTCATCGGCCTGGGCACGGGCAGCACAGCGGGCTGGATCGGCGCCTTGCCCGAGGTGAAACACGTCGACGCGGTCGAGATCGAACCTGCCGTGCTCGAGGTCGTCGAAGCTTGCCGGGCCGTCAATCAGGACGTGCTCAACAATCCGAAGGTCCACGTGCATTTGGCCGACGCACGCGAGGTCCTCCTCACCACGGCCTCGCGCTACGACCTCGTTTTCTCCGAGCCATCCAACCCCTACCGTGCCGGCGTTGCGAGCTTGTTCACGCAAGAGTTTTACGCAGCGGTCAAACAGCGGCTCAGGCCGGGGGGCGTCTTCGTTCAATGGGTGCAGGGTTATGAGATCGACGCACGCAGCGTGCGCATCATCTACGCCACCCTCTCTTCGGTGTTCGGATCCGTCGAGTCGTGGCGTACCGACCACAACGACCTGGCGTTGATCGCGAGCGACGGCCTGCAAGCGATGGACGCCAAAGCCATGCGAGCGCGGCTCGCCCAGGAGCCCTTCCGCAGCGCGCTCAGCAACGCGTGGCGGACCGAAGGCCTCGAAGGGGCCTTGGCCCATTACGTCGCCCGCCCGGGCTTCGCCAAGCAGGTCGCGAAAGACGCCGGCCCGATGCTCATCAACAGCGACGACCGAAACCTCCTGGAGTTCGCGCTGGCGCGGGCCATGGGTCGCGAGCACGACTTCAGCGTCGAGGACGTGAGGCGCGTCGCCATGGCTCAAGGTGCGGACAGGCCAGCGGGATTGATAATGGGTGGCGATGTCGATTGGTCGGTGGTTGCGGATGCGTACATCTCCATGGGGATCGCGGTAGGCGTATCCTCGCCGTCCCTGCCGGAGTTGCCCGATGCCTCGAACGCACAACAACGACGTCGCCAAGCCCAGCAAGCGTGGATCAATCGGCGCCCGCGCGATGTGGTCGGCGCATGGGAAACTCAAAACGAGTCACCGACAAATCCCGTACAGCGAATGGTTCTCGCCGACGCCTACGCTCAGCTAGGCAACGCCGAGAACGCCATTCCCTTGATCGACGCGATGCGCAACACCTACCCTGCGGAATCGCACATCATCGAGGCGAAGCTCCACCTCGCACGGGGCAACCCCAGCTTGGCCACCAAGTCCTTCGCGCGAGCCATCCAGTCGTTGCGGCAGCAGCCTTGGGCCCACTACGAGCTCATAAAGCGCTCGCTGCCTGGCGTCGCTCTCGCCCTGTCCCGGCAATCGCCAGGCTCGATGCCCGAGGTCGTAAAACTGTTGGCGGAGCCGCTGAGCGCCAACGTTCACGATGACCGGCGGCGACGCTTGCGCTTCGAGATCGCCATGCGCTCTGGTGACGCAGTCCTTTGCGCCGAGGCACTTGCCGATCTCGAGCCCCACGTCCCATGGCGAGGCTCCTTCCTCGAGCAACGCGTCGACTGCTACACCCGCAACAGCCATCCGCGGCTCGGCATCGCGACCGCCGAACTCGAAACCTTCCGGCGGGATGCACCGGAGCCGTTTGTCCCCCCGGCCGCTCCCCTACCCACCCAATGAGCTTCCACCGGCCGCCACCGCTCGCCCTCTCGCCCATGCGCGAAGCTCGTCGATCTTCTCGCTCATGGTCATCGAGAGAGGGTTGGTCTTCTCGATCTCGGCCCGCAGATCGGCCGTTGTCAGCTCCCGATCCTCTGCATAGGCCGCGTAAAGCGCCGACACGACGACCTGCTCGATCTCCGCTCCGCTGAAGCCGTCGGACGCCGTCGCCAACATTTCCAGGTCAAAAGCCTCGGGATCGCGCTTACGGGCAGCAATCTGAAGACGGTAGATCTCCACGCGCGCATCGGCCTCCGGCAAATCGACGAAGAAGATTTCGTCGAAACGGCCTTTGCGCAACATCTCGGGCGGCAACTGAGCGATGTCGTTGCAGGTCGCGACCACGAACACTGGCGCTTCGCGTTCCTGCATCCACGATAAGAAGTTCCCGAATACACGCTGCGAGGTGCCGCCGTCCTGCGACCCGCCCGATGGGGCAAACGCTTTTTCGATCTCGTCAATCCACAGCACGATCGGGGCCATGTGCTCGGCCATGGTTATCGCGCGCTTGAGGTTCTTCTCGGTTTCACCCATGTACTTCGTATAAAGACGGGCCGGATCGAGTCGAACCAAGGGCAAGCCGTACTCACCCGCAACCGCTTTGGCCGACAGGCTTTTGCCACACCCCGGAACACCGAGGAGCAAGACACCGCGCGGCGGGCTCAAGCCAAAGGCCGCAGCCCCATGCGGGTCAGCGAAGGCGGCCTTGCGTTTCCTCAGCCACTCCTTCAGCTGCTCGAGACCCGCAATGTCGTCGATCGAACCCACCGCTGACGACAACTCGAGCACACCACTCTGCCGCACGATCTCCTTCTTGGCCTCAATGGCCCGAAGGATCGCACCCCGATCGAAGGACCAGTCTTCGGCGATCGATTGGGTAATGATTTTCTTTATCTCGAAGAAGGTGAGACCCCGGAGCCTGTCGATCAGCGATCGGACATCCTCCGAACGGAGCCGCATCGTGACCCTTTGACGCGTCCTCAGATCACGGAGCAAGTTCGACAGGTAGCCGTGATATTCCTCATCGCTTGGAGCCTCCAAGGTGACGCAGGTCACGAGCCGTGCAGCAGCCTCCGATAGCTCGTAACTCCCCACGCCACTCAGGACGATCGCACCCTGGTGCTGCCACAGGATCTGGTGAACCTCCTCGAGCCGCGCAAGCAAACTCGCATCGTCAAACATCGACTCGGCATCACGCAAGTAGAACAAGGCGGGACGTGTATGCGAGCGAATGTGCGCCAAGCATTGGTCGAGCTGGCCCGTGTTCGTGAGTGGGCTCGTCGCGCCGCTCGCTCGCAAGCCGCGTAGCGGTTGCCACTTGAAGAGGGGCATCGACATGTGATCCGCGAGGTGTTCGAGCAGCACCTCCGCCCGCTCGTCCTCGATCGTCTCGAGAAACAAGACCGGATGATGCGCACGCAACAAGACCTCGATGTCGTGAACTTGATGAAGGGGGGCCGGAGGACGAGGCATGACGAGGTGCGGTTCGGCTCATTGTCGCACACGAGCGACGAGACGGCGCTCTTCGTCGTGACGACCCCGCCTGAGAGCCCTCGGATCGGCCGGTCTCGCCGCTAGCCGTTGACCTCTTTGTGTAAAGCCGCCTAAGAGTGCTCACATGAGCCTCGCGTCCCTCGCTGATTTACACCGGCATCTCGACGGCTCGCTCCGGCGCTCGAGCCTGCAGCAGCTCGCGGCACGTGACGGATTGAGCGTACCTGATGACTTGTGTTTCTCGGCGAACATGGGCCTCAGCGAGGCGCTATCGCGTTTTGCGTTTACGCTCTCGCTGCTGCAAACGCCGGAGCGCGTAAAACGGATCGCGAGCGAGATTTGCGAAGACGCTGACGACGACGGAGTCAGTTGCTTGGAGATCCGCTTCGCCCCGCAATTGCACCAGGGTGCTGCGCCGGAGGCCATCGTCGAGGCGGCGCTCGAAGGGATCGCGGGCCGAGCAGGACTCATCTTGTGTGGGCTTTACGGTGAGCCACCGGAGGTGTTGGCGCATTTGGTCGACATCGCAGCGTCCCGGCAAGGCGTGGTGGGTCTGGATCTCGCAGGCGGTCCAGCTCCGGGTCACGATTTTTCGATGGCCGACTACGCCCCGGCCTTCACCCGCGCCAAGCAGCTCGGGATCGGACGAACGGTACACGCCGCAGAGGGACGGGACGTGTCAGAGATCCGCGTCGCCATCGAGCAACTGCACGCCCAGCGGATCGGACATGGCACGACGCTGCTCGATAGCGCGGCGGTCGTCGATCTGGTGCTCGAGCGGGAAGTCACCATCGAAGCGTGCCCGACATCCAATGTACATACCGGCGTCATCGATCGGGTCGAGTCGCACCCGCTTGGCCAATGGCTCGATCGAGGCGTGCGCGTATGCGTCTGCCCTGACAACACCCTCTTGTCCGACGTCACTGCGAGCCAGGAACACGAACGAGCGAGCGCCATCGAAGGGATCGACGAGATCAAAATGGCGCGGCTCATCGCGCACGGCCACGCCGCCGCTTTCAACCGCCCTTGACCCGCGGCTCGCTGTCGATCAGACCGCGAAGCACACGCTGCACATAAGGGGCCGCAAAACCGGAGGGAAGCTCGTCCGGTACCGTCGCGCCGAGTTGATACGCCCCCTCGACGGCAGCGACGAGAAGAGCGGCTAGCTCGGCCATCTTCTGAGTGCTCCGCCCCTCGCTCATGAGAACGTCGCGGACCAGCTGTTGTGCCCCAGAGATCCGCGACGTCATCGCTCGCTGGTAGATCTGCCGCACGTCAGCCTGGCGAATGGCCTCTCCCCCGATGAAAATCCAAGCAGCCACCGCATCGGGATCGGCATCGGGGCCAAGCGCGAGATGAGCATCGATCCACGCGTCGAGACGCTCGCGGGGCGTCCCGTCCACCCCTTGAAGGCGCGACTTGAAACGCTGATCGACCGTCTCGACCAAGCGCTCCACCAGCGCGACGAGGATCGCCCGCTTCGTCTCGAAGTGATAGTGCACCAAGCCCGAGCGCAAGCCCGCGGCCTTCGCGATGGCCACGATCGTGGCCCCTTCGTAGCCCCGCTCGGCCATCACCTCGAGCAAGCCACCCACGATCTGAGCTCGTCGTTCTTCGGTGTTGCTCGGTCGTCCCACGGCGTGAGCCTAGCAACATCGAGCCGTCCGCCATACCTATTTTGGTCATGTAACCAAATAAACCTTGCACCCGATGATCTCATGCTTATTTTGGTTGTATGACCAATTAACAAGGAGGTGCCCATGTTCCCGTTTGCGTTACCTTTACTAGGAAGAAAGTCCGCCACTTCTCCGTCCTTGGTGATCGACGACGATGGCGTTCACCGGTACCGAAACGGCAAGCTTCTCGAAGAGGCATGCTGGTCCAACATCGACAAGATCGCCATTATCACAACCGACGAGGGGCCCTTCGCCGAAGATTTTCACTGGTTGCTGTTCCAATCGGATGGCCATGGCTGCGCCGTGCCTGGCGGCCTCGCCCAGGAGCACCGCTTGCTCGATGCCCTGCAAGCGCGCTACGGGGAGGCCTTCGACAACGAGCGCGTCATCGAGGCGAGCGGCTGCACCGACAACGCCAGCTTCTTGTGCTGGGAAAGGCCGGGCGCCAAAGACGCCGCGCCCGATTCCTGACGCTGAGCACGACCCCATCGCAGCGCAGGTCCCGCCGCCCGTTGTGCGGTTTACACGGCCGCCGAAGCCCGATAGCTTGCGAAAAATGATGGTCTCCGAAATCTTCAATGCATCCGATTGGGAGCCCGTCGCTGGCTTCGAGTTGAGCGACGTGACTTACCACCGCTGCCGTCACCACGGGACGGTTCGCATCGCGTTCAATCGGCCCGAATGCCGCAACGCCTTTCGGCCGCAGACCGTCGACGAGCTTTACCGCACGCTCGATCATGCGCGCCAATCGAGCGATGTCGGCTGCGTGCTGATCACGGGCAACGGCCCCTCACCCAAAGACGGGGGCTGGGCGTTTTCCTCCGGCGGTGATCAACGGATCCGGGGCAAGGACGGCTACAAGTACGAAACGGGCGATCAGGCGGGCGCGATCGATCCGGCCAGGCTCGGGCGCCTTCACATTCTCGAGGTGCAGCGACTCATTCGCTTCATGCCCAAGGTCGTGATCGCGGTGGTGCCCGGTTGGGCGGCGGGCGGTGGACATAGTCTGCATGTCGTGTGCGATCTCACCATCGCCAGTAAGGAGCACGCGGTTTTCAAGCAAACCGATGCAGATGTCGGTAGTTTCGATAGCGGCTATGGATCGGCCTATCTCGCCCGGCAGGTCGGACAAAAGCGCAGCCGGGAGATCTTCTTTCTCGGGCTCGATTACTCCGCGCAAGAGGCCTTCGAGATGGGTATGATCAACCGCGTGGTGCCGCACGCCGAGCTGGAAAGCTTCGCACTGCAATGGGCCAAGATCATCAACAGCAAGAGCCCGACGGCGATGCGCATGCTCAAGTACGGCTTCAATCTGCCCGACGACGGCTTGGTCGGGCAGCAGCTGTTCGCCGGAGAAGCCACTCGTCTCGCCTACGGCACCGAAGAAGCGAAAGAGGGCCGCGACGCCTTCCTCGAAAAACGCGATCAGGACTTCGACAAGTTCCCCTACCATTATTGAGCTCGAGTTGAGCGAGCCGAAAAAACCACGTCCCCCGTCCGGGACCGGCGAACCTTTGCGCTCGGCAAAGCGCTCGCGTGCTAAACGTTGGCTCATCACCCTGGTGGTATTGCTCATCGTCGGAGGCCCCGTGCTCACCGCGCTGCAACGATTCATTCTCTTTCCCAGTCACCTCGTCCCCAAGCCTCCCGCGGGCTCCGCACCCTCCGACGTCATCCGGATGGACGTCAGCCACGAGGATGGCAAGAGCGAAGCTTGGCTGCTGCTCGGAGAAGGTGCATCGAAGGACGAGCCTGGTCCGGTCGTGTTTTTCGCCCACGGCAACGGCGAGCTCATCGACTACTGGCCCGATCCGATGGCCCCCTATCGCGAACGGGGGATCAGCGTCGCGATGCTCGAGTACCGGGGCTACGGCCGCTCCGATGGCTCGCCCTCCGAAGTGGCGATCCAGGAGGACTTCGTGAAATTCTACGATGCGATCGTGGCCCGACCGGAAGTGGACGGTTCGCGGGTGGTGTTTCACGGGCGCTCACTCGGCGGTGGGGCGGTGTGCAGCTTGAGCCGGCTTCGCAAGCCACGAGCCTTGGTGCTCGAGTCCACCTTTCGCAGCGTTCGGTCGATGGCGAAGCGTTTCCTGTTGCCCGGTTTTCTCGTGAGCGATCCCTTCGACAACGAGGACGTCCTACGCTCGCTCGACGTGCCGGTGCTGCTGTTTCACGGCACCAAGGATCGCATCGTCCCTCATGATCACGCGGTCGAGCTTCACGCTACCGCCAAGCGCTCGAAGCTGGTGACGTTCGATTGCGGACACAACGATCTGCCTCATCACGATCCGAGGTACTGGCAGGCGATGGATGCGCATTTGAAAGACAGCGGCATCCGCTGA
This sequence comes from Polyangiaceae bacterium, assembly GCA_029941785.1. Taxonomy (GTDB): domain Bacteria; phylum Myxococcota_A; class Polyangia; order Polyangiales; family Polyangiaceae; genus JAPYTK01. Next base: position 2,941 of record JAPYTK010000175.1, on the reverse strand, counting down.
GCTTACCGTTTGGGAGTCACTCTTGGTGCAGTCGCTTCGGCGGACGAGCTGTTGGCGCAGCTCAGTGCCGGCTCTGCTGCTCGGCGGCCGCTTGGGGTGGCTGACGAAGGCGCAGCACCTCTTGCCGAAGCGGCGCGATCGCGCCCATGCTCACGGTGAACGCTTTGCCCGCATGGGCCCTACCCGCGTGCGATTTGGTCATCGCGAGGCGGATGATCGCCCCGACGAGCTGTTGACGTCGCTCGCTCCCTCCGGGGCCGAAGCGGGCCTTGTAACGGCCAAAGGGGTGCACGGCGAGATCGATATCAGCTTGACTGAGGTTGCCGATGAGCACCTCGTCCTGGAGCTGAGCGCGCATCACCCTCCCCTCGTGCACGACAAAGTAGATGATGGTCCCCACCATCACGAGAACGATGAGGAAATAGAAAGCCGTGAGCACGAGCTGACTCCACAGTCCGGCGCGGATCCCAAACACCCCAAGCAAGAAGCCATGCGCGTTCCAGAAGCCATGCAAGCTGATGCCGACGAACAGTCCCGCCGTCGGCGCCAACCACTTCACGCGCCTCTTCGTCGTCTCCCGCGCGATGCCGAGACCGATCCCGAACATCGCGCAATAGAAGGCGTGGTTCCACGGGCGAAGGACACCGCGAATGAGAAACTGGTGAACGAAGTCGCCCGTAGCGAGACCGCGCCCGTAATAGACGGAGTTTTCCATCACGGCGAAACCAAGGCCGGAAAACGACGCGTAGATGAAACCATCGACCTTGCCGTCGAACTGCCTACGCATGAACAAGAACATGCCGAGCGGGGCGAGCCCCTTGGTCAGCTCCTCGACGATGGGCGCACTGACGACCGCACCGAAGAACGTCGCGCCGGATGGGCCAGCGATCGCCCCGCCGATGAGACTCATGGTCGTGTTGATGAGGAGCGACAGGCCGCCGGCACCGATCGCTCCCCAAAGAAAGGCCATCGCCAAGGTCCTCCACGGCTCGGGCTCGAAGCGATCGATGAGCAAGGGCACGACCATGTAGATCAGGCACGCCGGTATCGCGATGACCGCGCCGAGAAAGAGCATCATGACCGCCACGCTTCCGTCCGCCAAGACCGGCAGCACGATGAGCATCACGATCTGGATCAACAGACCGATCCCGATCCCCGCTGCCCACAGTACCAACCCGGTCCGCTGCTTGCTCTTCTGCGCCGGCGTCATGATCGGCTCAGCCATGTGTCCCTCCAGGTGCTCACAAGAGCCCTGAGACGCGGCTGCGTCAATGGCCGGACACGCTCCGGTCCACGTCGAGGGCGTCACCCGGAAGGGGTCATCCGTGCTAACTTTGTGTCATGCTCCTCACCGCGCGATCCTCGATAGCTTTGGTCGGACTCGTCACGCTGAGCGCCGCGTGCACCAACTTCGAGGCGACGGATCCGACCGGCGGAGCAGGAGGAGCAGGAGGAGCAGGAGGAGCAGGCGGTTCAGGCGGCGCGGGCGGTTCAGGTGGCGTGGTCTCCCAGCTGAGCTGCGACTGGAAAACCAGCGCGCCTGTGCTCGTCACGACCAAGCCGACCGACACCATCAACGATCGGATGTGGTTGATCCCCCAAGGCAATGGCGTCGCCATCGTCACGAGGATCAACAGCGGGATGGGGAACACCCCCACACAGACCCACGTGTTTGATGTGAATGGCACGCAAGTCGCCGAGCGAATCGCGAACAGCGGCGGGAGGTTGCTGACGGTCACGCCAGGATCCGACGACACGATCTACCTGATGGAAGTGAGCGACGGCGGCAGCGTCGAAGTCAGCGAGTTCTTCCAGGGTGAACCCCTCGAATCGAATCCTATCGGTTATGAAACCTACGCCGATATGGACTTGAGTAGCGGCAACCCGCTAGGCGCGCTCCTCTACGACAGCAAGCTGGCGACACCGAATCCGCCGGTAGACAAGCCTCTTACCTACTACTTGGCCTACATGGACCAAAACCAGACCCCCCACGAACTCTTTCATCGCTGCCAGACGGACGAAACCGATCTGCCGGTGAGAGGCACACCGAGCCTCAAGAATACAAACGGCTCCCCTGTCATCGCATCGGTCGGCGACGCGGTTCACGTGTTTTTGGACGTGGCCGACACGGGGTCGATCCGCCACGTCAGCCTGAACCTCGAAAACGACGACACGACGCCGCGAAGCATCGAAGCCAAGGACGTCCAGTTCATGAATGCCTCGGCCAACTCCGACCAGAGCGCGCTCCGGGTGGCCCTGGCCGAAATGGCGACGAATCCACGACTCTTCTTCGGTGAAATTGCGAAGAGCGACATCGGCACATTCGGACCATCCGACCTCAACGCGAGCGAGCCCGTTTCCGATCTGAGCGCGATCCCCATCGAAAAAAGCGACAACGCTTGGGTCGGCGACATGTTCTTGATCGTCGGCTCGTTCATCGACGATACCAAGTCGCTCGGTTACGCGCTCTGGGACACGGCGGGACACGACCGAGGCCGAGCCAAGCTCGCCATTCGTCCGGGCGAGCTCGCGAGCGGCGAGTCGCGCACCATCAAGAGCGTGAAGGCGATCGCAGACGACGGTTTCTTTGGCGCAGCAGGTGGCACCCTCGCCATCGCCTGGATGGAGACGCGAACGGCAGGCCAGATCAGCGACGATCGAATCTACTTCGACTTGCTCGTCTGTCTGCCCAAGTGATCCCAGCGCGGCTCGGTGATCCGTAGTCGGCGGTCGGCCCCTACAAACGCAAAAGCGCGCGACGGTGCAGCCGGAGAAAAGAGGGCTGCGACCATCGCGCGGGGAGAGGGTGTCGATTAGACGTTGGGAGCTTCCCAGTCGTCCTCGGCCGTGATCCCGCCGTCTTCCCAGGTCATGGTGACCTTCTGGTAGCAGAAGGACAGGTGCTCGCGCTCCTTGTGCTGCATGTTCTCGGCGTACTTGT